>CAZGJW010000011.1:0-42411 GCA_964525675.1 uncultured Spirochaetota bacterium
GATCGCCCGTTAAAGAAGCCTCGGCCGTAAGAGTATGCACGTTGACCTGGGTCATGTTCAATGCCGCACACTGGAGGGGCAGATTGCCGACTGTTGAGGGATGAAGCCCCGTATCATCAGCGAACGTGGGAACCTCCACACAGCAGCCGTCTGGCAGATTTGTTATGTACCCGTCGTTTCGTACATTCCCCATGAACCTGAAGGGCTTTCCCGTTACCGCCGCCTCCATGATGTATGAACAGTACTCGATACTTCTCCCCTCAATCTTCAAAGACTCATGATCGAGCATATTCTTTCCGGCGTACTTGTTCGCAACAGTCCTGCACCAGGTATAGTACGCTCCCGTCTCTCCGCCGAACCCCGGTTCGTCGCAGTAAAAGTCCATTGCATTCCTGTTTTTGCGAAAATAGGGCACGTACTCGCTCGTATGCCCGGTCGTTTCTGTTGCGAAGAACCCGAACTGGCGAAACATCTCGGCGCGCACCTTTTCCGCCTTGTAGTATTCCGGCCGTTCGAATACCTCACGAAGCCTCGGATACAGGTCCTCCCCGTTTCGTTCGAGGGTAAGAAACCAGTCCAGGTGGTTGGTTCCGCCGCAGGTGTAGGTTATCTCCTCTTTCGGGATCTTGAGCCAGGTTGCGACTTCCTGCAGCGTCGTCTGTATACCGTGGCACAGGCCGGTAAACGAAATATTCGATGCTTTGCCGATGGCGAGGCAGTTAATTGCCATCGGGTTTGAGTACTGGAGCATGATCGCACCCGGCTTTGCGAGCTCTTCCATATCCCGTGCGATTTCGATGAGAACAGGGATTGTCCTCAGGCCTCTGAAGATTCCACCCGGTCCCATTGTATCCCCGACACACTGGTCGACCCCGTACTTTAACGGTATCTTGTAGTCGAGCTCGAACGCCCCGACGCCCCCGACCTGTATCATGACCACAACGAAGTCCGCATCCTTTATGGCCTCTCGGCGATCAAGTGTGGCCCAGACCTTCCCGTTTATACCGTTTTCCCTTAACATGCGCTTTCCAAACTTTTCCATGTTTTCAAGCTTCGGCCAGGTCCTGCTCATGAGAGCGAACTCGCTTCCCTGCAGAGCGGGTGTTGCCATTATGTCGGCCATCAACAGTTTGCAGAAAACCACACTCCCCGCCCCGATCATCGCAACTTTCACACCCATAACCCTATCTCCCTTACCCCGGGAATTTACTGCATTAGATTCTACTGTATATTATTTTCTTAAATAGGTCGATAAAAAGAAGTTAGTACATGTTCTGATATGCTCAGCCTTTAATGCCACTCGAAGTGAGAATTCCCTGTATGTAGTATTTCTGTCCTATGGAAAATATGAGGATGACCGGAATCAGATAAATGACTATACCGGAGAGCAACACCGAAACCAACAAGATACCATTTCGAATGACGTAACCGTTTGCCATTGCCACTGCAAGAGTTGTCTTCTCGCCACTTAGGAAAATAACCGGTGCCATGAAATCACCGTAGACAAAAAGAAATGAAAGTAAAAATACCGTCACAATAACGGGTTTTGACAGTGGCATGAGTATTCTGAATAGAACACCTAAACGGGAACAGCCATCAAGGATGGCTGCTTCTTCCAATTCCTTGGGAAAATATGAAAAAAATTGCCTGAAAAGGTAAATATAGAGGGGGTTCGCTCCGATTCCCCAGAGGAGCCAAATATAATAAGTGTTAATTAAATGCAGCTTCGCATAGAAGGCGTACTCCGGTATCAAAACCGCAACGGGTGGTATCATGAGAAGCAGGATCACAATATTAAAAAAGAACTTCTTTCCGGGCGCATGAAATCGTGCAAACGCATACCCGAATATGGAGGCTGTTATAATACCGGGCACGGTATATATCATGCTTAACTCGATGGTATTCAATAGATATCGAAGGTAATCAATTTTTGTAACCGCGAGAATATAGTTCTGAAATTGAAATTTCTTAGGCATGAATTTTGGAGGAAACGTAACCATTTCCGTTTGTGTCTTAAGTGAGCTCAAAATCAGCCAGAAAAGCGGAATCAGAAAAAGAATAACGATAACAATAGCAAACACATATCGTAGCGACTTCCTGGCATTTCTCTGCAGCTTGTATCGTTTGTATAATAGCATGGCATTTTTATTCATATTCATAGTATACGAACCTCTTGGTTGCCCGTAGAAATATGAGAGCGAGTACAAACATCACCAGAAACATGTACCAGGTAGCCGCCATCGCGATGCCGAAACTCTGATTGGTGAACGCCTGTTGGAAAGCATAGATGAGGGTAAAGTAATTCTGATACGGTGGCTGCTGATTGAGAAATGCGGTAAATGCCGCCCCTGGAGAAGAGGTTAAGAGGATAGGCTGTACGATCACACTGAAGGAGAGCATAATTCCCACTACCACCTGGTACATGATAAGTGGTGACATAAGGGGAATGGTGATTCTTCTGAATATGAAGAACTGGCTCGCCCCATCGATTTCAGCCGCTTCGATAAGGTCACTAGGTATATTCTGTATGCCAGCGAGGAAAATAACCATGCCACCACCGATCTGCCAGATGAACATAGTTATCAATGACCCCATAGGGACATTGACAAGTAGGTTCAAAGACAGGTTGCTGTTGATCATCCCTAGAAACATGTTAATGAGCCCCGATTCCCTGTTCAGGAGGGTCTTCCATATAAATACGGTAGCAATGATTGGAACTGCATAGGGAAGAAATACCACACTTCTAAAAAAAACCCGCCCCTTCATTTTCTTGTTAAGAAAATTCGCCAGCAGAAGGCTTACTATCAACGTAGCAGCTATGTTGAAAAAGGTGAATTTAAGCGTTTGAACGAGGGAGCCTGTAAATCGATAGTCGTGAAGCAGTTTCAAATAATTTTTAAAACCAATGAAACGGGGAATTGTCAGACCATCATAGCTTGTTAAAGAAAGGTAGAAGCTATATACCATCGGGATTACATTCAAGAAAATGAACATTACTATCCACAATCCAATGAGTAGATAGAACGTTCTTGTCTCACGTTTGATCCCTAAACGTCTCAAACTCAACACTGTCTCCCAATTCTAAAATAGGCAAGTAAACTTTCAATCGTAAAAGGTCAAACCGATCGGGCTCGCTGATAAGTGTTTTTCTTATGTAACTACACGGCCAGCCCATTCTGACGGCCTAAGGCCGGAAGAACACTTGCCTAATGGTTTTTACCTAGAGAATGTAATAATAGGTAATTGTAATGCAATAAGTCAGTTGAACATAAAAATTCTGGTACAAAATATCAGAATTCCAATGGATAAAACCATAATTACAGGTAGAGGAGTAATCTACTCCTCTACCCCTGAGACTATAACTTACTGCATCTCTTTTGCTATCATGGAATTGATCTGGTTTGCCAGATTTTTCAAAGCCGTATCAAAATCAATCTCACCTTTAAGAGCAGGTTCCATTTGCTGGTTATAGATGGAAACAAGGGCGCTGTCCCGCAGATAAGGGGTGAACTGTAGTATGATTTGATACGGCAGCTCTTTCTTCACTTGCTCCAGTCTGTATTTATCAAAAGCAGTTTCTTGCGGGACGTATTTCAGCATCGACTTTCTCGCAGGAAGGCCCCAACCGCTCTTGGCACGTGCTACCGCTTCGTCCTCCAGCATGTAATATACATAGAATTTCCACGCTGCATCAAAATTCTTTGTTTTACTACAGATTACATATCCGGTACCACCTCCGGTAGCGTTTACCCTCTTGTTTCCGTACATCGGCGCAGGTGCAAACTTGAAGTGATCGGGCGGAATTTGCCCACCTTCGTTGATGATCGGGCCAAACCAATATCCGTCCCACTGAAGCGCCACTCTACCTGCCTGGAACAACGGTCCATCCCAATCCGGAGCCGGGTCGAGAGGATTATGCATCGCATGATGGATCTTCGCTTCATCAAACCACCATTTAAACAGCGCATGCACATCTGGGTCGTCTATATTAAGCTTTGTCCCGTTGTCTTTAAAAAGATATTTACCCTTCGACGCGAGCAAATACATGAAATAGCCATTGAACTCATCATCAGTGTAACCGAAACCATACCGCTCGGCCTTCCCGTCCTTGTAGACCGTGATTTTGTTGATCATATCGGTAAACTCACTGAATGTCACCGGTTGATCATCACTGGGCACAGGCACCCCCGCCTCTTTCAGAGCATCCTTGTTGTAGTAATACATGTAGTCGAGGGACCAGTCTTTTACGATACCGTAATATGGCCCTTTCCCCTGTGTTGTACCGTCAAACCGGAACATACCGTTAACTGGGAAGAGATCATCCATGTCGATCGATTTTTCCAAGTTCGATGTTATATCCATCAACAGGCCTTTACGGATCCAGTATGGACTACCTATGCCGTTGATACGGAAAACATCGGGTGCATTCCCACCGGCGATCATTGCCATGAGCTTGGCCGGATCATTCTCAACGACACTGACATTGATACCTTCATTTTGCTGTTCAAAAGTCTGAATAACTTCATCCGGCATCTCCGCTGCATCCCGCATGAGGGTTATTGTAACTTTCTTTGCAGACCCTTTTCCTGAAAAAACCAGTGTTGCCGGCAATACAACCACTATTGTTGCAACAATCAATATTTGAAAAATCTTCTTCATCTTCATTTGAATACCTCCTTGGCTTTTTTTTGAGAATCGAATGGTATACCATGAGCGTTTCACCACCATAGTAGATGGTTTTTTTTCTGAAATGCCTTTAAACATCACCTCCTTCTTAACATTTATAATGTCATCACTTGCCGCAAGCTTTTTTAAAAAACCCTCCTTGATTTATTATAAAATATTCGAGTATGTTTAGTCTCCTATCGGTACACACCAGGCTTTATCAAAAATTCAACGGCTCTATGCCAGCACCGTATTTATTGTACCCCAATTCACTTTTCTTCATTATTCGCATGATCTGATCACGTTTCATTGTTATTCAAAATGATCTATTTTATCAAAATATTGATGATAACTATCATAAAATGATTGAATCATACATATTATTTATTGATATTCATTTTTTGTCAACGATTTTTTATGAAAATTTAACTTTTACTTTTTTTTTGCAAGGATCTCACTTTTATGAGAAATACAACGCAATATCTTAAACTGAATTTTTTATTGAGGAGTTTGCGTAAAAGTCGGTGCCCCGGCACTATATCATATGCTACGGCGATCACAAGGAAGAATTAAAGTATATTTGCAGGCTTCTCGATATCGAGGCTATCTAAGCAGGGGGGCCGGCCTGGTGGTAATTACACGTTCGACTTTTTCATTCCTGCGGCGCAAATTTCCCTTGTGATACGTGAAATCATGCGCCTGTCGTTTTGTATTCGTTGATTATCCTGAAGCTCTTTCTCCAGCACTTCGAGCAGCCCGTTGAAAAACGTATTTTCCTTCACCAGCCTGTATATCACCCATCTACCGTCCTTTTCATCATCCAGAATTCCTATATTCTTCATCTGTTTGAGATGAGCAGAAATCGTTGAAAGCGCTATATTGAGCACCTCATGCATCTCGCAGACACAGAGGGAACGTACCTTCAGCATCATCACGATTCGGAGACGGTTTTCGTCACCGAGGGCCTTCAGAACATTCAGATATTCCCGCATTTTCATGCCTCTAGTGAGTTAGAAACAAGGAACTTTCTCTCTGAATTACAGTGTACTTGATTATTTTTTTATTGACAATAACAAATATATTTTTATATTATACGAAATATGAAACTAAATTAAAGTTTACATAAAGGCTTTATTCAATGAAAGAGAAAACAAAGTTTTTCATCCTGGTTTCTGTTTTCGCGGCACTGTACTTCATCCCCTTTCGTAATCAGATTGTTTCGAATGCCCTGCTCGAATCTTTTTTCATGCTCAAGGAGTATGCACGCCAGCATGTACTGCTGAGCTTTGTGTATGCATGCTAATGTATAAAGGGAGGATCATATGAAAAAGGAAAAAGGGCTGAATGTTTTTGAGAAATACCTTACCGTGTGGGTGCTCGCCTGTATCGGTGTGGGAATACTTCTAGGTAAAACAGCTCCCGGATTCGCCGTCACACTCGATTCTCTGTCGGTTTACCATGTGTCGATTCCTATTGCCATCTGCCTCTTTTTCATGATGTACCCAATCATGGTGAAAATCGATTTCGCAGAGGTTGTGAGTGCCGCAAAGACTCCAAAGCCGGTTGGTATAACGCTCTTTATCAACTGGGCAATCAAGCCGTTTACAATGTACCTGATCGCAACCTTTTTTTTAGGGCACGTGTTCAAGGGGTTTTTACCGGGGACTGAAATAATCAAAACAGGCCAGGAAGTCGAGCTCTGGAGAAGCTACATTTCGGGGGCTATTCTACTGGGTATCGCGCCCTGCACAGCCATGGTACTGATGTGGAGCTACCTGTCCAGAGGCAATGACGGGCTAACACTCGTGATGGTCGCCATCAACTCGCTGACCATGCTCTTTCTCTATGCACCGCTCGGCGGTTTTCTTCTGGGGGTAAACGCGATGCCCATTCCCTGGAAGACGATACTCTTTTCGGTGACTATATACGTCGGCCTGCCCCTTATAGCAGGGTATTTCTCGAGAAAATGGATTATCAATGCAAAGGGTATCCAGTGGTTTAACGAAAAGTTTCTTCACATCCTGACACCGGTGAGCGTCATCGCACTTCTCGTCACCCTGATACTTCTATTTTCATTCAAGGGAGAGATCATCATTTCAAACCCGCTCACCATCGTGTGGATTGCAATTCCACTCTTCATTCAAACAATTCTTATCTTCAGCATTGGGTACTTTGTGATTGCACGTATATTGAAACTCTCCTATCATGACGCAGCCCCCGCAGCAATGATAGGCGCCTCGAATCATTTCGAGGTGGCGATCGCAACGGCAACGATGCTGTTCGGTCTCTCTTCGGGTACAGCGCTTGCAACCGTTGTTGGGGTGCTCATCGAGGTACCGGTTATGCTTATGCTCGTAGGAATCTGCAAGAGATCCTGCTACCTCTTCAGGGAATGCAACCTCGATCTTCCACAGTGCAACAAGATGACCAGAGCGGTGCTGGAAAAATCTGCCTCTTGATCCTATCGGTGCAATGGATCTATTTTATCGTAAGTTATTTCGAAAAAAACCTGATAAAATTTTACAATTTTAATATTTTTAAAAATATAATAATATATTCTTTAGGAAACGAGTATAAACTGGCTTAAGAAGTATTCAATACTTATGTGAAGATGCAAATAAAAAGGAGGGGGGATGCTTCTGAAAGGCTTTGAAAACATCAACACATTCTTTCCGCCGTGCCATCCGGGAGAAGCTGAAATAATTACCGCATCTGCGGACTGTACCGATGACATCAGTGAGGTTTTCCCCTATCTCAACGCGATCATGAAGGGAACCATCTACGACCCTAAAAACAAGACCTTCCACTTCAAGCTCGGCGGGCACGGTATTACGCTGCATGCAAAGAAGCTTCTCATTGCCGGTCTCGAGGATAAGAAGGATGCCGAAAAGGCCCTGGAACATCTGAAGTCGGTTATCAACAGGACGTACGACAAGAGACATGAGATCGAACCGAATTATAAAACACGGGCCCAGCTGAACGCTCTTGGTGTGTACAAGCTCCTGCCCAGAACAAACTGCGGCAAGTGCGACCAGCCTGCATGCATGGGGTTTGCAGCCAAGCTTATTGCAGAGGAGACGTCACTAGAAAGATGCACTCCCCTGTTTACCGATGAGTACGCCGATGCACGAGAACAGCTCCTCGCTATGCTTGATAAAGCCGGGTATCCCGTTCCAAAGGCTTAAGGGGGTATACAATGCCGGAATCGATTATCGACGTAAAGAAACTCACGAAAAGGTTTAACGATGTTACTGCGGTAAGCGACGTTTCTTTTTCCGTAACCAGGGGGGAAATTTACGGTTTTTTAGGGCCGAACGGCGCAGGAAAAACGACAACGATTCGGCTTCTTACCGGCACGCTCACACCGTATGCCGGGAAGGTCTTTATCAACGGCATAGATGTGCTTAAAAATCCTGTAAAAGCGAAATCAATAATGGGCATCATTCCTGAAATGGGAAATATTTATCAGGATCTGACGCCAATGCAGAATATCGTTCTTGCAGGGAAATTCTACGGTATGCCGCGAAAGGAGCTCAGGCAAAAAGCTTTGTCCCTCCTCCGTCAATTCGAACTGTTTGAAAGAAGGTCCGTTCCCACCCGGACGCTTTCGAAAGGCCTGAAGCAGAGGATCAATATTGCGAGCGCGCTTGCGCATAATCCTGCAATACTCTTTTTAGACGAACCGATGTCAGGGCTAGATATTCAGAGCCAGAGGCTCATCAAAAAACTGATAACGGAGATAAATAGCAAAGGCACGACTGTTTTTCTCACCACCCACAATATAAACGAGGCAAACATGCTGTGCGATCGGGTTGGAATTATAAATGAAGGGAAAATCGTAGCCATAGACCGGCCCGAGGTCTTGAGAAAGGCCTATGAACAGACACGGTCGGTCGAGGTTTCATTACAGGAACCTATTGATATAACGTCAGATCTTCATTTTCCGGGCGCGCGCCGTCGAACGTTATGATGCTGTCCTCCCTCATCAGGTTTCCCATGATATTTATAAGCGGCATCTTTATTCCCCTGCAGGGTATGCAGGGTTTCTTGAAATCAATTGCATTCATATCACCGCTCACCTACCTCGTTGATCTGTTGAATTACGGACTGAGAGGAGACTCGCTGCTGCATCCGTCAGTCACTGCAGGTGTACTGGTTGGTTTCAGCATTTTGTTTATATTTTGTTCACATCTTGCCCATAAAAAGAATTTGTTGAAAGGATTGTAATGCCACACTAGGGTGAGGAGGAAAGCCCGTTTTTTTTCCTTCGATACCTTGGTTTTTTTTTATACTTTATGGTACAGTAGCTGCAGATCGAAATATCAATAAACATCCCTGGAGAGAGGAAAAGAGAGGTATACATGAAAATAAACCTAATACAGGGGAACAAAGCCGATGAGCAATGAGACTGCACCTGCCCCTCTCACCGAAGAGTTACTCCGAAAAGTGCCGAAAGTACTGCTCCACGATCATCTCGATGGGGGTCTGCGGCCCGAAACCATTATTGCACTTGCGTCCGAACACGAGCTCGCGCTCCCCGAATCCGACCCTGAAAAACTCAGGCTCTGGTTTTTCGACGGGAAGAACAAGGGAAGCCTGGCGGAGTACCTCAAGGGTTTCAGGTTTACCACCGGCGTCATGCAGACTGAGCAAGCCTTATACAGGGTTGCCTATGAGATGATGGAGGATATGAAGAAGGACGGCGTTGTCTACGTGGAAACCAGGTTCTCGCCGCTTTTTCATACAAAACAGGGATTGAGCTATGACCAGGTGCTTGAATCGGTACTGTACGGTCTCAGAGAAGGCGCTCGCGCCTTCGGTGTAAAGTTCGGCCTCATCATATGCGCAATGAGAAATATGCCGCCTGAAACCAGCCTCAAGATGGCGGAATGCGCCGTCCGCTACAGGGATCAGGGAGTAGTCGGTTTCGACCTCGCGGGGGATGAGCTCGGTTACCCGCCTAAAGATCATCTGGCGGCATTTCACTACATACAGAGAAGCAACTTCTATATTACAATTCATGCGGGAGAGGCATTCGGAAAAGAATCGATCTGGCAGGCACTTCAGTTCTGCGGCACCCACAGGATAGGCCATGGTCTCCATCTGAAGGACGATATCATGGCATCGGATATGAAAATCGTCGAAATAGGAAACCTTGCACAGTACGTGCTCGACAGGAGGATTCCGCTGGAAGTATGCCTTTCAAGTAACCTCCATACCGGTGCGGTACCTGACCTCCGGTACCATCCCTTCCTTCTTTTCTACAAAAACGGATTCAGAGTAACCCTGAACACCGATAACAGGCTTATGAGCGGAACGACGCTTACACATGAGCTTGTCACCGCATCCAGCCAGTTCGATCTCTCGCTCAGGGATTTCGAGAAACTCACCTTGAACGCCATGAAGAGCGCCTTCATTTCCTTCCCCCAGCGGCTCGATCTTATATATAACACGATTAAACCAGGCTTTGCAAGATTTAAAAACTCAAACAGAAGGGGAAAAAACAGTGGGCAGAAAGGCACAGCATAATATCCTGTCGGAACTGAACGACGGGGATTCACGTGAAATTCTCTACGATGTATCAGGCCTGGGAAATCCACTCGTCGATATCCTTGCGATCGTGGATGATGATTTTCTCTCCACAAACAGCCTGAACAGGGGCATCATGCACCTCATAGATAAAAAAAGAAAGGACGAACTCATACAGACGCTCAAAAGCCGCAGCATCGATAGCGAGACAGGCCTCGTTCGCAATGAAGCCTCCGCTTTGGAGACAGGTCTCTATAGCGAGACAGGTCTCTATAGCGAGAAAAACCTTTTTATCGAGGCGGGCGGCTCATGCCCCAACACAATTGCCACTCTTGCCCTTCTCGGCGCCAGAACCGCGCTTGCAGGCGGAATAGGTCATGACGAGTACGGCAAAGTATTCACTGAAAAAATTCGGGAGAAAGGGATTTCTTCTTATCTGCGCAAAGGCCCAGCCGATACGGGTATATGTATCGTTCTTATTACGCCGGACAAGGAGAGGACGATGAATACCTATTTGGGAGCGTGCAGAAGTTTTTCGCGAGAAGATATTGCGGCTGACATGCTCGAAAAATCGAGATTCTTTTACTTTACCGGATACATGTGGGACACGGCAATTCAAAAGGGGGCGGTAACCAGTGCAATAGAAATCGCGAAGAAAAACGGAGTGAAAATCGTGTTTGATATTGCAGACCCCTTTGCGGTCGATCGCCATCGCTCCGATTTCCTGAGAATTATCGAAGAATCTGCCGACATTGTGTTTGCAAATGCTATGGAGGCCCATATTCTGTACGGCACCAGGGGACAGAAGGATATCAGTACCGCCGTTAAACAGATGGGAAGGCTCTGCGAGATTGCGGTTGTAAAAAACGGTGCTGACGATACCCATATCTCGTACTCCGGAGAGATGGTAAAACTCCCGAGTTTCAGGACCGAGGTGCAGGACACCACAGGTGCAGGCGACAACTTTGCTGCCGGATTTTTATATGGCCTTATAAATAAGTTTGAGCCTGAAAAGTGCTGCACCATCGCTTCCTTCGTCGCTTCAAAAACAATTGAAAAGATAGGTGCACAGGCGCCTGACGATATCAAAGAACAGCTCGAGGAAGTGTTGTAGCAGAGAAAGGGGAAATTACCATATAAGGTGTGATTCAAAAAGCTCGAAACCTCCATGAACGATATCCTAAGACGGTATTTCAAAAACAATTTTCTTCATACCGCACTGGAGAGCGCCTCCCTTGTTATTCTTGATATGAACGGGCTTATCGTTGATGATGAAGAGCTGCAGTTCAAATCGGTCAATACAGCGCTCGAAACCTTGAGCGTACGAATAAGCGAACAATACTGGATTCAAAGCTGTGTCGGAAAACGGGCCGATGAGTACCTCCGCGTTATTATGACGAAGCACAGGATCAGAAGCCCTTATTCCATCGATGCACTTGTTGAAAAAAAGAACGCTGTGTACCGACGGTTAATTACAAGCTGTGTACAAACAGTAGCCAGACCCGGCATTACCGATTTTATAGACTATGTGTCGTGCCATTCCCGTTTGAAGTTGGCGCTTGCCACCTCCGCGCTTCCTGTGGAAGTCGAAACCATCCTCGGCGTAAAGGGGCTCGGTCTTTTAGACCGGTTTACCTTCACTGCAACGGGAAGGGATGTTCAAAAAAGTAAACCAAATCCTGAGATATACGAATACCTGGCCCGAAAGTCGGGGGTTCCGCCAGCGAGCTGCCTCGTGTTCGAGGACAGCAGCACCGGCGTAACGGCAGCATCGAACGCCCGTATGAAATGCATAGTTGTACCAAACCGGTTTACTGAGGCGCAGAATTTCAGTGCAGCACTCTGTATCATCGATAATATGACGAGAAATGCAGTTTTTCTCTAAAAGTTTTTTCCGAAAACCCCCTGTTTTGTTATATATTTAAAAGTGGCGTATGTCCTAAACGGGACTGAATATCACCAAGTAACTTCGCGAGAAGTTACTTAAAAGAGTGTGTGAATAGAAAGTGTAATTCTATTCTGTCGGGGGCTACAGTTAAAAATGCTACTAAAAGATCAGAAGATTTTCGACGCTATTGAAAAGCTCAAAGAGAGGTACCATATATTCAGCAGTAATAACTATATAAAAAGTTACCTCTTCGAAGTCGACATTACCAAGAGCGATTGGATGGATATCGAGGATCTGCTCAATGCCAACCAGTACTATGATGCAACCGGGTATGACCTTGACAAACTGTACGATCAGATACTTTCCTTTACGAAATTTCTCACAAGGCTTGAAAGAGATGTCGTACCGAGGATGCAGAACGAAGTAAACGCCCGTGCGAATACCCTCTCAAAGGACAACAGGGTTATTTTCAAGATGACGGTAAACAATGCACCGGGCAATGTGAAAACGCTCGAGGGGCTTATAAAAGAGCTCTTTGAGGGACTTAAACTACTCGACAGATCAGCGCATGGAGAGGAAAGAATGCGCCTGCGCTCAAAGACCTACCTGAAAGAACTCGAACAGAAACTATCGACATAGTGCCGCCGTCAGGCGGCATTATCCGGACGTAAAGCGTCTGGATAACACGGACCTTCGCATATTGATGAGTACTATATTCAGATGCATTGCTTGAACTGATCCCGCCTCTCATACCTTCTACCCTATCAAACAAAACCCCTCACCGATCCGAACAGCAGCAAGAAAATGTAATTGAAATAACCGTTTTCGCGGAGTACATTCAATTCACCATGTTCGGACATAAAGCAGAAAGAAACCGCGAAGGGGTCGTTGGCACCTGGTATGCCGTAGGCGCATTTTCCCTGTGGGGGATACTGCCTCTCTACTGGAAAGCGCTCAAGAGTGTGCCCGCTTCACAGATAATCGCGCACAGAATTATCTGGTCTTTTGTAGTCGTCGTCATACTTCTTTTTTTTCAGCATAGAATTCAGGAATTAAAACAAGCGGTATCGTCGTGGCGATACAGGTTCTTTTTTTTACTCAGCGCGGTTACTCTGGGTACAAACTGGTTTATCTATATCTGGGCGATCAATGCAGGTCACATCGTTGAGACGAGCATGGGCTACTTTATCAATCCTCTGCTCAATGTGCTGTTAGGCATGCTGTTTCTTCGTGAACGACTGAGTTTCTGGCAGGCTATCTCGGTTGCCCTTGCCTTTACAGGTGTGCTGTACATGACACTCCAGTACGGCAATGTGCCGTGGATTGCCCTCTCGCTGGCATTCTCCTTCGCGTTTTACGGTCTGCTCAGAAAGACCTCCCATGCAGGATCTCTCATCGGCCTTTTAATCGAGACCATTATTCTCTCACCTGCTGCTCTTACATTCATCGTATCCAGGCAGTTGAACGGAACTGGCGCTCTCGGCTCCGTATCTGTCGTTTCACACATCATGCTTGTCTGCGCGGGGCTGGTTACTGCGACACCGCTCCTCTGGTTCGCGCACGGCGCTCGGCGTATACCTCTGGCTTCAGTGGGTTTCATCCAGTACCTAGCTCCGAGCATCCAGCTTATAATAGGAGTCATCATATTCAAGGAGCCCTTTACCTCCGTTCACGTGATGAGTTTTTCGTTAATATGGGGAGCACTCTGCATCTATTCTTTCTCCAACACTGCAATTATGCAGCGGTTCACACCAGGGGGAAAAAAACACACGGCGGTTGAACACTAACGACCATCCTTTGTGTTTTTTGCATGCAGCAGGCGTTCTGTAAGGCGCATGAAATCTTCAACAGCAAGCTGTTGTGCACGCACATGTTCATTATGAAATAGATGTTTCACAATGTCCTGCAATTGTTTCTTCGAAATTCCAAATCCCAGGCTCAAGAGGTTGTTCACCAGGTTTTTTCTTCTGTTCGAGAAGCCGGCCCGCACGATATCTCTGAACTCTGTTTTACACGTAACTCTTTCGGGACGCATAACCAGCGAAATAATTGCACTCTCAACTTCAGGCCGCGGAAAAAAATTTTCCGCTGCAATATTTTTTTTCGGAACGTGAATATCCGCAGCACATTGTACAACTACCGACACGTATGCGTACTCCTTCATACCTGGATTTGCCGTGAGCCTCATTGCAATTTCTTTCTGTACGGTGCCTGTTATACTTTGAATACTGTTCATGTCGTCGATAATCTTCAGTAATGCTCTGATGCCGATGCTATAAGGAAGATTGCTCACCACTTTATCGGCAGAGCACAGCGCCGCAAAATCAGAGGTTCTCAGTTTCATAAAATCCCCATGCACGATATCGATATTTGGGACTGAGAACTCCTCAATTTTATTTTCAAGATACCGGGCTAGCCCCCGGTCAAGCTCAACTGCGATGACTCGTTTTACCCTCTGCGCGAGAGCAAAGGTAAGTGTGCCTAATCCGGGGCCGATTTCAAGTACAGTATCGGATCCATCGAGTTGGGCGTAGTCAAAAAGGCGTCTGGCAATATCTCGATTTATTAGGAAATTCTGTCCGAAGGATTTTCTCAGCGCTATGCCTTCATTTTTAAGGATACTGCTAATAAAAGAGGGAACGTATAGATTCTTGATGTACGATGCAAACCTACCATCGCCGCGTACGTGGTTCTGGGCATCCAAATAGGGTAATTCCCACCAGTCATGAAGATATTTTAGGCAGAAGTCTGGTCAGCTCATGCTGATCTATAAGATCAATCGGCCGAATCTGCACAAACTCAACCGCTGTTTTTGTAAAACGAGTGTACTTTCGATCCTTGCTGCACACAACGTTGTACATTATTTTCACATAATGCTATATTTTATTTATACGATACTAGAGATGAAAACCCTGTGAAAAAACATGTACAAGACTGTATATTGGAAACATAAAATGAAAAAAATCCTGTACCATCTAATAATTATTATAGTATTTTTTTTACCCGTTTTCGAAATTTTCGCATCTGAAAATGAATATTTTAAAAAAGGGTTGACACACTATTCAAAAGGTGAATTTCAGCTTGCCGCTGCGAGCCTTGAAGAGGCGAAAAATATTGATGCTATGAACGCCCGGGTGTATTTCTATCTCGGTAATTCATATTACCAGTTGAATGAGCTCGACAAGGCCATTCTCAACTTTACAGCCGGATTGAACTTTACCGAAAAGAAGGGAATCTACTTCTACAATCTCGCAAACTGCTACTACCTGAAGGGAAATTACGATTTTTCGGCACAGATGTATAAAAAGGCCATACAAAACGACGCTACCCTGTACGACTCCTACCTGAATGCGGGAAATGCGTATTACAAGGAGGGCAATTATTCAGACACGATAATTCAATGGGAAACATACCTCAAAGAGTACCCACAAACTCCACAGTATGAAAACATACAGAAGGCGATCGCTTATCTAAAGGGTGAAATCCAACAACCACAGTCGGATAAGAATATAGATGAGAAGACTGGCCTTGATCGTGATCTCCTGAACGGCGTGCTGAGTGATCTCGATAAACTTGTTAACTCCACTGAAAATATACTGGAAACCAGTGAAAAACCGGTTGACGACCTCTCGGTGGAGGGTATAGAAAGATAAAGGAATAAAATATGGCTGACAGCAGAAGAACAGCAGTTATTCTCATTATACTCATCGTGCTCATAATTGCAGGCGGTGGTTACTTCGCTTTCCATAAAATAAAAAATCGCCCAAAACCGGTAGTTGAAACCGGGGAAGAGACAGGAAAAGGTGATAAGATACAAAACACTATGAAGCTCGCCAGGTACTACTTCAACCGCGGTGAATACGACCTCGCCCGCGCGCAGCTAGAACAGGTGCTTGTCGAAGATCCGGAAAACAGTGAAGCCCTTTCACTTCTCGATGAAGTCATTGCGAAAAAAAAGGCGGGCGAGAAGGAAAAATCGGAGAAAGAGATAGAGAAAATCGATAAAGTGGTAAGCAGCATCAAGGAGTCTATGCCGAAAGAAGAAAAAACGAATAAAATCGTAAAACAAACCCCTGAAATTGATTTTGAAGCCGAGAAGAAAAAACGCGAAAAACTGGCTGAGGATTACTTCAAAAAGGGAAAAGCGTCATATGAAGCAGGATCGTTTAAATCCGCCATTCAGAACCTGGAAAAATCAGCCCAGATAAAACCGGATCATGCAAATGCATTAGCCTATTTAGGGGCAAGTTACTTCTCTGATAATCCTGGTTCTCAGGAAAATGTCGGAAAAGCAATCGAGACGAGTAAAAAGGCTCTGCAGATCGATCCGAACCTCGCTCTCCCACATTTCACCCTCGGGCAAGTCTATGACGATCAGGATATGCTTGCAAGTGCAGTCACCGAGTATAAAAAATCCCTCGAACTCGACCCGAACAATGGAATGGCATACTACAAGCTGGGTATAATTCAGTATTTGCAGCGGGAATACACCGATGCGCTGCAGAGTTTCACCAAAGCAACACAGCTTTTACCCCAGTTTCCGCAGGCTTTCTATAATCTCGGTTTGACCGCGCAGAAGCTTGGAAAAACGAATACAGCGATCAATGCGTACAGCAGGGCAATTTCTTTCAAATCTGACTATGTAAAGGCCTATATCAATCTGGGCCTGCTATACTATGAAAATAATTTTTACGAAAAGGCCATGACCTATTATAAAAAAGCTATTGCTATTGAACCCGACAATGCCAAGGCCCATATCAAACTCGGGGACACGTACAGAGCCTTGAATATGTATGATGATGCAAAAAAGGAGTATGAAACCACCCTGAAACTCGATTCTGAAAGTGACCTGACCTACTACAATCTTTCGATATTGTATGAAATGGAGAAAAAATACGATAATGCGGTGGAGGCGCTGAAAAAGGCAATCTCTCTTAACGCAAGTGATAAACGATACTTCTACAACCTTGGAAACAATTATGCACGTCTTGAAAAGTACAGCGAGGCTATTACCGCGTATGAGAATGCCATTAAACTTGACCCGAAATATATGGAAGCCTACAACAATATCAGCGATATATATATCAAGAGCAACCTCTATGACAAGGCGCTTGAAACCCTTAAGAAAGCAATCAAACTCGATCCAAACTCGCTCCCCGCCCGTATCAATCTGGGCAATGCCCTTTTAAAAAACGGACTGGTCCAGGAGGCTGTCGATCAGTTTCAGAGGGCGCTCGGTATCGATCCGCTATCACCGGAGGCCCATTTCGGCCTTGCATCATGTTACGTCAAGATGGAAAAAGAAGACGAAGCAATAACCGAATATTTGAGGACAATAAAAACGAATAAAAATTTCATCCAGGCATATGAACCTCTCGGAAATCTCTTTCTCAAACAGGGGAACAAAAAGGATGCGCTTACGATCTTTAAAACACTCATTACCATCGATCCCGATTACCCGAATGCGCAGAAGGTCAGGGAGATAATAAAAAGGCTCGAGGCATGAATCCGAGGTATTTAAGGAGCCTATGATGGCGGACAGTTACTATGTTCTCCATGCTTACGTATCGGGCGTTGTACAGGGGGTGGGATTCAGGTTTTTTGCCATACACCGGGCTCGAAAGTACCATATAACAGGCTGGGTAAAAAATCTGTACGATGGGAGAGTCGAGATCGAAGCGGAAGGAAAAAAGCAGAACCTTATTCTGTTTTTAGAGGATATCAGATTAGGCCCTTCATACGGCCATGTTTCAGCCGTGTCGGAGGAGTGGCATGAAATAGCATTTCCCAGGTACAAGGATTTCTCCATATCATTTTAAATACAGACAACCAATTAACCCTTGTCAGGGCTATCCTGGCATCATACATTAATAGTATGGAGAAAAATCGAACGAACGCGATACTAGACCTTGAAGGCGCGCACTGCGCCTCATGTGCGTATACGATAGAGCATCTCGGAAGAAAAGTTCAGGGTATCCATCATATACATGTCGATGCATCTAAAGGTGAGATACATGTCGATTACGAAGGGAACCCGGAGTCTCTGGAAAGTGTGACCGAGATCGTTCAGCGGATCGGATATAAGGCCGTTATCAGAAAAAACTCACAAAGATAAAAGGAACAGGCCTGCCATAATGGGCCTACCCTTTTTTATGCTTCTCGATGCTCTCTATAATACTGTCGATCACGCTGTTCAATATTTTACCCGCTACAGAGTCAGGGTTTTGTTCTATAAACGGGGTCCCTTCGTCACCCCTTTTAACCATATCCGGATCGATGGGAATCTTCCCTAGAAAGGGCACATCGAGCTCTTTTGCAGCGCGTTCCCCCCCGCCTGACCCGAAGAGGTCTACCTCGCCGCCGCAGTGCGGACACACAAACCCACTCATGTTCTCGATGATACCTATAACCGGCACATTCAGTTCCCTCGTGAACAGTACACTTTTTCTGGAATCGAGAATCGCAACATCCTGAGGGGTGGTTACCACCACAGCACCACTGACATCAGGTATGATCTGACATATGCTGAGCGGCTCGTCTCCCGTTCCCGGCGGTGAATCGATCACCAGGTAATCGAGCTCTCCCCAGTTGACATCACTGATAAATTGTTTGATTGCCGACATTTTCAGCGGCCCCCTCCAGATGACCGGCTGATCCTGACGATCCATGAGAAGAGCAATACTCAGCGCCTTCAGATGTGGTATAACCTGCACAGGATCGATGTAGGACCCGGAGCCGTACAGTTTTCGGCCTTCTATACCCAGCATTTTGGCGACGTTTGGTCCATGGATATCTATATCCAGTACCCCTGTTTCGAATCCACGCAAAGCGAGCCCGTATCCGAGATTTACTGAAACAGTTGTCTTCCCAACTCCCCCCTTGCCGCTTAAAACGAGAATCTTGTTTTTAATCAAAGACAGGTGTTCCTGAAGCCGCTTCTCCTGTTCTTTCTGTTCTTCACTGATCTCACTTTTCATTCGTTCGATCCCGTCATTCCAAAATGCGGGCCCACATTCGCGCTTCCAAGGGTGCTGTACTTTCCATTTTTGAAGTTTTCAACCGCTTCCCTTATCGTGCCGTTTACTCCGATATATACCTCGATCCCGACAGCATTGAGTGTTTGAAACGCATTTGGGCCACAGTTGCCCGTGAGTACTGCCTTTGCCCCCTTTTCAGCGGCAAGACGGGCCGATTCAACACCTGCGCCTCCCGTCTGTCTGACGCCGCTATTTTCGACTGCTTCGAATTCAAGCGAATCGGTATCCACTACGATAAAATACCTGCATCTACCGAATCTTGGATCAACTGCTGCATCGAGGTCAAGCCCTTCAGACGTCACGCATACCTTCATTATTTTTCTCCTTATTCTCATTTCTGCAATCTTCACAGAGGCCGTAGAATGCTATGATATGGTTGTTAATTTTGAAATTATGCAGCGCTTCGAGCCCCTTCTCCGTTTTCTTGAGCAGCTCGATTTCATCCTCGATAAAATCCGTGTAGTCGATTATCTTGTTGCAGTTAGTGCAGATAAGGTGGTGATGATGGGATCCCTGTACCTCGGGTCCCACGCTCAACTCAAACCTGGCTCTACCGTCGCCGAAGTCGAACCGAAGCACGATACCGATCTGAACAAAAAGCTCGAGTGTCCTGTAAACCGTTGTAAGCCCTATTGCCGGATAGTCGCTGTATACCCGCTGATATATCTCTTCTGCGCTCAGGTGCTCATCAGTATGCAAGAGCACGTCCAGAATAGCCCGTCTCGGTTTTGTGAGCCGGTATTCCGATTCTTCAAGCCGTTTCCTGCTCCATTGCGCCTTTTTGTCCGCCCCCATACCATTACTCTCTTCGTTTGATAATGGTTATCATTTCCGAGAGTAATCACTTACGACTGCTTTGTCAAGCACTTTTCCCACCGCACTGCTTCTTAAGCAATCTCATACTCCGGCAGTGTACTCCGCTGATAAAAGAGTATTATGCACCCATAATTAATTATCGATATTCGGCGGTGTACTCTACTGTTAATTAAGTATTATGTCCCCATCATTACGGTGGCGTACGTCACTTCTACATACTGTCAGGAAGTTCGCAGGCCCTTCCACGTAGATTGAAAAAGAATTTGAGGAGCCTCTTTGTTTTTTCTGCAAAGGGCTTTCCCGCAACCTTGAAGTTCATTTCTGCAAGAGTCGGAAATGGATGTATTGAAGAGGCAACTTTAGATAGATTCACTCCGCCGTTCATGGCAACCACCCATCACAACCGAGGTACTCATAAGCGGTGTATGTCCCTGGCGGGATGTATCCCTAGCGGGATTGATCCCTGGCGGGACCGAGAACAATAGAAAACTTATTTGCTGTTTTTAATAGCGTAAAGATAATTTACATAGGCATCATGGTAATGCCATTAATCGCTTATCGGTTTTTGAGGTTGCAGGTGCAAACCTGGCTGCCTTTCTGTCAGATATTCTTCTGTCCTAGCATCACTCTATGAATTTTCAGCATATTTGCAGGCTCCCCTGCAAGCACCGGCACACCCCCGATAAAGAGAACCGTATCCCCCTCACTGCAGAAGCCCTTCCGGACCACGATCTTTTCCGCCCTGTCCAGAAGCTGTTCGGTTGAGGACACGTGATCTATATACACACCGTAAACTCCGCTGTATATGGAAAGGCTGCGCAACACCTTCTCGTTCGGAGACATGGCAATAATTGGAACAGGTGGGCGGTATTTGCTCACCAGGGCAGCCGTTTTTCCTGAAAGTGTAAAGCTAATGATATACCTGGGATGCACCAGCTCGGTTAGCCGGGTAGCCGAATAGCTCACACAATCAGCAGTATAATCGGGTTCGGGAATTTCCTTTCGCCTGGAGGAAAACCCGTCAACTTCTCTCTTGTTTATCTCCTCCTCTGCGCGTTGGGCTATCTCGGCCATTGTTCTTACGGTTCGAACAGGGTAGGCGCCCATTGCAGTTTCTTCTGAGAGCATAACCGCATCGCTTCCATCGAATATTGCGTTTGCTACATCCGCAGCTTCCGCCCTTGTCGGGCGGGGATGCCCTATCATCGATTCCAGCATCTGCGTTGCGGTAATTACAGGTTTCCCGGCCCGGTTGCTTTTTCTTATAATCATCTTCTGCAGAACGGGTACATCCTGCGGGGAAGTCTCGGCACCGAGGTCTCCACGGGCGACCATAATTCCGTCTGCTTCATTAATAATTCCATCTATATTCAGTATCGCCTCAGGTTTTTCAATCTTGGCGATGATGGGAAGCACTGTCCCTCTTTCCTGCATAAGCATGCGCAGGTACTGAATATCTTCAGCTTTCCGGACAAAAGAAAGGGCGATAAAATCAACACCGTTTTCGAGACCGAAACTGAGATCTGCAATATCCTTTTGAGTTACCGACTGCACGCTGATAGCGCTCTCGGGAAGATTTACCCCGCGGTTGGAACGTATGACACCGCCGTTGATAATCTTGCACCGCACAGAATCCGGCTCGATCCCTATAACCCTGAGCTCAATGTTCCCATCATCAAGAAGTATCCGCTCTCCTTCTTTTACCTCCTCGGGAAGCCTGTCGTAATTAACACTCATGATATTCCAGTCACCTTCCACGTCCCGTATGGTAAGTGTAACCTCATCCCACTGTTTCAATTGCACAGTTTCCTTTGCAAGTTTCCCGGTTCTGATCTTCGGACCCTGCAGATCGAGCAATATCCCTATGTGTCGTTCGAGCTTTTTAGACACATCTCTCGATACCTGAATTGTTTTACGATGAAATGAGTACGATCCGTGTGAAAAGTTCATACGAACAAGGTTCATTCCGGCACGCGCCATTTCCTCGATTATTTTTTTACTGTGGCTTGCCGGCCCAATAGTGCAAACTATCTTCGTTGATTTCATCTATCGAACCGCCATATTGGTTTGTGTAAGAGGATCAATTGATCTATTTTTCAGCCATATCTCGAAGTGTAGATGCGGGCCCGTGGACCTTCCAGTGTTGCCGAGAGCGCCTATAACCTGTCCACTTTTTACATACTGACCCCTGTGCACGTTAAATGAGGAGAGATGGCCGTACAGGGATTTGTATCCGAACCGGTGCTGGATTATCACTGTTTTTCCATACCCATACCTGAAACCCGTATATAGTACCGTCCCACTCTGCGCAGCATGCACCTGCACACCGACTCTATTCGCGATGTCTATTCCCCTGTGAAACGCTCGTTTGCCTGTAAATGGGTCTCTTCTGTACCCATAGCGGGAAGTCAGCCTGCCGTGTGCCGGTTTATTGAAGGCCTCTCCAAGCGCATAGGCCCTTTCAATGTTGTTGTATCTCGCTCCGGGTAAAAAAAGTTTCATGCCCGGTGAAAGTGTGTTGGAACGAAGGCGGTTTACCTCCATAACGAAGTCGGGTGGAATCTCGTACTCCGTGGAAAACTTAAAGATTGAATCACCCTCATGTATTGTGATGAAAATTCCCCGTATGTTCGGGACAAGGACAACATCGCCTTCATGAATGGAATGAACATTTGAAAATACGTTACAGCTGATAATACTGTCCGGGTCTACGTCAAACTTTCTTGCAATATTCCAGAGCGTGTCGCCTTTCTGAATCGTGTATTCCGTAAGCCGCAGATCAGGCACATAGTTTTCAATGCCGCCCCTTCCGTTTTCTCTGAAATCACCAGCAGAAAAATGAACTGGATGTTCGGTGTTCCAGGTAAAATCACCGAAAAAAGGCTTATCCTCGGCAACGAAGGTGTAAGGGTTAGGAAAAAATGAGATAAACGCAATAAGAATAAGGCCTGCAAGCAGAGCGCCCGGCAGTGTAATTCGAACAGACCCAGCGCATTTACGGCACTTTGATAAAAACCGAATCAAGTGGCTTCGACTCAGGATAAGACAACCAGCAAGCCATTCAGTCGCCCAATTCATAGTTGCGATACATCTGCGAACAATATGTATTACTCTAATACGCACCGCCCTTGCATTTTTTACTCCGAATTCGGTAATCAGGTAAAAGAGATTCATGCGCTGAATTGATTATTCAAGGAATTTATTCGTTCAAAAAACGTTTAAAATTATACAGGATGAGCATATATTTTACAATGCTTTTGTCATTATTTGCCAGCTCGCTTGACAGCGGCATTACATACGAAGTATCTTCAGCGGATCAAGCAGTTTATTGTACTGGTGAATCTCAAAATGCAGATGCGATCCGGTCGATCTGCCCGTATTTCCTACCGTTCCGATTTTATCACCCTGCTGAACCGTTTGAGATCGCTTAACAAATATTTTATCAAGATGGGCATATATCGTGACATACCCCTGAGGATGCGTTATTATTATGGTTCTCCCGAAATTTCCCCTGTATCCTGTGTAGACAACCCGCCCGTGTTGGGCTGCATATACCGGAGTCCCTCTCCTGTTGGCGATATCTATGCCGGTGTGATATGCGCGCATACCGGTAAAGGGATCTTTCCTGAAGCCCATTCGTGAGGTCAATCTGCCGGTCGTCGGCTTTTTAAATAGATTGCCGAGTGCTGATGCGCGCTCCCAGCTCGACAGTGTTCCTCCCGGGATAAAGAGCGCATCACCGATATGTATAACGGAGCTCGGCAGATCATTGACATCCGCAATTTTGTTTATGCTGATTGTATACCGTGCCGCAATGGATGACAGCGAGTCTCCTTTTTGAACCCTGTAATACACACCGCTTAAATTCGGGATTTGCAATTTCGTTCCTATGTTCAGATAGTAGGCATTCTTTAATCCATTTGCAGAAATCACCGTATCTATCGACACATTGAACCTGCGTGCGATGCCGAATAGCGAATCACCCTTTTTTACCAAATATGTTCTTATTGTAAGGCTGGACAGGTTGTATGGACGATCGATTCCTTCTACGGTACCGGAGTGGGTTTCAGTTTTATCCAGGTTGAGGCCTTCGACGAGGAAGAGATCGTACAGCGGATCACTGCTTAAGATCAGGGGCCTCTGTCTTTCCCACATATACGATTTGACACTCATTACAAAGGGCACAAATATAAAAATTACAATTGAAGCCAAAAACAGGAGTAGAAGGAGCCTACTCTTTTGTTTAATTTTTTGAAAAAATGTGGTAGAATGAGTATCATGGACATTGAGGAGGCGTACCCTGTTTTTAACTAATTTTGGATACACCTTTTGAAAACGAAGCGATTTTGACCGCCCCCATACAGTATCACTGTGCATCTTCCCGATATTTAACTTTGCATCTTGAGACAGTTGGTTTTTATTCCGATGTTTAGAGTATACTCTGTTGGTAGTCATTATTGCACCCGTACAAAGTATTTTTCGGCACAATTCATTATCACGATGAGAAGAATTGCGAGGTGCTGAGAGAACAGTATGAACGACGATTATGACAGATTGAGAAAAAAAATTGGTATAGATCGGCTCGATGATACGCAGCGGAAAAAACTCTTTCATGAATTTATCAATCACGGCGGAGAGATAGTTGAAGAAAAAAAACTGGAGCAAATACTTCCAGATGTAAAAACAAAGGAACATGAGACCCCGGCAGGCAGGCAGGAGATGCGAACCGTCGCAATGCAGACATCGACTGCCGAAAAAAAAGTAAGGCCACCGCTTCAGAAAAAATCCAAACCTTTTACTGGAATTAAAATCTATGTAAAAGGGCTTTTTTCGAAGGTATTCACCGTCAGCGGAAGCAGGTTCTCGGATCGGTTTGTACGGTTTTTTCGTGGTGAGGTCAAAAATCATTTTCTAAATCTCAACCTTGCCGTTTCATCTTTTCTCGAGGGTAAAGGCTCAATCGTTAAGGAGATTAAAAAAGCATCATCCGGTGAAAACAGCACCCTCTATGAATTCATGGTACGACTGCGGTCCCTGTATAACGACAGAGAGTTTTCGTTGGTTGAAAAAGCAATAGGGAGAAAAAGTATACCGGGAGGGCCATATATAGAAGTTTTCAAAAACTTCTTTAAAAAGATGTATATACTTGGGCAGTTTACAGACCTGTCGAAGTTTTATCTGCGAAAAGCCGTCACCATGCAGCAAAACACCGGAAAACGTAATCCGGAAGATGCAGAGATTATGAGAATCAAGCTGCAAAATGATGTTGATGTAATCCTCTTAGACCTCCTCGTCAGGTTTCATGCGATTGTTTGCAAGATGAACCGCGTATATTATCCCCTCTTCTCACAGGAACTCGACGACCTTCTCGGCATAACGGAGCAGGATAAAATCGGGTACATCACACGACTTGAAAAGAAAAAACGGGCCGAGGAGCTCAAGAGAATAAAAGAATATCTCAAACGAAAGAGAGATGAAACACTTGAAAAAGAAACCGAAGATGTGACGATCCCGAAACACATACAGAGAGGACTTCCGGTCCTCAAAAAGGCTATTGAAGACTTTGAACGAAAAAATTATGGTGAAGGCACCGTTTTTTCTCTCTTCGATACCGCAGATAAGATGTACCGGAGCGCAGTGCTTATGGAAATATTTGAAAAAGAATATTCGTTTGTGCTGACAACCGGAAAGATTGTTTTCAATATCGATTATCGTGAGCAGAAGAAAATTGACGTCAAAGAAGACCTCAACCATGCCTATCTTCTGTTCAGTGAAGCGAGACACGAAGTAAAGGACTACATAGAAATACTGAAGGAATACAGAAAAACCGATCAGAACCTGCGACTCACGGTTCACCAAAAAACTTCCATACTGGAATCACTCAACAAGAAAAGGTCAATCGCGAGCAGAAATGCCCGGCAAAGAATCTCGGATGCGATGAAGGCAATCCATAACACCCTCTCAACGATTATCGACGATTACAACTCCTCGAAACGACTTCTTGAAAATGCTGAAGAAACCCTTGCCTTCAATGAAAAGCTCGACGGACCGAAAAAATTGAACAACAAGAAAGTTATTGAAGCCGTTGTCGATGTGTTTCTTTTTGCATCAACGTGCGCCTTTCTTCTTATCTACGGAGAACTGGCGGGCAGCGGGCTTACCATCGAAACACATGCATCGGAAAAAGAGCCAAGCGGTACATAGGAACCCAATCCCATTTCCCTTTTCCTCGATACAACAGTTCACTGCATATGTGCACGAAAGAGAAAGCGTTGATTTTTTAGATAAATAGATTACTTTTGTGGTACTAAAAACCAGGAGAGGGGTTCAGCCATGGGCGGGTTCGCAAGCGATAATAATGCAGGAATCCATCCGGATATCATGAAAGCCATTGCAGAAGCAAACAGCGGACACTGCATAGGCTATGGAGACGACACGTATACTGAATCTACATTGCAGAAGATGAAGGAAGTTTTCGGCCCTCAGAGTGATACCTTCTTCGTTTTGACTGGGACCGCAGCAAATGTGCTCGGTATCAGAGCATTTCTCAAACCCTATCAGTCCGTGCTATGTGCTTCCTCGTCCCACCTGAATGTCGACGAATGTGGTGCTCCGGAAAACATTGCCGGCTGCAAGCTGATGGAGATACCCTCTGAGAACGGTAAACTCTTTCCTGAATCACTAAAACCGTTTCTCGAAGTTGTCGGTAACGAGCACCATGCACAGCCGGGCGCTGTATCGATCACCCAGTCAACCGAACTGGGGACCGTATACACCGTTGAAGAGATAGCGGCGCTCTCTGCATTTGCACATAACCACAATATGATTCTTCATATGGATGGAGCCCGAATCAGTAATGCAGCCGCACATCTGGGCATCCGGTTCAGAGATATTACATTTGAAGCGGGGGTAGACTTACTTTCCTTCGGCGGCACAAAAAACGGTATGATGATAGGTGAAGCGGTCATCATCTTCAATCAAGGGTGGGCTGAAAACTTCAAATATATCCGTAAGCAGGGCATGCAGCTCCTGTCAAAAATGCGCTTCATATCGGCTCAGTTTGCGGCTTTTTTTAATGGTGATCTCTGGCTCAAAAATGCAAAGCATGCAAATTATATGGCGAAACTGCTCTCAGATGGGATTAGGGATATACCCGGATGCCGAATAACGCAGAAGGTTGAGGCGAACGCCGTGTTCGTCAAACTCCCTTCTCATAGTATTGATGAGCTTAAAAAAAGATACTTCTTTTACACATGGGACACTGGAAATCATATAATCAGGTTGATGACCTCTTTCGATACAACAGAAAACGATGTAACCGGTCTGCTCCATGCACTGAAAGAGTCTACAGGAATGCGGGATGGATAAAAATGAGTACACCTGAAAAACCGAAGGTGAACGAACAGCTGCAGGAGCTTTCCCTCCTCTTTGAAATAAGCCGCATTCTCGATTCAAGCATGGACCTGCGGGATGTTGTACGGCCGGTTCTCCAGGTGATTGCGCGGTACACAAATATCATACGGGGTGTCATTACCCTTCTCAACAGAAAAACGGGAGAGATTTCAATCGAATCCGCAGTCGGGCTTTCAACACACCAGCAGAAAAAAGGGCGCTATAAACTCGGAGAGGGGATAATCGGCAGAGTCGTACAGACGGGTAAACCGGTGATATTGCCCAGGATATCCGATGAGCCGCTTTTTCTCGATAAAACAGGTGCCCGTGAAAATACCGACCTCAGAGAGCTCTCTTACATATGCGTTCCCATTAAACTCGAAAACGAGATAATCGGGGCACTCAGCGCCGATCGGCTCTACTCCATGGAATTCTCCCTGGAAGATGATGTTCGTCTTTTTTCTATCATCGGTTCAATGATATCCCAGGCAGTTAAACTCCGACAGCAGGCTACCGAGGAGCGTCAGAGGCTGCTTGAAGAGAACATCAGACTGCAGGAAGAACTGAAAGACCGGTTCAAACCTGCAAATATTATCGGAAACTCAAGTGAAATACAGGAGGTGTTCAACTTAATACCGCAGGTTGCAAAGAGCGATACCACGGTACTTATACGGGGTGAGAGCGGGACCGGAAAAGAGCTCATCGCACATGCCATACACTACGAGAGCAACAGGTCAACCAGACCCTTTATCAAGGTCAACTGCGCGGCGCTACCGGAAACAATAATAGAGAGTGAGCTGTTCGGTCATGAAAAAGGATCGTTCACCGGCGCAATTTCGGCACGAAAGGGGCGTTTTGAGCTTGCACACGGCGGGACTTTATTCCTTGACGAGATAGGAGACCTGAGTCCGGCAACACAGATAAAGCTCCTTCGCGTGCTTCAGGAGAAGGAGTTCGAACGTGTAGGCGGTACCAGCACCATCAAAATCGACGTCCGAATCATCACCGCCACGAACAGAGACCTGGAAAAGCTCATGTCGGAAAACCAATTCAGGGAAGATCTCTACTACCGGCTCAATGTATTTCCCATACATATTCCTCCATTACGGGAGCGGAAAACCGACATTCTGCTTCTGGCTGATTTTTTTGTTGAAAAGTACAGCATGGCCGACCATAAAAACGTACGGCGTGTATCCACACCTGCAATAGATATGCTCATGACCTATCACTGGCCTGGAAATGTGCGCGAGCTTGAAAACTGCATGGAGCGCGCGGTGCTCTTGAGCAACGACGATGTGATCCACGGTCACCACCTCCCTCCCACTCTGCAGACAGCAGAGGCGAGCGGCACCACCATAAACCGCACTCTCAGGGAAACACTCGACAGTATCGAAAAGGAAACCATTCAGGATGTGCTGAAATCATCGCGGGGTAATGCTGCAAAAGCTGCGCGTGCGCTCGGCCTCACTGAGCGGCAGATGGGTCTCCGGGTAAAAAAATACGGCATAAACCCCGGACGATTTCATACATCCTAAAAACCCGTGATTATTATAACCAGGTTTTAAAAAATTGATGCGACATATTTATAAAAATGCGCGAGATATTGGGATACATAAATGTAGGATTCATGGATAAACAGCTACATAAATGTAGTATTGTTACTGCTTTTCCCACGTCTCCATACAACAAAACCTTAGCTTATCTTTTATGCATCAATAAGTTATAATAATTTTATTTTATTGGCATTTATTTTGCTGATAATAAAACAATGGGAGATAGATACTATGAAGCTCGTCGTTGCCTGTATACAACCGCATAAATTTAACGATGTTAAACAGGAGCTATCCGACGTTACCGCGCCCTGTGCGTATATTGAACCGTGGGCGGCCCTCATCATTGGAGCAGTCGGCGGTATTTTGGTTGTTCTCGGCGTTATTTTTCTCGACAAACTTAAAATAGATGACCCGGTCGGCGCAGTTCCGGTGCATGGTTTTAACGGTATCTGGGGAATACTCTCCGTCGGGCTTTTCGGCCGGGAGTCGCTCGGACTTTCGCACGATGGACTGTCGCGACGCAGCTAAGGCGGCACATGGGTGGCATATCCCGCCAGGAACGTACGTCACTTTAAATGGATAAACCCATATTTCAGGAGGAAGTTAGATGAAAGATTTTGAACAGGTCATGAAGATAGTAAAAGAAAATGATGTGAAATTCGTCCGGTTCTGGTTTACCGATGTTCTCGGGTTTCTTAAAAGTTTTGCCATTACTATTGACGAGTTGGAGGGCGCTCTTGAGGAAGGGATGGGATTCGACGGGTCTTCCATAGAAGGATATGCGCGTATTGAAGAGAGCGATATGATGGCCAAACCAGATCCGTCGACATTCACCATCCTTCCGTTCAAGGGTAGCGATAATGCAGTTGAAGCGTTCATGTTTTGCGACATTCTAGAACCCCACGGAAGTCCCTATGCAGGAGATCCCAGGTGGGCGTTGAAAAAAAATCTTAAAAAGGCTCAGGACTTAGACTACACCCTCTATGTGGGCCCTGAGCTCGAATATTTCTACTTTAAGGACAGCTCTACGAAAATTGAGCCGCTCGATTCAGGCGGGTACTTCGAGCTTACACCCTCGGATGTGGCCATCAACCTGAGAAACGAGACGATTCTCGCGCTTCAGAAAATGGGTATTGCCGTTGAGTTCAGTCATCACGAGGTTGCGCCCAGCCAGCACGAAATCGACCTGAAGTACACTGATGCCATGCGAATGGCGGATCAGGCGATGACGTACCGGCTTACCGTAAAGGAGGTCGCTATGAATCACGGCGTCTACGCATCGTTTATGCCGAAACCGCTTTTCGGGGAAAACGGGAGCGGAATGCACACCCATCAGTCGCTTTTCAAGGGTAATAAAAATGCGTTCTTCGACCCGAATGATCAGTACCACCTATCAAAAACGGCAAAATCATACATAGCGGGCCTTTTAAAATACGCTCGGGAAGTTTGCCTGGTCGTTGCACAGTGGGTAAACTCCTACAAACGGCTCGTCCCGGGGTACGAAGCTCCGGTGTATGTTTCCTGGGGGCAGAGAAACAGGTCTGCCCTCGTCAGGGTGCCGATGTACAAAGTCGGAAAAGAAAAGGCCACGCGCGCCGAATTTCGATGCCCGGATCCGGCATGCAATCCGTATCTTGCTTTTTCTGTTATGCTCGCCGCAGGTCTCAAGGGTATAGAGGAGGATATGGAACTTCCTGACCCGGTGGAAGAGGACATATTTCATATGAGTGAAGCACAGAGGGCAAAACGTGGTATTGCATCTCTGCCCGGCAGTCTCGGCGAAGCGATAAACGTGACTGAAAAAAGCGACCTTGTACGGGATGCCCTGGGCGATCATATATTCGAAAAGTTTATCGAAAACAAGAAGCTTGAATGGGACAACTACCGGATACATGTCAGCGAGTACGAAGTCAAAACGTACCTTCCTGTTCTGTAAGAGCACATACTATTTACTGGTGTTCGCAGATCAATGGTGGCGAACTTGAGCATCGCCGTTATTCCTGGCATGGTTTTTTACTGGCAAGGAACAGCGCAATGCTGTATAATCCTCAATAAGCGGTACAGTTAGTTTTTCATGCGGCAGTCGGTTAAAGGTGCAGCAGATGGAAGTAAAATCTTCCAGAATTCTACTCGTCGAGGATGATAAGGATCATGCGGAACTTATCGCGCATGCGCTGCAGACTTCATCCTACGGATATATACTGCATGTGACCGGAAGTTTGTCAGAAGCGCTTTCAGAAATCGTTGATTTCAATCCACAACTTATTATAGCGGATGCCCTTCTGTCCGATGGAAAGGGATCTCAGCTCGCGGTTGAGCCTCACATAAAAAGTGCAAGGATACCCATTATCATCATTTCGAGCCAGGGCGGTGAAATCATTGAAGAGGAGGCGAAAAAGGCAGGCGTATGCCAGTACGTCGTTAAAACTGAAAGAACAATCTCCGAAATACCAGACATTGCGGCCCAGGTCTTACATATCGTGACAGTTTGAAATCAAAACATGAATACAGTGCTAATACCAAAAGAATCGATCGGTTCGTTCTTGCCTGTCTCGTCATCGTAGCGGAAGGTTCTATTAAGGTTGCCCGAAATGGCAAACCCGGGTGCCAGTTCGTAGTAGACTTCAGCCTTTAAAACCGTATTTTCGTCAAAGGGTTCATCAAGCACATTTTCAAGCTGAGCATTTCTATCGTAGGAGAGGCTGCCGAACACCTTCGGAATAAGGCCGCGGTTCACATTCACATAGGCTCTGCCCTTTTGTACGGTCTCACTGCTGCTTCCGGTGTACCTTTCGTAACTTTCATATCCGAGACCCAGCTCGAGCTTTTTAAAGAGCTCTACATCGCCGCTCAAATAGAATCCCGAAGATGTCGATTTCTCGTATCCCGGATCGTTCTGAGCAAAAATAAGGTTGATCAGTTGTTGCTGATACTCGAGTCTCCGGTTTTCCCATAGAGAGTTTATGAGCCCTGGTTCATAATAATCGAATATGTACCGGTACTCGAATCGGTACCCGAAAATCTTAACAACCCGTCCGGTAACGCCTGCTGCGGTGCCGAGGCCTCTGAGAAACGAGATTTCTCCTTCCTTTGCATAGTCTGTTACCTGCAGTGCAGGAGGAATCTCCTTGTAAGAATATCCAATCTTGGCTGCATCCACATAGAGCTTCAAAGCAAACATATCGAGGTTTAAAACCGGCAGTTCCGTATCGGCGCCGAATATAAAAATATGGGGAAGCTGGTCTTTGTTCTCCGTCGCTTCACCGAAAGGCCCGACTGGCCACGTTTCATGTGAGGGATCGGGTCTGTCATGAACAGCACTGACTCCAAAGGCGAGCGGAAACTTTTGTCCTGCAGGCCTGACATATACTCGACCACCGTAGAGCTCGAATCTGGATAAATCAGAAATCATAGACTCCAGGCCCCATGTATCCCTATCGATATTGAACTGCAATCCGGTTGCAAGTTCTTCAGGGAAATATGGAATATTGGTATAATTATCAACGATGAAACCGTGTCCGAGGTTGAAATCGTCTATACCGCCTACTTTCACGTACAGCGGGTCCCCCGGATGACCCCAGCGGATGTAGTAAAATTTTATGAGCAGGTCGTGAATGCTGTCCTCGAAGTCGGTAAAATCCCACTCATCGTGATTCTCCCACTGATCAAAGCCGAACAACCCCACATCGGGTGAGAAGATCGCTGGCAGAAACAATCCCACCCCAAGTTTACCCACCGACAGTTCGGGGGTAAATACCCAACGGGCATAAACGCTATCGCCGATAGTCACTGTACCGATGTAAGCATTCAAGCTGAGATAATTCCAAACTCCTCCCTTTTGCTTTTCTTTCTTTTGCTGGAGAGGCCTCGGCTCCGAAGGCGCCGAGGCTTCAGCCTGTGCAGTTTCTTCTGTAAACTTATCAAGCTCATTCTGCCAGTTATTCCGGACATCCTCCGGAATCTGTGAAACAGGCTCCGGAATCCCGTCAGGCAGAACCGCACTCATCTGTCCCTGTTCGATAACGAGTGGCTCAAAGCTATTTTTAACACTACTCAGTGTCACGGACCCCTCGAAAGTCAACACCTGCGCTACAGCACCATCGTATTGAACACCAAATGAAGTGCCGCGCACACCGGCAAGCGCCGTGCCTGATTTTATCTCAAAGACAGAATCGGGGGTTAAAAGTTTCTGCACCTTTGCCCGCACACGGCCGAAAATAAGGCTGAAACGCTCTTTTTTCTTTCCTGAATCACCGGTATAGAGCTGTTCATCGAGCCTGAACACGGAAGAACTCGATATCTTGACTGTGCTGCCGTCTGCAAGTGTTATCTCGCAGAGCGCCTCTTTGCCTGTTCGAAGAATGGTGTCTGTGGGGAGCTCCATTTCAAGCTCCGCAATCTCAAAATCCTCTATTTCATTATCCGGAGTTATATCGACATCGACGCTTCCTGCCATATAGGATAAATACGCGGGCGCTTCGGGAAGGTTTTCGCCCTCCTGTGCAAATGCCGTTACACCACCGGATAAAACGGCAATCGTCAGTATAACAATTGCCCCTTTGAGAGTCACTTGAAAACTCAGCATATGACCTTCTCCTTTAATTATCGATACCCGATAATTTAAAACCGTTTACAGAAAGATCATCTACCACAGGACACATACCCCCTTTTTTTTATCCGGATGCTTTGCGTCCGGATAATGTCGAAGATGCTGAAAGTACCGCTCACCGGCGGCATTAAAACGAAAATTGCGTCTCAACGAGGGTTTGATTCGCTGATTTCCCTGACGGCGTATAACTCCTTTGCTGAATAAAGACGATTTTCGCAAACCTCGTTATCTTATACCCGACCTTCAGTTGAAACAGGCTGTCGTTGAGACTAAAAAAATCACCAAAATCGTCAACGTCTTTTTTATCGTACGTAATCCCTGCTTCGAGTTTCGCAAGCGCATTTTCCTGCGTTGCGATGCCGGTACGAATTCTCGGGCCTGGTTCATCGTTGAAACCGTCATCCCAGGTAAAATAAACTGAAAAAAGATTCAAAATCCTGATGTCCGTACCTATAAGATACCCCATATAGAAATCTGTTACTGCATTGAGGCTGTCGTATTTGAAAGCCCTGTCTTTTTCATACCAGGGATCAAAATAGTTTACAACAAACTCTTTACCCAGAAATCTGAGCTGTGCAATAAGCTTGAACCAGTTATACCTGTACGTACTCCCTAAAACAGTGCCGTTTCCCTTGCCGCCTATTTTTGCCCAGTCCGCATAGGTTATCAGTGACATATCACCCCTGTCGAACAGGGGAAGCTCTGAGTCGAGCCCGTACACAATAACCGTATTGCTCGCCGGATTGTCATGCGGCGGACCGTAATCCTCAGAGGTCGTGTCTTCCTGGGGATCAGTATCCACAACAAGTGACGCACCAAGCTTTAAATCCTTTATTATTGGAGTCGAGAGTGCATACAGTGGTCTCGCGTAGAACCGGAAGCCTATAATGTCCCAATCGAGAACATCATCCACCACCGATTCGAATCCGATGACAGGAAAATTGAAAATCCCGCCGTCAATATCGAAGTTCAATCCGAGCTGAAGGACCTGTGGGTAGAACAGGGTATTAGAAAATCCTTCCATGATTGTTCCATGCCCGAGCGTATAGTTTGTGATAGCGCCGATTCTGCCATACAGAGGATCCCCTTTATGCGCATACCTCAGATAATAGAGTTTATATACATAATCCGAGAGTGTCGTCCAGGTATCGGCATTTCCATCATTATCAAGGTCACGCAGATGAAAATTACCATCCAATTCGAAGGTAAAGTTCAGCCCCAGGCCCCATTTACCGTAGCTGAATTCCGGTATGAAACTGAACTTCTGAAACGTAATCTGATCGCCATTTGAGTCCTCATAACTGGAAAGCCCTATGCCAATGTTCATATCAAACCCGAATTCAGGTTTCTGGGATTGCGGGTTGTCACTCCCCCCATCTTCGTTCTCACCGGCAAAAAGGAGTGCCGATGTAAAAAGCATAACCATAACGAACACTATTTTCTTCACCATATAGCCCTCCGCCCGTATATACACTTTAATTATAACACATACCGATTCGTTTTTCAAAAAACAGGACATGTCCCCGGTTCTTCATATTTTCAGATGTGTCTTCGATAATCCTCTTTATACAGCCGGGTATATCATTACCCTCTCCGCATGACTAAAAAGTTATGACCTTGCGGCCTTCTTTGAGATAGGATGTCAGCGGTGTTCCCATATATTTCACATCAATATCCATATTTTCGAGATTCTCTGAAACACCATACATATCCGCGCATGCCTTGCATGTCTCGAGAACAACACCCGCGGACTTCATCCGTGCCAGATATTCCTGGAGTTCGGTATCTTCACTCAGCAGCCTGGCGGAAGGACCCCAGATAACCAGCACTACATCCTCCCACCAGCCCTTCAGTTTCGCATTCACTGCATACATAAATACCATCTTCAGTGCCACGTCTCTGTCGCCGCTGCTCCATACAATGACGAGGCTATCCTCTGTTTTTGCCATGCTTTTCTCCTCTTTAATTTTAGTTTTTTTTAAAGAAAGGGGCATAATCCAAATCTGTTGTGTTTAATAGTACCACAGCGCAGCAGGTAGGCACAACAAAGAACTTCAATGGGCCTGGCTGTTTTTTACCCCGCAGTGCTGTACCTGATTTACACTTTTCGCGCTTCACGCGAAATAGAGGGTTTTAAAAAAGAACTTTTAAGGATATTCCGAACTCAAACCCCATGGAGGGAAGAATATTTCCCTCCGGTGCATTGGGAAGCACCTTTTCTTCTATGCCGATAACAGACTTTGCATTCATACCGAACAGGACATTCTCTGTCATTCGATAATCCGAAGTATGTTCAAGGGTCAGTCTGAAAGGGATATTGCTGAAGCTGGCCGCCTTTTCCCTGTCCGTAAAGGTATAGATGTTCTCGAGTTTTACACTCTCGGCGTTCTGCACCGATGCCTCGTAATCGAGACTTTTCGTCACTGAAGTGAAAAGCGGCCTTCCGGTAAGCAGGTACTCCCAGAGGTACTGAAAGGTTACAGCGCTCGACACGGAATCGCTGTCGGGCATTTCAGCGACACTTATTTCTCCCGATGGGTCGTCGGGAAAGAGGTACATCTTACTGCTGCCGATTTTCTGCCTCTGCAGGGTGTAAGTAATCTCGTGATCAAGCGTTATGCCGCTGTGCTCGCTCTTCAGCCTGGTGTAGGATGCCCCTATTTCAAAGGTGTGAGCAATAACTTTGGTTGCATAGTTTCTTTCCGTCGAATAGTTGAGTGAAACATCGAGCTCTTTTTTATACAATCCTTCGGGCCGCTTGAAGCAAATGTTGTTGGTTGTGGATGTACTGAATGTCCTTGTCTGCTGGTATGTTTCTCCGTCACGCTGTGTTTCCCCGTCGATTGAAAGACCTACGTATACCGGGATGTACCATTTCTCGTACTCGAGAGATGTATCGAGATTATAGACATTCGACAGCGTATTCATTGCAGTCCCCGCGATGCTCGTCGAATCACTGAAAAGATCGACCGCCGTGTAATCCTTTTTTCTTCCGAGGCCTTTTATCGGGTTTATATAGTAGAAGGGAGGCATGAACAGGTATGCGTAGCTTGAGAGAAGAATATCCCCCTCGGTCAGGCTGGTCGCGGCAATCTGATAATCACCTGTGAATGCACGCTCCATCGCCGGTGTGATTTGCACGCGTTGGTCGCCGAGTAAGTAGAAGGGGAACTCCAGATGTATGCTGTCTGTAAAAGCCGTATCCCGCGCCGAACCGGCACGCTGAAAGTTCTGTTCCGTAATCTCATTATCAAAGGAGGAGAAAAATCCAACGGATTTCTCCAGAGGAATCTCGGCACCGACACCGTATGTATCGGTTTTCAATGCCAGTCGTCCTCCCTCGAGGTTATCGTCAGGCGGTCTGAACAGCCTGCTCAGCTTGTAGGAATAGGAATCAAGCCACTCTCCGGTACGTGGAGCATACTCGCCGTCATACTCGACATCCCTGCTCATATACGTCGATACCTGATTGCTCTTCCAACTGTAGTTAATATCGAGCGACTCTATCTGGTTAAGGGTCGCTTCCTCCGTTTCGGAGGGCTGGAGGCTCAATTCAGGGACAACGATAGAGGTATCGTTGTCGACCCAGTTCCTGCTGAATGTAAATGACTGGGAAAGACCGAATGGAAGATCGTAGCTCTGTTTGAACCAGAGCGTTTCGTTGTACTCTGTGCTGTCCTCGTGCCGGTAGTCGGTTTTTGTCAGTTCGATGTCCTTCGTGTTCGTCACTATGCGATCGAAAGAATGTTCGAGCACCGGTATATAACTTTTTTCAAAATCAAGCTTCACCGAGTGCGACTGCTTCAAAACCGATCCGTCCATATCGAGGTTTTCGGGGAGCTTCTCCTCGTTTCTCTTCGGACGAATATTCTCCCTGCTCAGATATACACTGGTATTCAGATACTGAAAGAAATCCGATCCAAAACTCCCGGAATATGTATCGCTCTGATCATCGATTGCATCGTAGAAATACCCCTCGCGCCGTTCATACCCCAGCGACACAAACGGATTGCTTACAAGTGCGAATCCTCCCAACAGCAGTGCGTCTCCTCTGTATCCGAGTGTACCCTCTGTATAGAACGCCTTGTCCCAGTAGCCCCTGCTGCCGGCGAGATGCCATTCGTCGAGCCAGATCTCGAACGGACTTGTTTTAGGAATGCCGGTTATATCCCCGGTTTCAGCTTTTAGACCGAATGTCACCTTTGAGACGCGTTTCAGGATGTTCAAACTGCCGGTCTGTATCATGCCTCCCACGGACTGACCGTTCAGGCTCACGGGATACCCCTCAGTCAGATCCACAGTAATCGTATTCCATCCCTGCATCATCCCGCTTCCCGGTATATCCACGGCGAGGCTTTCATTATCACTGCTCAAAAAGGTGAGGGTAAAATCCATCTGCGGGGGTACCGACTGGTCCGGGGGCAGGTACAGGTACAAGTTGAATTCACGATAAAACGAAAAATTTCGAGGTGTGGGGAAGGCCCTGGATATACTCGCCTCTTCTCCCTGCGAAAGAGACTGGTCTGTGGTAAAATACACCCGCAGTACTTTCTCCACAAGTTCATTCCTGTATCTATATGATGCATTCCCATGAAGGTTTTCATAGAGGCCGGGAAAAGTATCGGAAAAGGCATTCTCTTTTACCTCCGGGTCTTCATCGACGGACACCTCGCTGATATTGAGATATTCGGGGCTGTTGTTCTGAATATCGGAGCCGGAAAACCATATCCGGTTTATGAGCAGCTTACCGGAGGCATTCTGACTGAGGGGGGAATCCCCGGTCGTAACAGTGATTCTCAAAACGGCAGGTGACGAAAAAATGTCGGGATAGCTTTCAGCAAGGTCGAGTATATCGAGAGACACAAAACTCCAGCCGCTGCTCCCGATCCCGAGGTCTGCGGCATACGGCCTGCTCTCTCCCTTGATGACTGCCCCGACCTCACTCCCGGTATTTAAAACACCGTCGTTATTCAGGTCCTCGGAATCTATCCGTCCGTTGCTCTTCCCTTCCCTGTCTGTTCCGATTACCGTTTGCTGTCCGCCGAACGGAGTTATGGAGAATCCCCTGTCATTGATCGAACTCTCCCCGTCCAGGATGTCGTTGGCATTAATATCTTCATCATATGTCTGCAACAGCTCGACGTATACGTGTATATCGCTCCCTGCGATGTCCTGGCCGCTCAAAAGGAGGTTCAATCGCTCGAAATCTGAAAAATTCTGTCCCCCGACCGCTTTTGACACAGTGACGTAGGGGGTCGTGCTCCCTGCAGAAAAGCTGTACTCGATAACGAGAGAGCTGTCCGCTCCCCCTGTGGGCTTGTCCGCCGTATTGTAGGGGCCCGCCTTCTCGCTGTATGAAAACACGTTACCGGACGGTATGTCCCAGGAGAGCCTCTGCAGCACATCCCCCCCGAGAATAGTTTCCTTCCAGTAATTCTTATAGAGCACGTTCCCTCTCGTGTCCAAAGAAAGAAAGAACGGATCTTTTTGTAAAATCGACGACCTGCTGCCGAGCATCCAGTTCTCATCTGTCAAGTCGATATCGGTAAACACATCTCCCTTCTCCATGTCCGCAACCACCGCCTTGCCGTAGACATTCTGATTAGAACGGGAGACCGCCGCTTCACCATTCAATTCGGTATACAGGCCGGTTTCATCCTCTTTAACGGCGCCGAGCTTCAGCGACATCCGGGTGCTGTTAACCAGTGCGCTGGACGGCTCTTTTCCGACTTCGGGAGCCTCCCTCCCCTTTACCCCGGTTTCATAGGCCGTGACGTTGCGCGCGAGAAAGGGACCGGCATCGTAGGTGAGCCCGATTGCCGAAAAAAGGCTCATATCCCCGCTGCCGAGCATCGTGTACCGGTAGTGAATCGCGACTGCTGAGGAAGGCTTGATAACGCCTTCCGAGAAAGTCACGAAGCCGAGATCATAGTCCACCGTATAGTACTGAGGATCAAGCACATTGCCGTTTATCGTAACCTCCACGCTGCCCGGTACGAGATTGAAATCCAGAAAGTAGCCCTCGGTGCTATAGCTGTAGGAAATCTCTATGGTATTCACGGAATTTTCCGGCGGAGGGACTGCTGTGCCGCCGTATACGGGGTTATCGGGAGCAAATGGATTGAGGGCGTGTACAGGATCGGTATAGGGGTACTCTCCCGGAAATGGCCGGGGGTAAAAAGCTCCTGAGTTATCGTTAAAGTTGAAAAAGATTGCGCCGTGATCGGTATCGATCTCATACTGTGAAAGAAGGTCGTTGTAGTTATCATTTACTCCCTTGTTGGAGGTGTACAAGAGCTGAATGCCAATATTATAGAGCACGGCACCCTCATACTCCTCGAGAAGATAGCCGTTTTTCAGCTCCCAGTAGCTGTTGAACGCATTCTTCTTCAGATAGAGATATTTACCGCCCGCATCGAAGTAATCGGGAAAATCGGGAAAGTCGGTACTGTTGAAATTCTTGCGAACACCGCCTGTATCGATGATCGCCTGCGTCCCAAGTGATGAATCACCGACTGCAGTCCCGTTTTTCTCGTAATAGACAATAAGCTCCTCATTGTATGCAAGGGCATCGTTCAGGTATATGCGGCCGTTCGAATTGTCGAAATCGTAATCTATGCCCCTGCTCATGAGCCTGAATTTTTTCCCGTCGACTATGATGTCTTCACCACTGCTCGTCGATCGGTACAGCTCAAGCGAGCCGGTGTCGATCTGCGTATCCGGAAGAAAGAAAAACTTCCCTGTCGCGTACTCCACATCGAGCGCATCCATTACAACGCTGTTCTTCGAGCCTGTAAACTCCTTTGTTCCTTCATACGCGACGTTGTACCGCAGAAGTCCCTCGACCGTGAAGTTTCCCCTGCCGGCACGGGCGCGAACCCCGAATGAATCCTGATTGCCCTCGTCAATGGGAATATATCGCGTATCCTCGATGGAAAGCTCCTTGTTCCCGACAGAAACCTCCTTTACGAACTCATCATCCTTCCCGAGATAGGCGACATGGTATATGTTTTTCTCTTCTCCCAGGTTCTCCTTTTTTCTCTCCGAATCGTAATCGAACTCAACGTAGAACCGATCGCCTATCGTTCCCGTGAGGAGAATACGCTCGATAAGATCCAGGTTGAGATTTTCATCGATTCCCTGGGCTCCTGCACCGACAACCGTTCCCTTCTTCAATGTAAATTTCTTGCCATAGCCGAGATTGAGATCGATTTCTCCCTCGAGATTGAGTCCCTCGCCGGCGTCCGTGCCTACTGTATTCGTCACGTATTGATCGGCATTCGTGGGATCGTCACTGAAATCGGACATCTCGATGGAGTACAGGGTGTGCTGTTGTATCATGAGGGGGTAGAAGTTGCGATAGTACTTCCCGTAGAGGAGGCTCTGGTAATCCTCTAAAATAAACTGGGCCGATGCGGTAAACGGAATGGCGCATAAAAAAAGGATGTAAAATACTTGTCTTCCAGCTTTTTTCCTATTCACTTAACTGGTCATATATCTGGCGGGCAAGCCCAATCTGATCGGTTTTCGCCATGAGTTTTGCGTATTCATCGTATAACATATCACTAAAAATATCTTTTGCAATACTTTTGCCGAAGAAATTATTTTCGTGAATCGTTTCTCTCATGGACTTGAGCATGATACCGGTGAAAAGAGCTTCCATGTCCCGGCATACCGATAGAAGCTTTTTATCAACAGGCTTCTTCCCTTTTAAACCGGTTTCAATGCCTTTTTCTGTGGGCACCGTCTTACCGGTTTCCGATGGCTTATGTGAAGCAGCCATCCCTGGAAAACGCCGCATTGTATTCATATCGTCTGTTTTGAGTATGTCTCTGAAAATATCGAGGAAGGCAGGCCCCTCATCTGTACTGTTTACATCAATAACGCCCTGCAGGTTGGTCTGCAGCATTCGTTCAACACCGGGAATAGTCATGGCTGAATTACTCATTTAATGAAATACCGATGATTACGTTCACCGGTTTTGCGCTTGAGCGCTCTAGCGCTTCAGCGCATTTGCCGTCGCGAGCATTGAATCGGATGTCGTAATCGCCTTCGAGTTCAGCTCATAGGCACGCTGAGCGACAATCATGTTTACCATTTCCTCGACGATCTGCACATTCGACATTTCAAGGAAGCCCTGCTGGAGTTTTCCCATGCCGGTAAACCCGGGTCTTCCCTCGATGGGTTGACCGGAAGCAGAGGTGACCTTTACCAGGTTCTGGCCGATATTCTTGAGACCTGCCGGATTGACGAACCGGTACACATTGATCTGCCCAACCTCGACCGGCGTATCGTTGCCGGCGACCTTTACCGTTACAAGACCGTCCTGGCTTATGGATATATCCGAGTATACAAACCCCTGCGGCATTATTATCTCGGGACTGAGTTTGAACCCGTTGCTGTTTACGATCTGACCGTTCGCGTCCATTTTAAATGTACCGTCGCGGGTGTACCCGAAGCTGCCGTCGTAGAGCTGGACGCGGAAAAACCCTTCCCCCTCGACCGCAAGATCGAGTATATTGCCCGTGTTCTGCAGACTTCCCTGCGTGTACATCTTCTGCGTAGCAGCCGGCCGCACCCCATGGCCGACCTGAATACCGGTCGGGACAAGCGTATCCCGGGTTGCCGGTGTCCCTGCAACGCGCAGTGTCTGGTACAGCAGATCCTCGAAATCAGGCCTGCCCTTCTTGTAACCGGCTGTGTTTACATTTGAAAGGTTATGGGCTATTGTATCGATATTGAACTGCTGCCCGATCATCCCGCTCGCTGCGGTCCACAGCGATCTCATCATGGTAGTATCCCCCTGTCTGGTATCTTATGCCTTTCCGACCTCGTTAATTACCCTGCCGAGTGCGGCATCATGGGCCTGAATCATCTTCTGATTTGCTTCATACGTTCGGTGCACTTCGATCAGGTTGACCA
>CAZGJW010000012.1:0-41459 GCA_964525675.1 uncultured Spirochaetota bacterium
TCAATCATTCATGTGACGGTGCACGCAGGACTCTCGACATCTTTAATACGTATATACCAGACATACCTACCTTTTTCGTAGATATACCGAAAAAAAATGATCCCCATGCAGCGCGCTATTTTAAAAGAGAGCTTGAAAAAATGAAGGTCTATCTCCAGGAACTTTCAGGTGTCGAAATCACCGATTCTGCGCTTGTAGCTTCAATTGTCAGGTATAATGAAAACAGAAGGCTGTTACAGGAAATATACGATGTGCGGGCAAATAATCCGGGAGTGATGAACGCGCAGGAATTGATACGGGTGCTTGACCTCAATTCAACCGGACCGAAACAGACAACAAACCAAATGCTTTCTGATCTCCTCAGCGTTTCGGGTCTGGAAAGAAAAGGGAAACGGGTTTTTGTTTCAGGGAATATATTCGACACATTGCCCCTGCTGGAGTATATCGAAGAGTGCGGCGGCGTGGTCGTCGGCGATGATTTCTGCTTCGGCGGACGGTATTTTCCCGTTGCAGTTGCAGAAAATGAAGCACCGCTCGATGCGCTTGCCCGGCGTTATCTATCCAGGGTGCCGTGCGGCAGGATGATAAACTTCAGCGAGCGGATTGATTATGTAATTGAAGCTGTTCAAAAGACGATGTCAGCCGGAGTTATTTACACGAGTCTGAAATTCTGTGACAATTTTCTGGTTGACTTCCCGTTGTTCAGGGAAAGACTTGATCAATTGGACATTCCCTCTCTTTTTCTGGAAAGTGAGTATTTTTCACTCAGAAGCGGGCAGGTCCGCACCCGGGTTGAGGCTTTCCTCGAGCGATTGTAAGGGTTGAATATGGGACTAAAGGAAAAGGTAAAAGACATACTGTTGAACCGGCCTGATCCAAAAAAAATCAGCAGGGGTGCTCTTGTTACAATGCTTCAGACATTCCTGCAGCCGGCCAGGTGTTTTGGAACCCGTTCAGAAAAAAGGTTTTCCCTTGCTGCCTATAGGCATGGAAGTAAATTTTTCAAGGGCGGCCGGTCGGTTTTTACAAGTCTTTTCACACCGATTGAAATTATATATGCCTTTGATTTTCTGCCCTTTCCCCTTGAACCGCTCGGAGCGCTCGCCGCTTCATTCGGAATTGCGACTCAACTTCTAGAGGAAACGGAGAAACGTTGGTTGTCATCGGACTTTTGTTCCTTCCATCGCGCTTTTCTGGGTGCCTGTACCCTCGGGCTTCTTCCCCGGCCGCTTTTTCTCATGGCGACATCGCATGCGTGCGACGGCACTATGAAATCCTTTTCCCAGGTTGCGCATCTCGTATCAAAGCCGCTTTTCTTCATCGATGTACCGTACGGTGACCAAAAAGAAGCCGTTGAATATGCAGCTGTCCAGGTTCAGGAGTCGGTTTCAGAAATAGAATCGATTACCGGCAGAAGGCTTCGGAAGGAAATGCTTGCAAAGTCCTTTGATTATTCAAACAAAATGACTGCGTTGCTGAGCACGATACAAGATGTACGGAAAGCGTCTCCACCTGTGGTGTACGGGAGCGAGACCCTGAATCTTTTGATGGTCTGGGCGATGTTTGCGGGGAACCGGCTGGGTGTGAGGATACTTGAAAGCTACCGGGATGAAATCCAAGCGAGGATAAAGAGGGGTTTTCAGGATATAGCGGTGGGAAAACGGGTGTTGTGGCTCCATCTGCGGCCCTACTTCTCCGGCAGTATAATGAGTATGCTCGAGGAGGAATTCGGAGCAGTGATCGTTGCGGAGGAGGTCAACACCCCCGTAAAAGAATATCTCGAAATTTCAAATCCGTGGGAGAGTATCGCCCGGAAACTGCTGGGCCAGATCTGGTCCGGATCAATCGAAAACAGGCTGAAAAACATCGGCCGGATAATCGAAAGCCACGGGATTGACGGCGTTGTGCACTTTTCTCACTGGGGATGCAGGCAGAGCAACGGGGCGGTCCGAATGATACGGGATACGGTTGCCGGGTACGGCATTCCCTTTCTTGAGCTCGACGGCGATTGCGTCGATCCACGAAACTATTCTGAAGGCCAGTACCGCACGAGAATCGAAGCCTTTTTCGAGATAATGGAGCGGCGTTGAATACATAACAGGTGTGGTGGTTTTTGTTATGCAGTAAGACCGGCGATACTGCGGCGTGGATTTCGGTATTCTGTTCGATATTAAGTCGGAGGCCAGGGATGTATACGGCGGGAATAGACATAGGTTCCGTATCGACTGAGATGGTTATTCTTGAAAATGCAGAACCATGCAGACGTTTTATCATTCAGACGGGGATTTCCAGCCGCACGGCTGCTGAAAGGCTTTTTTCACTGCTGGATGAGGATGGCGGCGTTAAACAGCGTGATATTACCCACACCGTTACAACCGGGTACGGCCGGAATGCTGCAGGTGTCGGCGACAGAAGTGTTACCGAGCTTTCATGCCATGCGCGGGGCGCCTGGGCTGTTAATCATGCGGTGAGAACCGTAATCGATATCGGCGGGCAGGATAGCAAGGTCATCAGTGTGAGCCCGGACGGCAGGAGCCTTGATTTCATTATGAATGACAAATGCGCGGCTGGTACGGGAAGATTTCTGGAGATTATTGCGAAGACTCTCGAGCTGGAGGTTGCAGAACTCGGCCCCCTCGCTCTGCAGGCCGACCGTGGGGTGAAGATATCGAGTATGTGCGCAGTATTTGCAGAGTCCGAGGTTGTGTCTCTTCGTGCTGAGGGCCATCCACGGGAAAAAATTATCAGGGGAATTGCAGACTCCATTGCGAGTAGAATTTCGGGGATGGTGCACAGGGTCGGGCTCGAGCCACCGGTTATGCTCACGGGCGGTGTGGCAAAAAATTCCGGTGTTGTTTTAGCTCTCCGAGAGGTGCTCGGCGTTGATATACTCGTGCCTCCCGACCCGGAGTTCATAGGAGCGCTCGGTGCAGCGCACATTGCTGCTGAAGAAGCGCTGAAATCCTGAGAATCGCTCTTTCGAACTATTTTATTACCGTTGATATATCGGAAACGGATTACAGAAGGGTAAAGGTTGTTATTACTGACCGGCAGGTTGATACATCTACTTGATTTTCACAGGGATGCCGCTGACAATAAAGTATGCGTCTTTTGCATATTTTGCGAAGATCTGATTTACCTCACCCGCCGTTTTCCTGTACGCCCGTGATTCTCTGTATTCGGGGATGAGGCCCATGCCGAGCTCGTTGGTGACAACAATGATCTCCCGATCGATTTTCTCCAAAAATTCCGCTGCTGCAACCGCCTTTGCAACAATATCGTCATGACCCAGTTTTTCGCTGTAAACGAGGTTAGACACCCAGAAGCTGAGGCAGTCGATGATGAGCGCACTTGATTTTGAATTGCGCACAGCCGGAATGAAATCAATCGGCCCTTCAATTGTTTCCCATTCTGAGGGACGCGCGGCTCTGTGCAGTTCAATACGCCCGGCCATTTCTTCGTCGGTTTCGATGCCGGTTGCAATAAAAGTTACATCCCGCCTGCTGATAAAGCGCTCGAGTGCATACCCGCTTTTTCCTGAGCTCGCCCCTCCGGTAATAAAGGTATATGACATTATCCATCCCTCTTTGTATGTCTGCTTTTTCGGGTAGTAAACCGGTCGATCGCTACAGCCGGGTGAGATTCAGAAACTCAAGATAGGACCCGTTTTCGGTAGCGACCACTGATGTGACGGCTGCATTTCCGATCTTGAATGCTGCACGTTTTTCATCGTCGCTGTTCAAGACACTCAGAATGTAAAAAACTATCGGCGTATAATGTGAGATGACGACTATATTTTCCCAGCCGGTTTGCGCGAGCATCTTTTGTCTGAACTGCAGAATCCTCTTCTTTACATCCTGCGGGGATTCACCACCCGGGAAACGGAAGTGAAAGGGATCCTCTGCATACTCATTCCATTCGGGTTTTTGGACAAGCTCTTCCCTGCTCGACCCTTCCCATTCTCCGAAATCGGTTTCCATGAGGAGTGCATCCTGGATAACGGGCGCCCTAACTTTTTTGGCGATGATACCGGCAGTTTCAAGTGAACGTTTCATGGGACTTGCGTACAGGGAGTCGATTAAGGGGAACCTCTTTGTGATAATCCTTGACGCCTCTTTTGCCTGCCTGAAACCGAGCCTGGTCAGCTCCGGATCGTTTCTACCGGTGAGCAGGCGCATGCTGTTTGCAGTGCTCTGGGCGTGCCTGAGCAGGATAACTCTTCTTTTATCGGACATTGCGCCTCTTCAGGTGCTGTGGTATGGATTTGCTTCTTACAAGAATGATGATACCCCAGATAAATGAGGCCAGACAGACGGCAAGGCTCAGCTTCGGCAGAATATTCCCGTGCTTCGTGTAGAATGTTGTTTTACCCCGCGGACCAACAGTTCCCACCAGATACCCGACCTCCTTTATGGGAAGTATTTTCCGTACTATTCCATGTGGGTCGATAAATGCGGTGACACCATCATTGCCTGCCCGCACATACCAGATTCTGTTCTCGATTGACCTGAATTTCGTCATGGTGAAATGCTGGAAATGGCCAGCCCTGGTGCGCGTCCACATATCGTTCGATATATTGATAATAAAATCCGCACCATTATTGACGAATTTGCGTATGAAGTAACCGTAGGTTCCCTCCCAGCATATGACGACACTGAATTTAAACGGGTTATGCTCGAATACCGTGTACTGGTTCCCCGGGGTAAATCCGGCGCTGTCCGAGAATTTATCGAGAATTTTCTGGAGAAAGCGGATTTTTTTTCCGAGCGGGAAATGCTCACCGAAAGGTGTAAGCTTGTGCTTGTCGTATTTTCCAATAATCTCACCTTCGGGGTTCAGGTAATAGGCGCTGTTCGTCCATACTTCCTCCTCGCCCCTGGTTGGATAGATCGATGTGAGGTTGTCGGGATTGACTGTCTGAGCGCCTGCAACCTCGTAATTGTCCGGCGAGCCTATAATGAAGTAGGTGGAAAGCTCCTGTATCAGCTTTCGTATTTTCGTGTGATAGGGTGTACCGAATATGAGATTGGGCCGCAGACTTGTTCTGATTGCAGTTTCGGTCCATACGATGAGGTCGATGTCCGGGTCGGTGTTGTAGCTTTCTCTGGACAGTTCGATGAGCCGATTGAGAGTTTTCCATTTTTCCCTCTTCCACGCGGTTCTCGGGCTTGAAATCCCCTGAATAAGCGCCAGTTTCATGGAAGGGTTTTGCTGTATCGTCTCATGGAGTCTGACTGTGCCGTATATGAGGCTGAAGACGATGAGTGCGGCTGCTGCAACCAGGGAGTACGATGTCACCGGGTGAATTAATTTCGCAAGCGTACCTGCTTTTAACTTTTTCGACTCGTATACATGTGAGAGAACAGCGGCCAGACCGGCATTGACGAGAAGAACGATGAAAGCGACGAGCTGTTCGCCGCCTATATCGGCTATCTGAATAAATCGGGTAAAGTTGTGCTGTGTATAACCGATCGAACCGAACGTAAATCCCAAAAACCCGAAACTTCTGATATAGTCGATCGCGATCCAGATAAAAGGGACGAGTACGGTTCTGTAGGCAGGGAAGGCCCTTGACGTACTGTTGATAATAAGAAGGCTTATTACGAAACAGCTTCCGAATGCAACCGTTACAAACAGCACCCCCACAACGGCGAGATAGGCATTCATCCAGAACAGGAACAGGCAGTAGAAGATAAACGCAAAAACAACGCCGTATGCGAGTGTCCTTTTCAATGTTGTGCTGTAAACGACTGAAAGAATCGGCACGAGCGCGATAAATGCGAGAAAATTCAGATTAAACGGTGGAAACGAGAAAAGGAGGAGAATCGCTGAAAGAACGGCAAGAGGAATGCCGATATACCATTTTATATCCTTCATGGGCATCACCTTCTTTTACCGCTGTCAAGCGGCGTTATTCTGGCACGAAGTATCCGAATAACAGTGATTTTTCAAGGGGAGCATCAAACAAACCATCGTACAGTATTTCGTTCATCCGAAATTCAGCCGGCTGAATGTTCCACCATAGCTATTGGGAAGTCTTGTCCTAATATAAAAAAAGTGACTGAGGAGGGCAAATAAAAGCGGTGCGATTGCTATCCGTCCTCGGGCTCTAAAGCCCGGTCAATCGCGTTTGAAATCTCAGTCAGGGGGCAGGGTTTTGAAAGTATCTCACGAACGCCGTACTGTTTGGCAAGTTCCCTGTTTTGGTTCGAACCATAGCCGGTGATGATGACTACGGGTACTTTTCTATTTGTTTCACGAACCATTTTAATAAGCGTCATACCGTCGATATTCGGCATTTTTAAATCGGTGATAATAAGGTCAACCTTTATATTAGAAAATATTTTGAAGGCCTCCTCACCGTCACGGGCGACAAGGGCGTTATTTCCCTTCCGTGTAATGAGCTCTTTTATAAGGTTTGCAATATTTGTATCGTCTTCAGCAACAAGTATGTTGTACTGCACAGATATCAATCCTCCGGCAGAGCTCTCTTTCTGCATTATATTTTATTATATTTCCCAGCTCAAATCAAAAAAATATTTCTCTGACGGTCGATATACGTAGTAATATACAGTAACAGGCCGGAGGAAATAAGGAAAGACGGGATTTAAATATGAAAGATAATTTTTTGGAATTGATCGATCAAGAATACTGCGTCCTGGACGGAGGATTCGGAACCATACTGCAGGAGCGTGGGCTTACGACCGAAGATCTGCCTGAAGAATGGAATATTAAACGTCCCGATGTCATACGGGAAATACATCTTGAGTACTTTAACGCCGGTGCGCAGATAGTCACCACGAACACATTCGGAGGCTCTCCGCTCAAAATGGGGATGAAGGAAAAACAGTATCTGGTAGAGGATGTGAACAGGAGAGCAGTTATGCTCGCAAAGGAAGCATTGGAACTTTTTCGCGATAATACGGATATCCCGGAAGAGAAAAGGCAAGAGCAGAGATTTATTGCCGGGTCAATCGGACCGTCCGGAAAAATACTCGGAATGGAGATTTCTGAGGGACAGGCCAGCAATTCCTGTCTTGCGCAGGCGAGGGTTCTGGCTGAGGCAGGGGTTCACCTGTTTATTATTGAAACAATGATGGATTTAAATGAGGCTGAAATCTATTTGAAGACCCTGAAGAGAGAGCTCGACCTTCCCGTTATTGCATCACTGGTATTCAACAGGGTAAAAGGCGGGTTCAAAACACTTTTCGGAAACAGTGTATCCGAATCCGTCCAGAGACTGATCGGAGCAGGCGCAGACGTTGTCGGCACGAACTGCGGTCTCATAGAGGACTATGTGGAGGTGATCAAAGAAATGAGGGCGCTTACCGATCGCCCCCTCGTGATGTATCCGAATGCTGGGATTCCAAAGCTGGTAGACGGACAGACCCGGTTTGAACAGTCACCGGAATATATGATCGGTTTTCTAGAACGATCCATACGCGCAGGTGCGACGATAATCGGCGGCTGCTGCGGCACAACCCCAGCCTATATACAGAAAATTGCAAAGAGGATCAAACACAGGAAGAGGACAGCATGAGGATCTTGATAGTTGAGGACAACCCGGATCACCGTTTCATTCTGAGCAAACGGCTGGAATCCTACTACGAGGACGTCAGTATACAGCAGGTTTCAACCGTCAAGGATGCGGTGTTACGTCTGGAGAAAAACTCCTATGAAATAATTCTTCTAGATTACAGGCTGAAGGGGAAAAGCGGTATCGATCTTGTGAAGTGGCTCAGGGAAAAGCATATCGATACGCCGGTTATCATGATTACCAGCGTGGAGGATATTGAAATTGCAGTTCAGGCAATCAAACTTGGTGTGTATGATTTTATATGTAAAACCAGGGAAAGTATCGACAAGCTGCCCTTTATTCTGGACAAGGTTTCTGACGAGTACAGGATAAAGAAGAAGCTCGAGCAGACCGAACTGAAGTACCGGACGCTGGTAGACGGAATCGATGAAGCAGTCTTTATTCTGGACAGCGAAGGGAAGATGTCATATACCAGTAAGTCAGTTGAACGGATTTTCGGATACAGTGTAGATGAGTTTACCGATTCCTTTAACGCGTTATTACCGGAGGATGACCGTGCACTGCTCAGAAAAAATTGTGACCAGGTAGCTCGGAAGAAGCATATCGATCCCTTTGTCATAACGTTTCCCAGAAAGAATGGTGAACAGGCGTACGTCGAAATCAATGCCTCCATTTACAGCGGAAGAGAAGGTGGTATTATCGGGACGATGCAGGATGTCACGAAGCGTGTGCTGCTCGAGAATGAAATAGAAGCACATCGGGACAGGGTCAACGATATCTTCAACAGCATGATTGACTGGATATATATTTCCGACGAAAATTATAACATCACTTTTACAAACCGCGCGCTCGAGCAGGAGCTGGGTGATGGGCATGGGAGAAAGTGCTATCAGTATCTGTACAGCAGTAATACTCCCTGCAGCTTCTGCAAATGGCAGGGTATACGGGAAAGAAAAACCGTTCGATGGGAGCTCAGGCGGGAGGACGGGAAGACATTTGATATCATTTCATCACCGCTTGTAAATCCGGATGGAAGCCTGAACAAGATGGAGATTCTTCGGGACATAACACGCCGAAAGGAAACGGAGGAGAAACTCAGGGTTCAGAGTGAGCGTACCAGTCTCGCAAACGAACAGCTAAAAGATGCTATTGAAGAACTGAAACGCACCCAGGAGCAGCTCATTCAGTCCGAAAAACTTGCCGCCCTTGGGGAACTTGTGTCAGGTGTTGCGCACGAGCTGAATAATCCTCTGTTCAGTGCAATGGGGTATGCCGAACTTCTTGTCTCGAGCGACCTGGATCTTGAGGAGCAGCATGAAAAACTCCAGAACATCCTGGAATCTATAAAAAGAGCGGGTAGAATAGTAAAGGATCTCCTGCGGTTTGCCAGATTGGAAAAAGTGGATACTGAACTGGTTTCTATTCAGGAAGCGCTTGAGAAAACAATTTCACTGAGAAGTTATGAGATGAAGGTCAATGACTTACAGGTTGAATTCGAATTTCAGGAAGAGCTGCCTCCGGTACGCGGAAACTTCATACGGCTCCAGCAGGTGTTTCTGAATATCATCATCAATGCAGAGCAGGCTATCTATGAGGCTGGAGGGGGTGGGGTGATCAGGATCGAAACATCGTACGATGATGAAAAAAAAGAGGTGTGTGTTACTATTGCGAATAACGGCCCTTCGATACCGGGGAATATAATGGGCAATATATTTAATCCATTTTTCACGACAAAAGAGGTCGGCAAGGGCACCGGGCTCGGGCTTTCAACGTCGTATGGTATTATTAAAAGCCATAACGGCGACATTCAGGTGCGCAGTGATCCGGAGTGGACGGTGTTTATGGTTACGCTCCCTGCCCAGCGTACGGTCAGTGTCGCGCCTTCCGTTGTTCGAACACCGGGAGAGCAGGTGAAGGATGTGGATATTGATGCCCACGGAGAATCGATTCTCGTTGTGGACGATGAGCCGATTATCGTAAACCTTCTGAATGATTTTCTTACCAGAAAGGGCTTTTCGGTTATTACCGCTTCATCGGGAAGTGAAGCACTCGAAAAACTGGGTGAATCCGATGTTAAGCTCGTTATTACCGATATCAAGATGCCGGAAATGGACGGGAAAACCTTTTACGAAGAGATAAAAAACAGGAATCCGGAACTTTTACGCAGGGTGCTATTCATAACCGGTGATACGCTCAGCCCGGAGACGATAAATTTTTTCAAGGAAACGGGGAGCTTGCATCTTAAAAAGCCGTTTTCATTCAGTGAAATTATCAGTGCCATGCAATCGATTACTCATGAAACATCCTGAGTGCCGAATGCAGGTAATCCCATATGCTTTCATCGGTGGGGTTTTAGCGGAAAACAGGAGAAGATATGCGAAGATACCGTCTATGCGGAGTACAAATCGAAACGGAAAAAGATCCGGCCAGAAATATAGAAAAAGCTACATCGATTTTCAGGGAGGCGGTGAAGGAAAAACCCGATTTTATCGTTTTTCCTGAAATGTATGAGATCGTATGCCCTCCGGAAGAGGTCGGGAATTACGCGCATACCGTGCCCTCTGAATTTACCGAAAAGGTGAGCAGGCTTGCAAAAACCTATGCGGTTAACATAATCGGCGGTTCAATTTTCGAAAAAGATGGCACTGTCGTCTATAACACTGCAGTCGTCTACAACAGAGAGGGCGAGATATGTGGCAAATACCGCAAGATGCATCTGTTCGATGCCTTCAATTACGGTGAGTCGAAAGGAATAAACAGCGGCAGCGAACCGTTGCTCGTTGTGCTCGATGGCCTTACATTCGGCACTGCGATCTGTTATGATATCCGGTTTCCGGAAATATTCCGTTACTATGCGCTTCACGGCGCGCAGGTTGTTTTTCTTCCGGCAGCCTATTTCCAGCCGAACCATGACCACTGGCAGCTCAATATCCGTTCCCGTGCTCTGGACAATACGCTGTTCATTATGAGCTGTAACCAGACGGGAAAGCGGTTTGTTGGAAGGAGCATGGTCGCCGACCCATGGGGTGTGATGGTGTCGTCGATGGGTATTGAAGAAGGCTACTACATTGCAGATATAGATGTTCAGCGAATACAGGAGATACGCCAGCGGCTTCCGTTCCTTGAAAACAGAAGGTTCGATGTTGTGCCGCGAGATGATTAAACGACAGTCCGCCTGTTCTGCTTCATATGGAAACAGAAATGACAGAATAGGTATTGCCAAGGGGTTAGGATTTTAAGAATGATGTTAAGGGTAAGCAAAATAGTCAAGTTCGGTGAGAATAATCACGAAGTCAAAATAAAAGCAGAAATCAGTAAAAAACGAACTGTTGAAGAATTAGCCGGAAGATTATTATTACCCTTGAAATTTAATTGGTTTGCACCTTTTAAGTTTGAAAGTTAACTTGCCTATCTTTTAGTATACTTTGTATACTTTAATGAAGAAATGAAAATTACAACGAAACTGAACAAGGTACTCTTCTTATTGTTCTTCATCATACTTTTTATACCAATCTGCCACAGTCAAAGCGTGGCAAATCCTTTTTACAGCGGCAAAGATGTGCATAATGTCGCAATCGGCAGGAAGACTCTGTTCCATAATTCCAAGTTTTACACAGTGATTGCCAGATGGCAAAAATCAATGAGAGAAAAAATAGCCGGTTTTATTCTTATGTTAAAGAATAATAAAAAAAAATCTGCAATTTACATAGTTCTCCTTATATCTTTTCTCTACGGTATCGTACACGCTCTGGGGCCAGGACATAGGAAGACGGTCCTTTTCTCCTATTTTATGGCAAGAGATGCAAGACCCGTAGAAGGAATAATGGCCGGATTCCTTTTATCGGCTTTACATGCTGGATCAGCCATAACTTTGATACTGATATTGTACTTTTTTGTTAAAGGGTCATTCCTGAATCAGAAAGTGCAAATCGAATTTTTAATGGAAGAAATCAGTTATGGGGGTATTGCAGCTCTTGGTTTTATTCTGATTTTATTTAAGCTGTTCAAATTGATGGCTAAAAAGAAGAGAGAACGAAATGTTGACGATTGTTCATCGATTAATTCGCCGAAACTTTTTCTCCCTATCATGTTATCTGGTCTTGTTCCATGTCCTGGGGCTTCTTCGATTATGATTTTTTCATTGGCTGCTGGTTTTCTAGCCCTTGGCATCTTTGGTGTTGTAGCAATGTCCCTGGGAATGGCAATTACGATTTCAACTCTTTCTGTAATCTCCATACTTGGAAAGAGGGGAATACTGAGGGTATCTGAAAAGCATGCTCGTTTTTACAATTTTTTACATGAGAGTATCGAAACTGGAGCAGCACTGACGATTTTTCTTTTCGGATTGTTAATGTTGATTCCATTTTTGGCTGTGGGAACATCTGCATGAAAAAGTATTTATTTGCTATCGTCGTGTTACTGATCGTTCCTGCCTCTTCGCTATTCGCCCATCCGCATGCCTTTGTGGACAGTATTATAACCTTTCAATTTGAAGAAAAGTATTTGGAAGGTTTTTGGATAGAATGGACTTTCGATAAGCTATTCTCTGCAGAGGCAATTATGGAGTTTGATTTGGACAGAGATGGTGTATTTAATAAAAAGGAAGAAGAAAGTATTACAAAAGGAGCATTGACTCTTAAAGAGTTTGGCTACTTTACGTACATAACCTATAGTGGAAAAACGCGGATGGTCACATCGGTCGAAAACTTTAAGGCAAGCATAAATGATCATCGATTGATATACAGATTTTTTATACCCTTGCGTTTACCAAAAGAAAACGGGAAAAGCAAGCTGGTCATTGCAATTTATGACAAGGTCTTTTATGCAGATTTTGATTTTACCGATCCCAAGCCTGTACGTTTAACCGGTTCGGACTTTACTCAATGCCATTATGAATTAAAAAAAAGTAGATTGAAAATCAGCTACAACAACAATGATACATTCGGAGGAAGGGCAGACAAAAAATATACTGGTGTTGCCAATCCCAGGGTTCTTGTTCTATATTTTTAGGAATCACTACAGTTGATACTGTTGATGAGGAGTTTTGGTATAATTTTGATGCATCCTAAAGGGTGCATTTTTTAGGAGAAATTAGTAACACGTTTTATAATAAAAATAACACGATATAGCGAAAGGAAAGTACAATGACAAAAAGACATGGGCCCATCATCAGTTTCTTCTCCATATGCCTTATCAGCTTTTTTTATTTATTTTTTTCTCTTACGTTGGTTTTTGGCTCTGAGGAAACCATTTCTTCCCCAAAAAATACCACAAAAACCGTCATCGATATGGTGGGAAGAACCGTTCATGTCCCTGTAAAAATATCCAGAATTGTAGCTGCCGGTCCAGGCGCTCTACGATTGATCTGCTATATGAATGCCCAGGGAAAGGTAGTCGGTATAGAGCAATCCGAAAAGACATGGGGCCCTGGAGGGAGACCATATGCATTGGCAAACCCAGATCTCCTTACACTGCCAACCATCGGTCCCGGTGGTCCAGGGGCTATAAACAGCGGTCCAGATCCTGAACTTATTCTTAAAGTAAAACCGGATGTGATCTTCATTACCTATATGGAAAAAGGAAAAGCAGATGAATATCAGGAAAAGGTAAATTTACCCGTTGTTGTTCTTTCGTATGGAAAACTTGCAACATTTGATGAAAAAGTTTACGACTCACTCAAAATCATTGGAAAAATACTTAATAGCGAAAAAAAGGCTGAATCTGTTATTACTTTTCTAAAAACTGCTGAAGAAGATTTTCGTAGAAGAACCCAGGGAATTCCGAACAGTAAAAGACCAACAGTTTATGTAGGTGGGATCGGATTTAAAGGGGTACACGGCATAGAGAGTACAAGTGGTGCCTATCCTCCTTTCAATGACGTAAATGCAAGAAATGTTGTTGATATCCTCAAAAAAAACGGTCACCTCTTTGTAGATAAGGAGCAAATTCTAAAATGGGACCCCGAGTTTATCTTTATAGACGAGGGTGGATACAAGCTTGTGAAAAAAAATCTTTCCAATCCTCTATTTCAATCACTTCGAGCAATAAAAGAAAATCATCTTTTCGGAATTCTTCCCTACAACTTCTATACAACAAACATAGGAACTGCTATCGCTGACGCCTATTACATCGGTACAATTCTTTATCCCGATAGATTTCAAGATATTGAAATTACAAAAAAAGTAGACGAGATATACACCTTCCTCGTGGGCAGGCCAGTTTACAAAGACCTGGAGAGAGAATTTGGAGGATTTAACGTTATTCAGTGAGGATGCTTGAATGTTCATAGTAAAAAAACCGCCTAGGAGTTACGTCGAGTATACGAAAAGAAAGTTTCACTTTGGTTTGCTCCTCTTTGGTATGCTTATTTTTATCGCCATTTTTACCATTTCTCTGGGGCCTTTTCATCTCTCTTTTCGCGAGCTTTGGCATGGATTGATACATAGTGCTTCATCAAAGGTTTTTACTAAATCATCCCTCATAGTCTGGCACATACGCCTACCAAGAATCATCGCTGCCGTAATTGCTGGAGCTGGACTCGCAGCAGCAGGGGCGGTAATGCAATGTGTTCTCAAAAACCCGCTGGCTTCACCCTTTACACTGGGAATTTCTCACGGCGCTGCCTTTGGAGCAGCTTTCGCCATCGTTTTTCTCAAAGCAGGAGAGATTCACTCGGCCAATACAGATGCAGTACTCATTACTAGTTCATATCTTACCCCATTTGCAGCTTTTATCGGATCGCTTGCAGGAGTACTCATCATTCTTCTACTCGCAAAATGGCGTAATCTCACCCCAAGTGCTGTAATTTTGTCGGGGATTGCAATGGGTTCGCTCTTTATAGCTGGTACAACGATGATTGAGTATTTCGCCAACGACATGGAAGTTGCCTCAATTGTATTCTGGACATTTGGTGATATTGGAAGAGCAACATGGAAACAGATTGGAGTGATGGGTTTGATTATTTTCCCCTCACTTATCTATTTCTTACTAAATCGGTGGAACTATAATGCACTGAATAGTGGCGAAGAAGTAGCAAAAGGACTTGGCGTTTCTACACAGAGAGTTCGACTCACCGGGATGATTGTATCCTCACTTGTGGTATCAGTTATTGTAGCATTTCTGGGAATCATTGGATTTATAGGGCTTGTTGCTCCGCATAGCGCTCGAAGGGTTATAGGAAACGACCATAGATTTCTTATTCCAATTACAGCTCTATCTGGAAGTCTCCTCCTTCTCTGCGCAGACACCGCTGCAAGAAATCTCATTTCGCCGGTAATACTTCCGGTGGGGGTTATCACCTCTTTTATGGGTGCACCACTTTTTATATATATCCTTGCGAGGAAAAGAAGATGATCATAGAAGTGAAACATCTTTCATTTTCATATCAAAGCGCACCGGTTCTAAATAATGTAGACTTTGAAGTAGTAAAAGGAGAAATTTGTGCGGTACTTGGCATGAATGGTGCCGGGAAATCAACCCTTCTCCGATGTATAAATGGAATATTAAAACCGCATAAAGGTGTTGTTTTTTTAGAGGGTATAAATAGTAATAAACTCTCGCGCCTTGAAATTGCTAAAAAAATTGGATATGTGCCGCAGCGATCCGAATCGAGTCTTCTTACTGTTTTTGATGCGATACTCCTCGGGAGAAAACCCTATATAAAGTGGGATGTAACGGGAGCTGATATTAAAATTGCGGAGAGAGTTTTAGAAATTCTCAATCTCGAGCATCTTTCCCTTCATTCTATTGAGGAACTAAGCGGTGGAGAATTCCAGAAGGTGATGATTGGACGAGCACTTGTTCAGGAACCTGAAATTTTACTTTTAGATGAGCCAACGAATAACCTCGATATGAAAAATCAACTTGAAGTTATGGGAATTATAAAATCTGTTACCCAACTCCATCGTATTGCCTCGGTCATTGTGATGCATGACTTGAATATTGCAATGCGATACGCAGATAAATTTCTATTACTCAAAAATGGGAGAGTCCTTACCTATGGGGGAAGGGAAGTTATTACTACCGAACGTATGGAACAATTATTTGAAATACCGGTAATCATAGAAACAATAAACGGGATCCCCGTTATGATCCCAAAAGATGAGAAAAAACCATCTATAACTCCTAAATATGCATGGGCAGGTAAACACAGTGATTGATTGGGACACAGTATGGAAGATTGAAAAGTATCCATTATGGGTAAAAGAAGGTGAAGTAGGGAAATATTGGGATATCAAAACATCCGAGCATTATAGTAAAATGGTATGTACAAAAAGCATCAAAGAAAACACATTGCAACAGATTGAAGATCTCAATTTACGGAAATTTGAAGTTACTTAGAAGTGGCGTACGTCCTTTCAGGTCCGAGTATCGATAAGTAACTTCGTGAGAAGTTACTTAAAAGTGGGATGCGACGCAGAACGGCTGAACGTCCTGTTTTTTAATGCCATCCTGAATAAAGCGCGGTTCTCCGGTTTATAGTACTGGGCAAGGGCCTTGAACTGCCTCTTTTCCTTCTCTCCTCGTGCAACATACAGTTTTTCTCCGGTAAACGGGTCTTTTCCCGTGTGGTACATCGCGGTTGCAACACTCATGGGAGTGGGAAGAAATTCCTGCACCTCCCGTGGCTTCAATCCATGCTTTTCGAGATAGACAGCGAGCTGGAGGGCGGATTCGGGGGCAGTGCCCGGGTGGGAAACAATGAGATAGGGTATGATGTACTGTCGTTTACCGGCTTTTTGGGAGTAGAGATCAAAAAGTTTCTTGAACTTCTCGAAAACTCCTATTCCGGGTTTTCGCATTGCCATAAGAACGTGATCTGAAACATGCTCAATGGCAACCTTCAGACGCCCGCCCGTGTGATGTGTCGAGAGCTGTTTGATGTACTCGTTGCTTCTCAGGGCGAGGTCCATGCGCACCCCGCTTGCGATAAACAGGTTGCGAATCCCCAGTATCTTCAAAGAATCACTCATGAGCGCAAGAAGCGGCCCGTGATCGGTGGAGAGATTAGCACAGATGTCCGGGTGGAGGCAGGACTGCCTTGCGCACCGTCTGCAGATCCGCGGATTTTTTCCTCCCATCATGTACATGTTAGCGGTCGGCCCACCGAGATCGGTAATAGTCCCATTGAAGTTCTTTGAGCTGGCAAGCTGCCTCAGCTCAGAGAGTACGGAATCGGATGAACGGGACTGAACGAACCTCCCCTGGTGGAGTGCAATCGAGCAGAAGCTACACCCGCCGAAACAGCCCCTCATAATGGTTACCGAAGATTTAATCATTTCATAGGCGGGAATCGATTTTTTGTATAGCGGGTGCGGTTTTCTGGAGAAAGGGAGTGCATAGATCCTGTCGAGATCTTTTTGGGACAGCGGCAGGGGAGGCGGCGTCTGAACGACTGCTCTCTGTGCATGCGGCTGTAAAAGAGCGCGGGATGTATATGGGTTTGTGTTTTCGTATACAATCCGTGTGGCTCTGTTGAATGCATCAGGGTCGTCTCGAGCCTCTTCAAATGAGGGAATCTCAACAGCATTGCTCGCGTCGGCAGCGTCATTCTCCTGCTCACCAATGGCAAAAAGGGTGCCCCGTATGTTTCGGATAGTGCGGACATTCTCTCCTCGTGCAAGTCGGCTGGCAACTTCTGTTATCTGCTGTTCGGCCATCCCGTACACGAGGAGGTCGGCCTTTGCGTCAATCAGAACCGATCGCCTGACGCTGTCGCTCCAGTAGTCGTAATGGGCGAGGCGCCTGAGCGAGGCCTCTACCCCGCCAAGGATGACCGGTACATTGTTGTACGCCTCGCGCACGCGTTGGGCATACACAATTGTCGCTCTGTCAGGCCTCCTGCCCGGCCTCCCTCCCTCGGAGTAGGCATCGCTGTTTCGGACTTTCCTGAGCGCGGTATACTTATTGACCATAGAATCCATGTTGCCTGAACTGATGCCGAAAAAGAGCCTCGGCCGGCCGAATCGTCTGAAATCATGAACGGATCGCCAGTCCGGCTGGCTCAAAACCGCGACCCTGTATCCCTCGGCTTCGAGAACCCTTCCTACGACTGCAATACCGAATGCCGGGTGATCGATATAGGCATCACCTGTAACAAGCACTATATCAACTGAATCCCAGCCTGCCGCATCGACCTCCTCGACAGTGAGCGGGAGAATATTCATATTATACCTCAAATTTTCCGGTGAATAATTAAAATGCCATGTCAATTATACAGGTTGCAGTGTATCATGTTTCTGTTGTCCATATATTAATGTAATTCATATGTACAGTGCCAGAAATAAATAAAAGGTTGGCCGGGTAAAAAACAGGTCGTGAATGACTGCATTTACTGGTAGTAAAATCAGTAAAAGCTGCTATAATTGCATGAAGAAAACAATCATTCCGAAAAGGACTGCTGGTATGTCCGTTTCCGGGGTTATTTCAACGCACTAAGTTTCAACAAAATGAAAAGGGGGAAAAGATATGAAATGGCAGATGGTGGTTTTAGGCGCCTTTTTGTTTATGTCTGCTGCTTTATTTGGATATTCCGATACATTTGTTTTATATAAGAGTGGAGACTGCGCAGTCGACATCAATGGGAACGGGCACTGGGTCAGGGCCTCGCTCGATATGCTGTTGAATGCAAAATCCGTAGTAAAAACCGGCCCGGATGGCATTCTCGAGGTCAGAATGGATGGCGAGAGCGTTGTTATTACGGGAAATACGACAGTGGCGATTCGAAGTCTTGGGGAAAGGGTTCGCGCAAAAAATAAAATTACCTGGTTCAGAGGCCTGACCGATGCCTTTTACTCCATGATCAGAGGGCACGGTCCCGGCTCAGATCGAATGGTTCTCGGTGTTAGGGGAGCAAAACAGGAGGAAGGAGAAGTCGGCTGGATCGAGGATATTGATGTTACAGAATGCCAGCAGCAGTATGATCGGGGTGTCGAGCTGTACAACAGCGGGAATTGGGGTGAAGCGATCGAAATTTTTAGCAGCCTTGTTGATAGTGAGGATGCGGCAGATATGCGGAGAGAAATCTCTTTCTATCTCGGGTCCGCGCTTTTCAACAATGTACAGTATGAAGAGGCGATTCCGTATCTTGCCGAAAGCATCAAAAAACCCGATGCATTCTATCGAGAGGCGGCACTCATTCACTACTCGCTTGCCCTGTTTTTAACGGGAAATTACAGCGAGTCGGTGCGAATAAGCAGGATGTACGTAGATGAATATGCAACTGGGGAGCTTGCCCCCTATGCCCTTCTCATCGCAGGAAAATCGTACAAGAGTCTGGGGAATCACTCTGAGGCGAAAAAATACTTTACCCGTATAGTAAACGAATACGAGCAGGCAGGTGTGTATGAGGATGCGGTTGAGGAGCTCAAAGGGATGTAGAGGTTGTTTCAGCAGAGGTTATTTTGTTCCGGTTCGAACTGTGAGGTTGACTCTCGGAACGAGGATGTCAATATTTTTAAGTGATTCAAGCGTCTCTACATCGTCGAAGTTGGTGTAGATATAGATATATATGTTGTAGTATGATCGAAAAAATTGTGCATCTTTGAGTAGCAGTATTTTATTTGATGAAAACGGGTTTTTTCCATTTATGGAGATGTACTGTATGATATTTTCGATGAGACGGTCTGCCGGGACGGATTCACTTTTTGTGTTTATCGGTTGAGTGATGAGATAATTGTGGTTCCCGATCCTTGATTCGGATGGTTCCTCCATTAGCAACCTGGTGTATGTTCCTTGCGTGATTTTGTTCAGGGGAAAAAGCAGCGGGAAGGCGGGTACGAGAACTGGTGGGGCAGAGGGAGCTTCATCCTCACCAGCAACATATCCCAAACTATATAGATACTGGAAGGGGTAGTACAGGGCACTTAAAGTTCTGATTCCTGCAGGGTCGAACCAATTTTCCCCCCGTGCTCCGTGTGCCATAAATATAAACACCCATGTGACCAATGAGGCGACCACTATGCGTGTGATGTTTGGTATACGTGTATTGATCGAACTCACAATTTCTCTTCCGCTTCCCGGTTAAAAAAGAGGATTTGATCGATCTGCAGATCAGGCCTGTTTTTTGTTGCCCCTTCGGCAGGGTAGCCCATGGCGATGAGAGCAGCAACCCGGTACTGCAGCGGGAGTTTCAAATATTTTTTTGCTTTTTTCTGATTGAACCACCCGATCCAACAGGTGCCGATGCCGAGCTCCTGTGCCTGTAAAACGAGGTGCTCACCGGAAATACCGATGTCGAGCAGGTAGTAATTTGTACCCTGTATGCCTCTTCCAAGAAAGTCGGTTATAAGGCTGTACTTTGCAAGTATTGCAACGACAACAGGTGCATTTTTTATAAACGATGACGTTCTGTATACCCCACCGCATATCTGTTCGCAGAATCCGCGTTTGTATAAGGGGTTGTCGATTACAATAAAGCGCCACGGCTGGATGTTTTCCGCAGATGGGGCAAGCCGCGCAGCCTCGATGCAGGCAATGACTTTTTCCCGTTCGACAGGCCTCCCGAGATATTTGCGAACACTCTTTCTTTCCCTGATAGTATCGATGAGGGCCATGGTAACTCTCCCTTTCTGAGTAACTTCGATTAAGTTATCTATGATACTCGGTCCCGGGGGGATGTATCCCGGGGGGATGTATCCCGCCAGGGATGCATCCCACTTCTAAGTAACTTCATTTGAAGTTACCTGTTGACGCTTAATCTAAAACTCAAAACTACTGCAGATTTTCTGGAGAAGCAATGGATCTACATCCTGTTTTAAAAGCGACTGTTTTACTGCACTGTATACTGTCTCCCCGACAATCTGGCCGAACAGGGTGTGTCCGCCCGCATACCGTATTTTCATTCCCTGACCTGATACAATCACTATCGAATCCGTCCCGGTTCCCGTTGCCTGATTTCCCGTGGCAGTGCTTCTGATGTCGAGATCAATGAGTGCCGCTGTTTTTGCCTCGGTGGCGGTGATTGCCGTTGACACCATGCAGTCATCAAAAAGATACCCGTTGGTGATTACTATGGTGTTGATTGTCCCGTGTGCAGTTTCTGCACCCGAAAAATCCGTTGTTGTTCTTTCAGCTATATTCAGGGCATTTGAAGTCCCCGCCGTAACGACAGCCAGAACCTGTATATCTTTTTCCCGGACATATATGAACTGAGCATGGTCCATCTGGGCGGACGTTAAGAGGCCCATGCCGCGCCTGCCCGGGAATTTTCTCTTAAGAAAATCCGAAATCAGCTGATCCGGGTTTTTTCTCATAAGGGTGCGCGCATCTGTCTTTATATTGACGATGGCATCTGTTTTCCCGTAACCACCTCCGAAAACTGCCGAACTGAGTGCACGCAGCGGGTAGGCGAATGTGATGGCAATATAGCGGTCTGTATGATCGATATGCATCTGTTGCCCGTATCCTCCCAGCTTATAAACGTAGAGCTCCGATTCTCTCAGCAGCTTCCACGACCTTTTCCATTGACGGCACGAGCGCAAAGCGCACAAACCCCTCCCCCGGATTGACTCCGTTTGTCTCTATGGACAACCAGCTTCCCGGTGTTGTCACGACAGCCGTTTCTTTTTCAAGCAGTTTTTTCGAGAAATCGAGTGAAGAATAGCCATCGGGCACTCTCTGCCATATATATATAGTTCCCTTTGGCTCGCATTTCGGTAGACCGATCTTGGTGAGAGCCTGTATTAAAACATCGCGCTTTTTTCTGTAATCTTCCCGAAGCTCGATGACATGCTCCTCGTCTTTCAAGGCGGTGATTGCAGCATCCTGGATGAAGGTTGCAGTGCCGGAATCGATGTTCGGTTTTACCTTCTTGTAGGCGTCGATAATGCGTCTGTCACCCGCGGCCCAGCCTATTCGGTAGCAGGTCATATTGCTCCTTTTGGAGAGTGACTGAAACGCCACCACTCCCTCCTTTCTAAGCTGGAGTATAGAGAGCGGTGCCTCATCGTAGTAATTTTCCGTATAGGATTCGTCGGATACGACGATGATGCCGTGCTTTTCTCCGAATTCAAGCGCTTCTTCATAAAATTTCAGCGTGGGATGTGCAGTGGTAGGGTTGTTTGGATAGTTGATCCAGAGAAGTTTAGTTTTTTTTACAACCTCTTTAGGCACACTTTTAAGATCCGGGAAAAAGTCATTTTCAGGAAGCAGGTTGAGAAAATATGTCTTTCCTTCGGCAAAATGCGTCCCTCTGGACCAGGCCGGGTATCCCGGGTTGAGTGCTAAGGTATACTCTCCAGGATTGATAAAGGTCTCAGGAAAATTGAAGATCGCCTCTTTGGAACCGATAGTAGACATGATTTCTGTTCCAGGGTCCAATTCAATGCCGAATCTTCTTTTACTCCACCATGAAACTGTTTCCCTGTACTCTGGAGCACCAATATAACTCGGGTAGCCTGATGATTTTCTGTTTTCGATACCCTCTCTGCAGGCATTTCGAATGATTTGAGGTGTGGGAAGTGTCGGGTCGCCGACACCGAAGTCGATCGGTTCTATACCCTCTTTTTTAAGCTCCTCGACGATATTGTCTACATCTGCGAATGCGTAGCTTCCGATTGCATTTACCCTGTCGGATATTTTGATTTCCATTTTTCTTTCCTGATTGTTGAGTTTGGAATAGCATAAAATACTGCAGTCGAACCGGGACGTCAAATTCTTGTACGAACTGTGATGTCTGGTTGCAGGTTTTACCATGGCGGCCGGCAAATAGATACTAAACTATTTTAAAAAAAATACTATAATGATAGTAGGGATAACTTTGGGGTATATCAGGTGCCTGATATAAAAGATTTAGACAAAATTGAAAAGATGCTCGACGGCCTCGGTGAGCGGGAACTTGAACTCGGTGAAGTAACCGCAGAGGACCTACTCCGCATGGAGCAGGAGTATGCTACAGAAGAGTTGAAAGGCGGCACTGGGGCCCGGGAAGAGGGTGTTGAGCCCGGCATCGGCGGGGAAGAAGCCGCTGCAGGGGGTGCGGGAGAAGAGGAGGATGATTTTGCCGCGCTTCTCAAGGATATTCAGATTGGTCTCGAAGAGGAGAAAGAGTTCGAGGGACTTATTGCGGGGGAAGAAGCCCCCGAGGTATCTGAACCGGAGACGAAGTCTCCATTCGCGGAAGAAACATTCGGTGAGACAGGACCGGCGATAGAGGAGCCTTCACTAACATCTGGAATAGAGTATATCCCGGAAGAAGCTGAAATATCCGGTAAAGCAGAAGAAACCGAAGTCGGGCCTCCGAAGATGCCTGAAGCTGAAATATCCGAAATCGAAGCAGAAACCTCCGGCGAATTGCCAGCTGAGGAGATGCCTGAAACTGAATCGGCCGAATTATCAGGTGTCCAAACCGAATCTGGAGCTCTTGAGGAGGGAGCAGATCTGGACCTTCCCGAGGATTTTGATTTCGAAGATGTCGATTATGAAGAGAGGCCTCTCGAAGGCCTTGTTTCTGCTGGAGAAGCTGTCGAGGCTGAAGGGGATGAAACAGCCCGGGAGCCTGTTTCTCCGGAGGTCCAGGAACCGGCAGCGCACGAGATGCCAGAAGGGCCGGTTGTTTCTGAGGAGACGCCAGCAGGCGGGTTCGAGGAAATGGAGATGCCGGATCTCGAATCTCTGGAAACCCTCCATGAAGAAATCGGTGGTGAACTCCCGGAACCTCCTGAAACTCCTGTCGAAGAAGAAGTGGTAGAACCGCACGCTGAATCAACGGGTGAAATGGAAAGCGTATTCGAAATTCCCGGTGTAGAAGAGCGCGAGGAGGTACCCGGAGAGGAACCTCAGGAGGGAGCTGGGCCTGTTGAAGAGGAAGAGTTCGAATTTCCCGGATTCGAGCTTCCTGAGTTTGAACCTGGGGAGAGGGCCCCGGCTGATGTTGCTGCTGGGGAAGAACTGACCCCGGTCGAGGGAGAAGCCGGTATTACGGAAGAATTCCTTGAAATGCCGGAACTGGAAGGCGAGGAAACTGCCCTCCCGTCTGAAGAGTTTCCTTTTGAAGAACTGCTGTCAGAGGAACTTCCATCGGAAGAAGTGACAGAGGAGCTTCCCCCTGAAGAACCGCCTTCCGGAGGGCTTGGTATAGAGGAACCTCCATTTGAAGAGACCCCTTCGGGACGCCCTTCCGAAGAATTCCCGGAAGAAGCACCCGTAGAGCTTACCGATGAGGACATTGTCGTTATCAAGGCCAAGCTGAAACAGCTGAATCCTCAGCTGGCTTCATTCGTACGAGACAGTATTCTCGCGGGCAACCTGCCGGTCGCAATCGTCAATGAAATGCTGAGGCATCTCCTGACAGACGCCCCCGAACAGGAAATTATCGGGTTTGTCGAACAGACGACAGGGCAGAAACTGGCCGCGAGGAGGGCAGTTCCGGGTATTATCACAGTTGAGAGGAAACCCGGTCCGCTGGAGAACATCTACCGGAGTTTAGGACCTCTCGTTAGAGTTTCGGGCCTGTTTATCATTATTATGGTAATACTGGGTGTGCTCTTCATGCTCTTTATGTATAAACCGATGCGGGCCAGCAGGTACTACAAGGAAGGAATAAGGTTTATTGAAAATGCACAGTACGAGCTTGCGGAGCAGAGTTTTACCCGGGGGAAGCAAATATATTTGAGCGTCAAGCAGTACGATAAATTCGGTTGGGAATATATGATATCCGGCAATTACGATGCCGCTCGCAGGAAATTCGTATCAGGAATAAAACTTGATGAAGGTGTAAGAAATCTCAACATACGGCTGCACATGGCCAGGCTGCATGCTGTTCTTGGCGAGTACGCTGATGCGGACATCCTGTATGATGAAGTACTCGAGAAATCTCCCGGCACCTACGAGTATATTCGTCTGAAGGGAACGAACCTCATCGAATGGGGAAAATCCGAAGAAGCGGATAAGCTCGATGAAGCATACGGCCTCTTCAGCACGGCTTATAATAATAAACCGAAAGCGAGCGACCCCCTGTTCAAAATGCTTTCTATCGACATCTATCAGGGTAAAGGTGAGGATATCGCATGGCTGTACAAATATATTACGAACAGGTTCCCTCAGGATGTTGATCCAGAGGTATATACGGCCCTTGCGTCCTACTTTATCGCCCATGAACAATTTGGAAAAGTACGGGATATTCTTCTGCAGGTGCTTAACAGGGACCCTGCGTATCCAAAAGCCTATATGACATTTGCGAATTACTACAAGGCAATCAAGAACCCACAGATGCAGGAGGAATTCCTGCAATCAGCCATCAAATATGAGAATAAAAGACTGCTGCCGTATCCCTGGGATAAGAGGGACCGTATGCTGCTTTCGAATGCCTATAATGATCTTGGTGAAATCTATGCGGATATGGACACTCCCGGCAGAGCGGCTGAGAGTATACGCTATTTTAAAAAATCGATAGACCAGAACAGGCGGAATATGAAGGCGTATTACAATCTCGCACAGGTCTATTTTTACAAAGAAAGGAATTACAGCCTTGCAAAACAGTATTACGAAGCGGCTGAAAGGGGAGGGTTCAGGAATTACGATCTCGACTACAATCTGGGTCTCCTCTATTATTATGAACGTTCCTTTTCGAAGGCCTTGGAGCGGTGGTCCCAGCTTGCAGAAATATTTCCCGACAACCCGAATATCGTGTATGCAATGGGAGGCGCTATGCTCCATCTCGGCAAGTACAATGCGGCCCTGGGAGAGTTTATGCTCCTTTCTGAGGTATATGACGATCTTGTACAAAAACTGGGAGAGATAAAGCCGTGGCGCGCCTATCATAAACGTATCCTGCTTGAGTCCGCGGCGGTTCTTAATAATCTCGGTGTCGCCTATCAAAAGCTTGCCGAAAATACCGGTGACGAGGAGTATCAAAAGGAAAGCCTTCTCGTCCTGTACAAAGCAGGGGAGCTTGCCGACATCACAGGAACTGAAAGAGGGAAAATTCAGTACAATATCAATTATATTCTCCATCCGGATGTAATCCGCGGCTCTATGGCCATTGACGACAAACTCAGTGATAACTATCGGTTTATTATCCAGTAGCTCCACGTAATTTCTTGCTCAACACATCTATTGTTGTTATATTAACTATACCTGCAGCTGGATAGCAGGTGGTTTCAGACAGGTCTATACCGATGAAACACGGTATTTTTTTAGGAGCAGGCTATGAGAATCAAGATGATGGGAAATAAAATCGGTATGACGCAGACGTTCAGCGAGAACGGAGAGGTTACCCCCGTCACTGTTGTTAAGGTCGGCCCATGTACTGTGATCAATAAGAAAACGGATGAAAAAGACGGGTATAATGCCCTTGTACTCGGGTATGGCGATATAAAGGAATCGAGAGTTTCCAGGAGCAAGCTCGGCTTGTATAAGAAGTCTTCAGTCTCACCCAGGAAGTTGCTCAAAGAAACCCGGATCAGCAGGGCTGAGCTTGATGCGTTTGAAATCGGACAGGAAATCGTCCCTGGCGATATTTTTAAAGCCGGTGAGTATGTGGATATTTCGGGAAATTCCAAAGGAAGGGGGTTCACCGGTGTTATTAAAAAATACGGTATGGCCGGCGCAAATAGCAGCCACGGAACCCATGAATTCTTCCGCCATGGAGGTTCAATCGGCTCTTCAGCATATCCGTCCAGGGTGTTTAAGGGGAAAAAAATGCCGGGAAGATACGGTGGAAGCAGAATAACTGTACAGAATCTCCTGATTGCTGATATCAGACCGGAGAAAAATATCATTCTGGTGAAGGGAGCAGTCCCCGGGGCAAACAGGGGATATATAACAGTTTCCCATGCAGTAAAAAAACCCGCATCAGGTTGATTCCCGCATCCGCAGGATATTGTGCTGTGAAAGAGCTGTCCAATCAGAAGGATTTATCCCACCGCAGACCGGATATAGATACCTATTTCATGAATATTGCGGTGATGGTATCGACGCGGACGACCTGCCTGCGGCGCAGCGTAGGGTGCGTAATTGTCAAGGGTAAACAGATAGTATCCGCAGGATACAACGGAGCGCCACAGGGCATGCCGCATTGCCTCGACATCGGCTGCGCGAGAGAGGGGATTCCGTCCGGCGAGCGATCGGAACTCTGTCGGGGAGCCCATGCAGAGCAGAATGCGATAAACTTCGCAGCGCGATACGGCATTTCGATAGAGGGAGCGACGGTATTCACGACGCATCTTCCCTGTTCGTGGTGTGCCAAGAGCATTGTAAATGCAGGTATCAAACGGGTTGTGTATCTTCATGATTACCCTGACCCTGCTTCAAAAAATATTCTCGGGCTCCTGGAATTAAAACGGCTCGAGGATTTCGATTTTATCCGAATTGAATAAACAGGTTTTCCACAGTGTGTTATTGAGTTTATTGTATGTGGATCGGATCAGCTCTGCTGCAACGGCGAATTTTATCATACAAAAAAGCTTACAATAATTTCTATAATACCTTAACTGTTTATTATTAAAAAAGATAGGCCTTTCCCATTATTATTATTGACATTATTACGCTAAAATAAATATTTATATGCAATTTTATTGTGAGATAAAGTCCTTTTATTTATGCTGTATATTGCTGTTTTACGTTAAAAGCGGGTTTAGCCGGGCATGTTTTAATCTGCAGGAAGTTATTCACATCTTATACACAGAGGTGCATGAGAATAGTGCGGTCGGTCAGATTCTCGATGAATATCAAGAGCATGGTGCTCACACTTGTTATTGTAAATGTGGTGGTGTTCCTGTTTACTCAGGTGCTCAATGTCTCTGTTCCGGCGAGACTGCTCAACCTGACAGGAAAATCAGGTGAAACACTCGCCGTTATTTTCAAGCGCTATGGTCTGTTCATCACCCTTTTTTCACTTTTTCCCGCATTGATCGTGAAACTGGGATGGGTGTGGCAGGTGTTTACCTATATGTTCCTGCATGGAGGGTTTTTCCACATTTTTTTCAATATGTACGCGTTGTACCTGTTTGGTAAGCCGCTCGAGGACAGATGGGGAAACCGGGAGTTCCTCTTCTTCTATATGTTCTCCGGTGTGGGTGCAGGAATCATCACATTTGCATGGAACCTCTTTCGAAACCCCTTTATCCCGACAATTGGGGCTTCAGGCGCAATCTTTGGAGTTGTGCTTGCCTTCGGGCTCGAATTCCCGGATGCCATGCTCCTTCTTTTCTTCTTCATACCGGTACGGGCCAAATATGCGGCATTCATTTTCGGCGGCATTGAACTCGTGATGATTTTAACAGGAACGATGCAGGGTATCGGCCATTTTACACATCTCGCCGGTCTGTTGTTCGGGTATATATACTATGTGTGGAGAATAAGAGGCTCCTACCGGGTGAAAAAACTTCGGGGTAACCGGGTCACAAGTAAACGAAGTGGGCCGGGCATCACAAAGCGGTTTCACCTTGTGAAAGATCGTGACAAGGCAAATGTTATTGCACAGGCCAGGCTGATCAAACGGAAACTGGATGATGGAACGCATCTTACCCAGTCTGAAGAGCGATTTTTAGACAAGCTCAGAGAGGCGTATAATTTTCATTTCCGCGATATGTGCGCACCGGACTCATTCAATCCGTCTGCGGATGATTGTCTGAGATGCCAGTCCCTCTACGCATGCCTGTACCGCTATGTGCTCGACATACAGTAATGCCATCCACGCATCAGGATAACTTTTACTTGTCATTTCATGATATTCCTTTATAATTTAGCCCTTATGGAACATAAAACTCTTGTCCGGCTCAACCGATACATAGATTCCATGCCCTCCCTCTCAATAACGGTCGCCAAGATCCTGGAAGTAACGAGGAATCCGCAGGTTACCGCAAAAGACCTCAACAAGGTGATTAACCTGGATCCCGTGTTGATGGGCAGGGTTCTAAAACTCGTCAACTCCGCGTACTACGGTCTCTCGAATAAAGTTACTTCACTGGTAACTGCAATCATCATGCTTGGAATCAATACTATCAAGAACCTTGCACTCTCGACTGCAGTGCTGGGCCAGATGAAGCAGAAATCACAGTTCAAGTCACTGAATGTTAACGGTTTCTGGCGGCATTCAATCGGCGTCGGGGTGGCTTCGAAACTTATTGCAGAGAAAATCGGGATTGTTTCAAATCTGAGGGAGGAATTCTTTATCAGTGGGCTGCTGCATGACATAGGTAAGATACCGCTCAACGATATCTTCAGCGAAATCTATGTGAAGGCCATACGGAGTGCGGATATAAAGAAGGCTACACTGCTTCAGACAGAATTGGAGAATCTCGGCACAACGCACACAGTTGTTGGCAAGATGATTGCTGAGAAATGGAACCTGTCCGATGAAACTTCTGATGCAATTTTGTACCATCACGACCCCAACCAGGTCACCGGGGATACGTACAAGGTAGTGGCTGCGGTATATATTGCAAACCTGTACTGCAATCTGAACGAAATCGGATTTGCAGGGAACAGGTTCTCCGGAGATATTGATACCAACATCCTTGATATGATCGGTATTACCGAAAGTTATCTCGACGACCTTTTCGATACGATTTCGGCAGAGATTGAAAAGGCTTCGGTTTTTTTGCAGGTATCCTAGCACGGGAAACTCTCGGGCTGTCGGCTTCCGTGAATACGTAGAAACAAACCTTCAGGAGTAATAGAAATGAAGATCAAGTTCTGGGGTGTGCGTGGCTCGATTCCCACGCCGGGCCCCGATACGGTTAAATATGGAGGTAATACGACATGTATTGAGGTCAGGCTTGAGAGCGGAAAAGTGATTGTCATAGGGGCTGGCAGTGGAATCAGAGGTCTCGGTAACTATCTCGTCGCCAATGATATGAAAAACGGCCCTCTTGACATCGACCTTTTCGTAAGTCATACCCACTGGGATCATATTATGGGATTCCCGTTTTTTACTCCTGTATTCATTCCCGGCAATAAAATCAGGGTGCACGGACCAGTTAACATAGGTGAGGAAGGCCTGGAAAAGATATTTGCACTGCAGATGTCCTACAACTATTTTCCCCTGCGTGCTGATGAACTTGCCGCAGATATTACATATGAGCTGCTGAAGGAGGGGACCTACAACCTCGAAGGTGGAGTCAAAATTACAACTAAAATACTCAACCATCCCATTATCGACCTCGGTTACAGGATTGAAGCGGACGATGCAGTTTTTACAACTGCCTATGATACCGAACCTTTCAGGAACCTCTTTGACGGAGACCCCGGGGATGAGGATTTTGATCTTGATGCGAAGATCGAGGGTGAAAAGGCGGCCAATTTGAACAACAGGAGAGTCCTGGATTTTATCAGGGGATCCGATCTCGTCGTTCATGATGCGCAGTACACGGATAAAGAGTACAGAGATTCGAAGATCGGATGGGGCCACTCGCCGATAGAGCATGTTCTGTTGAACACCATTAAAGCGGGAGTGAAAAGGGTTGCGCTCTTTCACCACGATCCGATGCGAAGTGACCGGGAGCTTGCCCGTATCGAGAAAGCGGCTCAGGAGCGTGCAGCCAGAATAAAAAGCCACAGCATTGAGGTTTTTGCGGCGCGGGAGGGTCTTGAGGTACAGTTATGATCGAGCATGCACCTTTTGTCCATCTTCATACCCATTCTGAATACTCAATTCTCGACGGTTCGACGAAGATCGATGATTTAATTGAAAGAGCGCTGTACTATCATATGCCGGCCCTCGCGCTGACCGATCATGGAAACATGTTCGGCGCGCTGGAATTCTACAAGAAGGCAATGCATCGGGGCTTGAAGCCAATAATCGGGGAAGAGTTCTACATCGCTCCCGACTCGATGCATAAAAGAGGAACGAGGGATAAACCCTACCATCTCATTCTTCTTGCCGGGGATGAGGAGGGGTACAGGAACCTTCTCCACCTCTCATCTGCTGCGTACCTCGAAGGGTTCTACTACAAGCCAAGAATTGACATCGATCTTCTTTCAGCAAAATCAAAGGGATTGATATGTTTGAGCTCCTGTCTCGGCGGTGAGATACCTGTACTTCTTCGGCAGGGAAAGAACGAAGAGGCGCAAAAGAGAGCCGGTGTATATCGAGATATATTCGGCAAAGACAACTACTACTTCGAGCTCATGGACAATGGGCTGGAGGAGCAGGTGGAGGTGAACAGGGAGCTCCTGAACCTGGGTGCCAGGATGGACATCCAGGTGGTCGCGACAAATGATGTACACTACCTCGAAAAATCTGATGCACAGTACCACGATGTGCTCCTCTGCATACAGACGGGTAAAACCGTACAGGAAACGAAACGCCTGAAGTTTAAATCCGACCAATTTTACTTCCGATCGCCCCAGGAGATGATGGCATTATTCGAAAAGTATCCGCAGGCAATCAGGAACACTATCGAAATAACGGAAAAGTGCAATCTCCAGCTCGACCTCGGGAAATACAAGCTTCCGCACTTTCCGATTCCAGAAAGATACACGGCAGATTTTTATATAAAAAAACTTGCCGTTGAGGGTATCGAAAGTCGGTATCCGAATAATACGAAAGAGATTCAAAACAGGGTACAAAGCGAACTCGAGGTTATTCGCTCCATGGGCTTCAGCACGTACTTTCTCATTGTTTGGGATTTTATCCGATTTGCAAAAAGTCGGGGGATCGCCGTCGGCCCGGGGCGCGGTAGTGCCGCGGGATCTATAGTTGCTTTCGCGCTTGGTATAACGGATGTCGACCCATTGAAGTACGGTCTGATATTCGAGCGGTTTTTGAATCAGTCGCGGATTTCTATGCCCGATATAGATATCGATTTCGACGGGGATAGACGGGATGAGGTCATTCAGTATGTGCGTGAGAAGTACCGGCAGGACCGGGTCGCGCAGATCATAACATTCGGGGCAATGAAGGCGAGGGCAGTGGTGAGAGATGTGGCCCGGGCGATAGATATTCCCATTGATGAAGCAGATACTCTCGCAAAGTTGATACCATCCCGGCATGATATTACCATCGAGGAGGCGATAGACTCCTCCGGAGAATTGCAGAACCGGATTGCAAACGACACGCGGGTGGAGAGGCTCTTTGACATATCGAAACGCCTTGAAAGACTCGTTCGGCATCCATCAACCCATGCCGCCGGTGTGGTAATTTCTCCGGAGCCGTTATCGAACCTGGTGCCCCTGTACAGGGACGCAAAAAGTGGAGTTGTGTCAACACAGTATCAGATGAGGGATCTGGAGGATGTCGGGCTTATAAAGATGGATTTTCTCGGTCTCAAGAACCTTACCATAATTCAACGATGCCTGCGGGATATCGAAGCTGCCGGTCTACCTGTTCCCGATATGGACAACCTGGATCTTGAAGATCCCGCCGTGTATACCCTTCTCGGCGAGGGCCGAAGCATGGGGGTTTTTCAGCTCGAATCAAACGGAATGCAGAGTCTCTTGAAGCGTCTGCTGCCGAACAGATTTGACGATATCATTGCTGTACTCGCGCTGTACCGTCCGGGTCCTCTTGATTCTGGTATGGTCGATGAATTTATCGAAAGAAAGCAGGGTAGAAAGCCGATTGTCTACGCCGACCCGCGGTTGCGGGAAGCTCTTGAAGAAACATACGGAGTGATCGTGTATCAGGAGCAGGTGATGGAGATCGCGCAGGTTATCAGTGGATTTACTATGGCCGAGGCCGACAATCTCAGAAAGGCCATGGGCAAGAAGAAGATTGAAATCCTTGAGGAAGCACGCTCGACATTTATTGAAGGAGCAGTCAAAAACAGTGTGCAGGAAAAAACAGCAGAAGATATATTCGAGATGATCAAGACATTCGGCAGATACGGATTCAACAAGTCCCACTCGACCGCCTATGCCCTGCTCGCTTTTCATACTGCATATCTTAAGGTGCACTTTCCGGTGTTCTACATCGCATCTCTGTTATCAGGTGAGCTCCACGACACTGATAAGATATGCCAGTATATCTGTGAAACCAGGGAAATGGGAATTGACCTGAAGCCTCCCGATGTGAATAATAGCGGTGTTCTTTTTGAGGTTCACGACAACGCTATTAATTACGCCCTTGCCGCTATAAAAAATGTCGGGGAAAATGCTGCCCGGATCATCGTGCAGGAGCGTGAAAACGGTGGAAAATATTCGAATCTCTTCGACTTCACCTCAAGGGTAGACCTTCGGCTGGTGAACCGCCGTGTTATAGAAAGTCTCGTCAAAAGCGGTGCAATGGAAGGTTTCGGCGAGAACAGGCACACACTTTTCGAAAATATTGAAAACGCCCTCGAATACGGAGCATCCGTGCAAGGAGATAGACTGAAAGGACAGTCGTCTCTTTTCGAAGAGATAAGCGGCGAAAAGGGCGTGCAGACATATTACCAGACAACGAAGCATGAAGAGTGGAACGAGGCCGAGGTTTCCGAAAATGAGCGGGAAGTGCTTGGTTTCTACTTCAAGGCCCATCCCATCTTAAAATACAATGAAATGATTACACGGGTGCATGCGTTATCCGCGGCGGAATTGAAATCGGCCTCCCCTGAATCACAGGTGAGTTTGTTCGGTATCCCTTCTTCAGTGAAGGTTATCACCACCAAGGATCGACATAAAATGGCATTTGTTACTCTCGAAGATCTGACGGGGAGTGTAGAGGTGGTGGTTTTTCCCAGTGTGTACGAGAAGTACAGCGACTATCTCGAAGAAAAAGGAGTGGTTGTGGTAAATGGAAGACTCGATGGTGAGAAAGTTCTTGCCGATACCATCTGCATGCCTGAGGAGCTCGCGAAGGAAGTGGTCTCGGGCCTTCATGTTCTCTTGAATGATCCGTTTAGTGAGGATAAGCTCTTGCGGCTGCGAGACCTCTTTATTCAGAACAAGGGGAAATGCAGTGTCTATATTCATACCCGGGAGCTCGAGCATAAGAAACGGGTGGTCAGGGCATCTTCATTTCTGCTTGTCGACCCTGGGGAGGAGCTGCTTTCCCTGCTCAGGAATGAAAAGCTTGTTCAAAAGGCGTGGGTAAGCTGATGAAGCCGATAGTCTCAGATGGTTTTTTTTAGTGTGTTTTCGATCATCCTGTTCATACTCGTGCTTCGGTTTTACCTGCAGCGGTACGAGGGTTTCAGGAGGACGAACGCTGAATTTTCCTCAGTCTCAATGTTTTTTTCCGAATAACTTTATCCACATGGTCATTTCAGGATTAATCCTTTCAGGACTAGTAGCCCCTTCTTTCCATTGCACCCCATTCCCGCTGTGATGTGAAAAATTTGAAAAAACCCTTGATCTTATAGTAGAGATTTACCTGCCTGTAAAACAGGTTTTCAAGGAGGGAGACCAGAAGCCGCAGAACGAAATGGTGGAAACGCAGAGTCGTCCCGATAGCAAAGTATTCCATGGTCAGGGCGATAAAGGTATGCATGATACTGTATACCCAGGTTACAAGAATGAATCTGAGCAGTGTCAATGCCGGAAAAATGGTCAGCCATATACCTGCCGCGAGCAGACCGTAACCGAAAATTTCTATAAACGGTGCTGCAATCTCGGATAGTATGTAGAAGGGTATTGAAAAAAATGCGACGGCCCCATAACGGGGGTTGAATATCATGTTCCTGTTTTCGAAAATACTCTCGAGCAGTCCCATCTGCCAGCGAACTCTCTGGCGTGCAAGGACCCTGAATGAGTAGGGTATCTCGGTCCAGCATACGGTATCTGCAACGAAGCTGATGCGATATTTTTTCTTTTCCTGCTTCTTCAGCTTGTGGAGTTTTACGACGAGCATCATATCCTCACCAAGAGATTTTTTCTTGTAGCCCTGCACTTTCAGTACATCTTCTTTTTTAAACAGGCCGAAGGCACCTGAAATTATGAGCAGTGAGTTTATCGAGGAAAGCCCGAGCCTCCCGAGAAAGAATGCCCTCGCATATTCGATGCCCTGCAGGATAATGAGGAGATTACCGGTCAGCTTTTCCTGTAAAAGCCTTCCCATCTGTATGACAGATCCGTTTGCGGGTTTTACAACGCCGCCGACTGCGACGGTTCTATCCGGATCGTTTATAAAGGGGAGAATGAGCTTTGCAAGGGCATCCTCCCCGAGTATGGTATCGGCGTCGACCGCGCAGAAGTAGGGAAACTTCGATACGTTGATACCCGCGTTGAGCGCGTCCGCCTTACCGCCGTTTTCCTTGTCGATTACGATGATATTTTTATGCACCTTCGATATATAGATACCACGTATCTTCTCCGTTTCGATTGAGCGCCTGTACACGTAGTCGGTTTTGATAAGGTCGAAGGCCTCTATAAGGGTTTTCAGTGTGCCGTCATTCGAACTGTCGTTGACAACCAGCAGCTCATAACTCGGGTACCGGATAAAGAGCAGCGATCGGACGCTCTCGACAATTGTTTTCTCTTCATTAAATGCGGGGAGTATAATGGAAACAGGCGGCAGGAGCCGGAATTTGAAAGCCTGGTCTAGGTTATAGGTAAACCGGAAACTGCGTCTTTTCTGCACCTCGATAATTGATAAAAGGAGAACGAAAAGGTACACGGTGTTGATTGTAAAGAAAAAAACCATGATGATCGTGTAAAGTATGTTAAGCGTTTCTCTCATTTCCTTTTTTCCAGGGAAGTTTGTTCAGGACGGTTGCCGCGATTGCTTTCTGCTTCCGACATCATTGACTGAAGCACTCTATTCGAGCTGCTGAAGTTTTGGAGGTAGTTGAGGTAGCCGTTTTTTATTAACAGCCTCATCATCTTTGCAGCAAGTTCCATTTTTTTGCTCTCTCCCCGGCCGAGCTCTTCGAGCATCTCTTCTATGATGCCGTTTTCCTCGAGGGTTTGAACGCATATATCCCGCGCAAACCTGTCACCAGAATCGAGACTGTCGACAAGAGCGCTAATCCCGATGAGCCCCAATCTTGACAGGGAACGGGCGGCATTTTTCCTGACATACCAGTTTGAGTCTTTCAGGAGCATCACAAGCCTGTAGGCTGCCCCTTTGATCGCCATTTCCCCAATTATTCCCGCTGCAACTGCACGAACTTCCCATTCTTTGTCCTCCAGGGCGTTGATTACCGTTTTGACAGAAGAGAGGTCGTTGATTTTTCCTACAGTCATCAGAGCGCTGATTCGTATATCAAGATTGCTGCTTTCAGCATAGAGACGGATCAGGTCGGCCAGGATCTCAGGAGATTTGAGGATTGAAAGTGCTCTGATGAGAAGAAGTCTTTTGCTATCGGGAAGGGTGTTGTCGGTTAAAAGCGGCCTCATATGCCTGTATATATCTCTACCGAAAAAAGGGCATATCGCAGATATGAGCCATGCGTGCTGCTGTGGACAGTGCCGGAAATATGCGAAAAGGGCAGGTGCGGTTTCGAGCGCCCTGATTTCTCCGAGCGCTATTATTGTAGAACAGACGACCTTTCGGTTGAAATCATTCAGCTTGCTGGTGAGCAGGCCGGCCTGTTCCCGGGAACCCAGAAGGCCGAGTGTATAGCATGCACGCATCCTCTTTGTTGGTAATATGCTGGACAGCCATTTTTGTATAAAAGTTAGAAGACCGAGCTTTATTACGGCCTCTTTCATAAGTTCCTGTTTGTTTCCTGTAATTATCGACAGTATTTCGGTGAAAGCTTCAATCAGGCTGAACCGGTGTAAAGTACCGGCAGAAAGGGCATCAAGCGGCAGCCCATTGAAAAGAACATCGTAAAGACTGTTCAAATGCCTCCACTTCATTCTGGATCTGATTTTATGAACAAGGCCCTTGAACAGGAAAAACGCTACTGAGGTGAAGAAATATACAACAACGAGGATGATAAGAGCAACGGTTGACCTGAAAATGACTGTTTGGAGTAAAGAGTTTACCATTTTAACGCTGTGCGATAGGATATTTCATTCGTTTTTCCGTACTGGGTTTCAATTCTCCCGTAGCTTAGCTGTAATTCGAGATTTTCCGTAATGCTGTAGCTGATGCCGGTGGAGAAATCGAAAACCCGCCGTGATTTGTCCCGTACCTCAACATCTCCCCCGTAGGAGACAGTGATGAAAAGGTCGTTTTTATTGAGATATTCGAGATTGAGCGTGAGCTCCATCTTTCCGGTTGAATACCCGGACGTGTAGATATACCGGTTGTACCCCAGTGTTATATAGCTAATATCGGAAAACTCACGGGTAACCTCCGGTGAAAAGGTTAAAAGCGTTTCGTTTGAATAGAAATCAGCGGTGAAATCCATGCCGGCGGTCACTATACGGGGAATTGCGTAGTGCACGCCGAGCAGTGTGGAGTAATCAGGTGAGAAGAGGGCATCCGGCGTGATCCCGAACCCGTTCGAGAGATATAAATTTTTTATCCCTCGGTATACCGCTGTGGTTGTGAGTGTGTAGTCGTTGTCTCCGGCTATGTCCCAGTTCTGATACTCGAAAATGAAGTCCCACCAGCGTTTGAAATGATAGGTAATGTTCGAAAACACGGTTATACCCATACTCGAATCGGGGTAAATATCCCATCGAAAATTGAGAGGCGCAATCTCCCATGTTGTAAGAATCATGATCCCTTTTAAAAACCGCTTCGCTTCGCTGTTATCAGGGTCGATTTCGAGTACCCGTTTAAACTCGTTGCGGGCATTTTCCTTTTTATCCATTGCGAGGTATACCTTGCCGAGCTCGATCCGAACCTCTGCTTCCTGGGCACCTGCTGCAAGCGCCCTGTCGAAGTATTTAATCGCCTTTTCATTCTCGCCCGCCCAGAAACTAACCCGTGCAATGCCAAGCAGTGCATCAGGGTTGTCCCCCTCTTTCATGAGGTACAGCTGATAGGTTGCAATCGATTCCTTGTAGTTTCCCTGCCAGCTCAGTATCTGCGCCTTTCTGAACAGGGCCTCCGGCTGGTAGGGCTTTTCTTCGAGCACTTCATTCAGCAGACGAAGCGCTTCTGTAAACTCGTTCTCCCAGCTCAAAACCTTGGCAAGCCGTATTTTGATCATCAGGTTTTTCGGGTCTCTTGTGAGCGCCTTTCTGTATTCTTCGATAGCCTCCTCGAGTCTGTCTTCGCGTTCGAACATGATACCCCTATCTATAAGCCTCTCGGTTTGAGTGTCCGCGAACAATTGATATCCAGCAAGAAAAGTCATAAAGAGTAACACTACAGACAGGCAAACGCTCCTTTTCCTCACGGTATCCACCTCTCGATTAAGTTAAACCCTGCAATTGTCTCGATCATGTACCGGTTTTTTGTTTATATCTGTGTAAAACTGTCTCGATACGCGCGATAAGCTCATCCGGACTGAATGGTTTTCTTATATAATCATCGGCACCGCTTTTAAGTCCTTCTACTATATCTTTCTCGGAATCCAGAACACTCAGAAAGATAATGGGCATGTCCTCTGTACCCTTATCCGATTTGAGTGTCTCACATACCTGCAGTCCGTTCATCTTTGGAAGAAGCCGGTCTAGAATAATGAGGTCCGGGGAGAACCGCCTCGCATAGGAGAGACCTTTTTCACCGTCACCTGCAAGAATCGCCCTGTACCCCTGTTTTTCTATGATTCGTCTCAAGAGCTCGAGGATCTCGAGGCTGTCCTCGACGATGAGTATTGTTTCATTCATGATAGGTCTCCGGAACAGTCCGTATTGCAATATAATACACCAATATAGTATATCATAGAAAGCAAGCCACAGTATAGCACTAAGCCGAATCACTATACTAACGGGGCCAAGAGAATTGAATTCTGTTTCTGTTTTCGATTATCTATGAACTTTTACATAATATTTTCGGAATATTTTACACCGGTAATTAAAACCCGTTGACGAAAATTCAAATACCCTCTAATATGGGTATCAAATATCATTAAACATTGGATTTGGAGGCGGAAACATGGAAAAAAAGAAGGTGAAGCTCGGGCTTGCTCCGACAAGAAGAAATGTTTTTTCAGTGGAGGATTCTCTGAAATATAAAGGACTGATAGAGAAAAAACTGCAGTCATGGGGAGTTGATTTCGTGAACCTGGATTCTCTCAACAAGGAGGGCCTCCTGTTCAATCGGCTCGAAGCCGAAAAGGCGGCAAAAATCTTCAGGGATGCGAATGTCGATGCGGTTTTCGCTCCCCACGTTAACTTTGGAACCGAAGATGCTGTCGCGAAATGCGCAAAAGCGGTCGGCAAACCGCTTCTGCTCTGGGGTCCACGTGATGAAGCGCCGCTGAAAGACGGCTCGAGACTGAGAGACACCCAGTGCGGGTTGTTCGCAACGAGTAAAATTCTGAGACGCTACGGTGTGCCCTTCTCGTACATCGTCAATTCCAGGGTGGATGCGCCGGTGTTCGAGCGGGGCTTCAAAAACTTTCTCGCAGCGGCACGTGCGGCAAACGGATTTCTGAAGGCGAGGATCGGCCAGATATCGACCCGGCCGGAAGATTTTTTCACCGTCATGGTGAACGAGGGAGAGCTTCTCGAACGCTGGGGTATTGAAGCGGTGCCTATCACCCTGGTCGATATAGAAAAGAGGGTGCTCGACAAAGTGAAATCGGACAAGAGAATCGAAGACGAGGTTGAAGATTTTAAAAAACGGACGACCTTCAAGGGTATGGATGAGGACGCAATCAGAAAGATCGCGGGCCTCAAACTTACACTCCTAGACTGGACTGAGGATGCAAACCTCTCTGCAATTGCTATCCAGTGCTGGGATGCACTGCAGCTTGCGCTCGGTATTGTGCCCTGCTTCGTCGATTCCGAGCTCACTTCTCTGGGTATCCCGGTTGCCTGTGAAACAGATATACACGGCGCGTTGACTTCGATTTTGCTGCAGAATGCGAGCCAGGGCACTGATCCGACCTTCTTCTGTGATCTGACCATCCGGCATCCGGAAAATGAAAACAGCGAGCTCCTCTGGCACTGCGGTCCCTTTCCCCTGGAGCTGGCCAGGGACAAGGAAAAGGCCTTTGTCGGCCAGCATTTTATCCTTCCATCACGAAGCCCGGGCACGGGAAACTGGGAGATCAGGGGCGGTAATGTGACGGTCGCACGATTCGATGGTATGGGCGGTGAGTACTTGCTGTTCATAGGCCATGCGAAGGGCACGGCAGGACCGTTTACGCTCGGCACGTTTCTGTGGATCGAGGTTCCTGATTGGCCGTTATGGGAAGAGAAGTTCATCTACGGTCCTTATATACATCACGTTGTGGGTATCCATGACCATGCGGCATATGCGCTGTACGAGGCGACCAGATTCATCCCCGGTTTGAAACCTGATCCGGCGAATCCGACTGAAGAGGAAATACGCGCGTATCTCAGGGGTAGCGATTTGCAGTAGGAAGCCGCGATGCGGCAATGTATCCGGTTGCATTACGTATGATGAAATTCTTTTCATTTTTTTCTTATCTTTTTTGCTGGATGTGTTATAGTCTTTAACACAGTAATTGGGATCGCGGATAGGCAAATATGGTTTTATCCATTAGAATTCTGGCATTTTGTACCAGAATTTCGAATACAAATGACTATATTATACTACATTGCCGTAATATTACATACTTTAGGTAAAAACCATTAGGTAAGTGATAATTTTCAACTTCTAAGATTGGCAAGTTTACTTACCTATTTTTTTGATATTTTTCTGAAGTGGGATACACTTAGTGTAAGTATGCATACAGGGGAGGTGTTTTATGAAATTATCGAAGATACTATTAATAGCAATTGCGGTTTCAGTGGTACTGCTGTCCGCAGCCGTTTCGGTATTTGCGGACCCGGGCATGACGGTAACCGTATTCGCAAATGCGCAGTACAACAGGTTCTTTGTTGCCGACCTTGGCCTGAGCGGGTCTGCGAAGAACGAGGTATTCAGGGTGACCTTCAAACCCGATAATACGGTGAAGGACAACTACTACGTGAGTATTGTTGTAAAGGATGAAAATACGAGGCAAACGCTCATCTCGGGAAATACGAATGCGTTGGCCTATAACACGGGTTATTCCGGCAAGACCTTCTCGAATATCGATATGACTGACGCATCAAACCTCGGGGGGTCATTTACCATCTCCGGAGGCGCAGGCGACAAGAAATTGCAGGACAAGGTGCTTGCGACGGGATCGCTGCCGCAGAGTACCTTCTCAATCACCTTGACGCTCTATCAGAGCGGCAATTCAACGCCGGTAGCGACAAAAACGATTTATATCACCATCAATCCGCCGTACCAGCAGCCGCTGTACCCGCTGAACATCGCCGTTTCTAAATCGGGGCTTGATTTTCGGTGGATCTCCAATTTCAAGAATATCGAGCTTCATCTCTTTAAAGACCCGAACGGAAACAAAGAGCTCATTGCAGGCTCCATCGTTCCGAAAACCAGGCTCGGCAGGGCCCAGGGCGTGGATGGATCGGATATTGCTTTACTGCTGGAAGAGGGAGGGACCTACTACTGGCAGCTCTGGGGATATATCAGCACTTCTCACGGTGATGATCTCGTCAAAGGGACTCTGAATGAGTTCGTGTACTCACAGGAAGGAACCGCCGGCATAGAGCTCGTGCTGACCGAGCCGGATAAACAGGAGATTATAAAAGAGCTGACCAGAGTTTTAACCGAACTTTTCGGTAAGAAATGGGCACGGAGTTTGAGGAATTATGATATTACCAGGATTGTTCTTGATGACGGATTCATCTCGAGAGAAGAGGTTATGACCATTCTCCATTTGATCGAGCAGAAGAAACTTGACGTCAATAACATCTATCTCAAGTGATTTCGAATGCGGGATACGGTGATTTCTTTGAAATACCATCTAAAATCTGGAGGAAATAAATGACTCTGAAAGAAAAAAAGGTCGCCTTTCTGTGTGCTGTCGTTATAGTGATACTGTTTTTGCCTGCAGCCATCTTTGCGCAGGATGCAATAGCCTTTCTCGGGGAAGTCGGAGGAAATGTAAAGATAATAAAGAGCAACCCCGGTACAGAGGTTGATGCGAAGCTCGGTATGCTCCTCGAGGGAGGGGATACCATCAAGACGGAGGCCGAA
>CAZGJW010000013.1:0-40431 GCA_964525675.1 uncultured Spirochaetota bacterium
GCCGTCTCTGCTGCTCGCTGATGGCGTTTTCGGGAAAGAGCACCACGTTCGTGACGTTCTCGAGGCCGAGCAGAGCGTGGGCGACCGCGCCTCCCGTATCACCGCTCGTTGCCACGACAACGGTCCTCAACAGCCCCTCTCTCCCGAGAAAGTAGTTGAGTACCCGCCCGAAGAAGCGGGCCGCAAAATCTTTGAAAGAGTAGGTCGGCCCCTTTGACAGCCACAGGATAAAGGTGTCATCTGTTGCGCCCTGTATTTCAACCGGTATTTCAGACTCGTCATACGCATCTTTCAGAAGGGGCATGAAATCGTCAGCGTTGATGTCTGGTGTTACATAGGGCAGTAAAACTGTATGAGCGACCTCTGCATAGCTCATGGGCGCCATGCCTGAAATGTCTTCAATTGTAAGTTTCGGGATCGCATTTCTCTCCATCATGTACAGGCCGTAATTCGAGGCGATTCCGTTGAGGAGCGCCTGTTTGAAACCGGCCTTTTCACTGCTGTTGTTCGTGCTGTGATAGTAGACGGGCATGGCATTCTCCGTTCTGTTCTGCGCTGTTCTTTTTCCTGCAAATTCCAGTTATCAGTGAGAATTGGGAAAGCGCAGTCGTTTTCCCCTACAAGATAAATATATTTACCACCGTGTGTCATCATATTTACTGAAATGTTGAAGATTGCGGTGAAACTGTACGGTATTTCTCCTGAGGGAAATTACAGGGATGAGCTTACAGGAAAGAAAACGGGTAAAAATATCCTCTATATGAAGGCTCCTCTTGCTGAACTGGCGAAGGAGCTGAGAACGCCGGAAGAACAGCTGAATAAACGCGCTGAGATAATTCGGAATAAGTTGTTCAAAGCCCGTGAATCGCGTGAACGTCCATCAGAAAGAGATATACGGCGGACCCTATCCATCAGGAAATTCGGTCGCCATGTACAATGCGTTGAGGCTTGGCCGGATGACGGCGAATACTGACCTCGAAAAAACAGCTCAGGAAATCGGGGCTGCGTTTTCAACGAGTATCAAAAAGGCTCCGCAGTACTATCCTCATTTTATGAGCGCGCTTGGTTTTGCACTCGGACCGTCGCACGAGGTCGTCATTATCGGAAAATCCGAATCCCATGACACCAGGAAAATGCTTCGGGCGATTCAGCGTGAGTTTATGCCGAATAAGGTTGTTCTGTTCAGGCCGTCTGAGGAAGAATCGCCCGAGATACTGCAAATCGCAGGTTTCATGCGTGATCAAACCGCAATCAAGGGCAGAGCAACCGCGTATGTCTGTCAAAACTACAGCTGCAACCTGCCCACAACCGATATTGACGAGATGCTTGAACAGCTTGAGAAGTGAAGTGGCCTCTGGATCTGCTATACAATTTTACATTTGACAAAGGGCCTCGTTTGTGGTACAAATGCCGGAATAATACCAGTGGATGACAAGGAAACGCTAAATGAGCGAACAGCTTGCGATTGCAGGCGGCCGGCCGGTCGTCGATCCTGCTGAAATACAGCCGTGGCCCGTACTCGATGAACGGGACAGACAGGCAGTGCTGCGTGTTTTTGACAGCGGATATCTGTGCGGAGCGGAAGCTCCCGAGGTAACCGCTTTAGAGAATGAGTGGGCTTCCTACATCGGTCGTAAACACTGTCTCACCACGAACAGCGGTACCGCAGCGATCCATATGGCGCTTGCCGCGCTGAACATAGGCCCGGGCGATGAGGTGCTGGTGCCGTCGTATACCTTCCTCGCGTCCGCCTCATGCGTTCTCCACGCGGGCGCGGTTCCTGTGTTCGTTGATGTAGACCGGAATACAGTAACCATCGACCCGAAAAAGATTGAGGAAAATATTACGCCGAGGACGAAGGCTGTGATTCCCGTTCATATTCACGGCCTGCCTGCCGATATGGACGGTGTCACGTCTATTGCCAGGAAGCACGGCCTCCATGTTGTGGAAGATGCGTGCCAGGCGCATGGCGCTGAGTATGGGGGAAAAAAGGTCGGCTCATTCGGCGCGCTGGGCGCCTTCAGCCTCAACAGTTCCAAGAATCTGTGCGGCGGAGAGGGCGGCCTGCTCGTTGTCGACGATGAAGAGTACTACATGCGGGCAAAGATGCTGAGGATGTTCGGTGATGAAATCGATGATGAAACCAGGCTCAGAAAATACAATGCGTCGATACTTGGCTATCAGTACAGGAATCTCGAGCTTCCAGCCGCCCTTGCGCGGGCTCAGCTCGAGCGGCTCGAAGAGTACAATGCCCTCCGTATTGAAAATTGTAGCTACCTGAGTGCACATCTCAAAGATATTCCAGGTATACATGTGCCGTTAGTACCCGGGGGGCGCACGCACGTGTACTGGATGTATACGGTGGAATTCTATCCGGAGGAGATGGAAACCGATATGGCGCCTGGAGAATTCCGTGAAGCGGTTGAGAAGGCCCTTTTCATGGAAGGGGTGCAGGTGGGACAGTGGCAGACCATGCCTGTTCCCTGTCAGGACATCTTTCAGACAAAAAGCGGATATGCGGCAAGTGGGTATCCGTGGAAATTCATCGACGAATGGGAAAACCGCGCCTATAACTGCAACGATTACCCGAATGCGCTTGATTTCTGCAGGCGGTATACAGTTGTTGCAGGTATACATCCACCGAACGGATCCGGACTCATGAAAAAGTACGTCGCTGCCTTTGAAAAGGTATTTTCAAATCTGAACACTGTAAAAGAGCACCGAAACGACCCGGTAATGGCTCATTACAGCGGTGATCTATTCAGAGCGAAGTAGCCTCAAGAGCGCTCCGCCTTTCTCTATTTGAATTCAACCGTTACCTGATCTTTGAGCTCTGCTTTGATGCCCGGTATGGATTGAATGAGCTGTTTTGTTTGTTCGACGGACTGGGGATCAGAAGCGGTGAGTTTTTTAAAGGCATCCTCATTTGCGATAATCTTATTAAAGTCCATGTCTATCAGTGTTACTGTCGAGCCGTCTATGTATGACGCATCGGTTTTTAAAACATTCCCATCGACTGATACGGCAACTGTTATTCTCATATCCTTGAACATCTGTTTGAACATTTCCATCATTTCAGGGCTCATTTCACCCTGCGCGGCCGGGTTTTCTTCTCCCTTCACATCTTCTTTTTCTCCTGAACTGTCCTGCGGGTTGATGATCGTGAGGGTGGATAAATCCGTTTTGGTATCTTTTTGCAGCTTAAAGGTGATGAACTCTTTTTTGGTCTGTTTTTTCTCAGCGTTTTCCGAGGGCATAGCGGGCATATTCTCATCCGGATTCTGGTTTATCGACAGAGTGTTTATATCGGTGAAGCTGTATACTGCCCTGTACCCCTGCATGTCGTTTTCTGATATTTTTTCAACCGAGGAAAGTTTCGCCCCTCCTCCCATTACAGAGGCTTTCTGCTCGAGTTTCTCATGATCGATCAGGTCGATTTCGCCGTTACCCTCATCTCCGAATGATTCTCCCATTCCGCTGATCATCTGAAGCATACCACTGCTCAGCAAAAACGATTCTTCGACTGTGCCGCTCCCATTTTTCTGCACGATAACGTGAACGGTGCTTTCAATACACCCGGCAAGAGAGAGGGCTAAAAAAGCGATAAAAAATAATTTCAGTGCTGATTTCATCTTTTAAGTACCTCCAAGTAAGTTATTTTTTTTACTCGGTCCCAAGGGGACTTAATCCGCCGTGAAGCGACATATGTCGCTTTTTACTCCTTTGCAGTGCCATGCACATATTGTATACTATTATAAGACACAGAGGAATGTTTTTCCCGTTATTGTACAGGATTCTGCATCGGTGCAGACAGTATTATTTTATTGCTTTTGGTGCATTTTCGGAACCCGAAATTGATAACAAAACAGGAATCGAAAGAGAGGTAGTGTATGCGTGTTGTACTCGGTTCAGACCATGCAGGGTATGAATTGAAGAGAGAGCTCACCGGTTTTCTGCACGATTTGGGTCATGAGATAGTCGATGTCGGTACCAGCAGCCCGGAACCGGTTGACTATCCCGACTATGCAGAAGCTCTTTCACAGGTAATTCTTGAAAACCGGGCCGACAGAGGCATCCTTATCTGTGGCAGCGGTGTTGGAGCCTCTGTTGCCGCAAACAAGGTGCCCGGCATCCGTGCCGGGCTTTGCCATGATACCTATTCTGCTCATCAGAGCGTCGAGCATGACAATGTCAATGTCCTGGTTATGGGTGCACGGATTATCGGTGCGGCGCTTGCAGAGGATATCGTACAGGCTTTTCTCGGTGCGGAATTCACGGGGGATGAGCGGCATGTCCGACGCCTCAAGAAAGTAAATGAAATAGAGAAACGGTACCGAATTTGATTAAATGCGACCTATTCGCTATATTTTGATACCAGTTCAGGGGGGTGGAGCCTCTAATTTTTTCGGAGCGTGCGGTGAATATACTCGTATTTCTCAAACAGGTGCCAGACACTCAGAAGGTTAAAATCGACCCTGTCAGGGGGACGCTCATCCGTAAAGGTGTTCCGAGTGTTACCAACCCCTTTGATGAAAGTGCACTCGAGCTTGCGCTTGAGATACGTGAGATTACAGGCGGAAGGGTGAGTGTGCTTACCATGGGAATTCCTGATTCTGAAAACATTCTGCGGGATGCTCTGACGCTCGGCGCAGACGAAGCCTTCCTCATTACAGGGAGTGATTTTGCCGGATCTGACACACTTGCCACATCCTATGCGCTTAGTAATGCGGTACGAGCGCTCAGTCCTTTCGAGCTGTATCTTTTCGGCAAGCAGGCAACGGACGGTGATACTGCACAGGTAGGTCCCGAGGTTGCTGCGCATCTCGATATTCCTGTGGTTACCTTCGTGCAGAGCGTGCGTAAAGTGGATGAGAGGGGCATGGTCGTTGAGCGGATGGTTGACAATGGCAGGCAGATTGTAGAGGTCGATTTTCCTGTAGCGCTTACCGTGGTCAAGGCGCACAAGAGACTTCGTATGCCGAGTCTTGCCGGCATAATGGATTCTTTCGGCAAACCGGTACAGCGGCTAGGATCAGGCGACATAGGAGTCGATGTGTCTAAATGCGGATTGTCCGGATCTCCGACCAGGGTAAAAAAAATATTTTCGCCCAAGCATCAAACTGCTGTTCATTTTATTGAAGGAAGCAGTGAAGAAATGGCGCATGGATTCCTTGTAATATTGAAAAAGGAGGGCGTGTACGGTTGAGCGATGCATCAATGTACAGCGGTGTCTGGGTATTTGTTGAAAAGGGGTCAGATGGAGTAAACCCGGTTTCATTCGAGCTATTGAGCAAGGCACGGGAACTCAGCAACGAACTGGGGGGGGAGCTTACGGCACTGTGCTTCGGCGATTCAGGCACGGTTCAAACAGCAAGCCTCGCGGAATACGGTGCCGATAGAATCCTTGTTGTTTCACTGGAAAATGATCTTCTCAATAACCCTGAAGTAATGGCCAGGCATTTTTCCGCCGCAATAAATGAGAAGAAACCATCTGTCGTGCTTGCAGGCGCAACGTCTTTTGGAAGGACAATGATGCCCATCATTGCAGCGGAAATTAAAACCGGGCTCACTGCGGATTGTACCGAGCTTGCAGTTGACACCGAAAGGAAAATACTACTGCAGACGCGGCCGGCATTCGGTGGAAACGTGCTCGCAATGATCGAATGCACAGTATCGCGGCCGCAGATGGCAACTGTACGACCGCATGTATTCAAACTAAAAAAAATAAATCCTTCGAAAAAACCTGCTGTTGAGTTAAAATCATATCCTATTCCCGAGAAACGTATAGCGACCGTGCTCGAAACCATATATGAGGAAGAAACTCTCGACATTTCGGCTTCCGATATTATTGTATCGGGTGGCAGAGGGCTTGGAAGAGCGGACGGATTTGAGCTGTTGCAGCGGCTTGCGAACAAACTCGGCGGAGCCCTCGGTGCATCCCGGGGGGCGGTTGACCTGGGTTGGATCAGCCCTGCTCATCAGGTCGGCCAGACAGGACATACGGTAAATCCGAAACTGTATGTTGCATGCGGAATATCGGGCGCAATACAGCATCTTGCGGGTATGAGAGGATCTGATATGATTGTCGCAATAAATGAAGACCCGGACGCTCCGATTTTTGAAGCTGCGGATTACGGCATTGTCGGTGACCTCTACGAGGTGATTCCAAAAATACTTGAAGAAGTAGTAACCTCTACGAGGTGATTCCAAAAATACTTGAAGAAATGTAATGAAGGGCGCGGAGAGGCAATGTCTGAAATAAACATAACCGAAAAAAAAACAGGAGTGTACACCATCAGTCCGGATAAGACCGGGATGAAGATCGTGTCAGGCATGGAAGTGAAAAAAGGGTATCTTGATTATTTGCGGGATGAATCAAATACGATCGGCTTTGATGTTGAGGCCCTGTTTTTCCCGAGAACGGTGGAGAATATCGCCTATGTCTTTACTGAAGCGCAAAAAAGAGGTATGAAAGTGACCCTTTCCGGAGGGCGCACGGGAATTTGCGCAGGTGCGGTTCCGGAAGGAGGGTACCTGCTTTCCACGGAAAAGATGACCGGATTTCTCGCAATAGAAAAGAGCTCCGGGGGATATGAGCTAACACTGGAAGCCGGTATCCGCCTCAGCGAGCTTGCAAACAGACTCAAGCAGAAGGAGCTTGGACTTGCCGGTACGGTGTATGATGAGTTCTGCGCGGAAAAGAAATCCTACTTCTATCCTCCTGATCCAACTGAAACCACGGCTACAATCGGAGGAACTGTCGCGACAAATGCGTCAGGTGCGAAGACATTTTATTATGGTCCGACCCGAACCTATGTCGTCGGGCTGTCTGTTGTGCTTCCAGCCGGAGAGCTTCTAAAGATACGCCGTGGCGAGGTCATTGCAAAAAACGGGCTTTTCAGGGTGCAAAAAGAACGGGGCCGACCGCTTGAAATTCCCTGCCCCACATACGGCATACCCAAAACAAAACATGCAGCCGGATTTTATTCACACAAATCGATGGACCTTATCGATCTTTTCATTGGCTCGGAAGGTGTGCTCGGCATCATTTCAAGCGTTACAATACGGCTCGTTGAAGAACCGTTCGCTACCTGCAGTGTTATAGTCTTTTTTAAAAATGAAAACAAGGCGCTTGATTTTGTGATGAGTGCAAAAGAGGCGAAGAAAAGATCTCTATCACTAGAATATTTTGACGGAGCTTCTCTGGCTCTTCTCGACAGGGCCCGTTCAAATCAGGGCCCCATATCTGAGATACCGGAATTACCGGATTTGAATGCCGCCGTATACTTTGAGTTTGCGTATTCCAGTGACGAGGAGCTCGAGAGTGATTTGGCGGGTTGGATCTCCCGCATCAGGGAATGCGGTGGTGTCCCTGAAAAGACCTGGGGAGCGCTTATCAAACGGGACATTCAGCGGCTCAAGATGTTCAGGCATACACTGCCGGAATCGGTCAACAAAATAATTGCCAGAAACAAGAGAAATGATGCCAGGATTCACAAGGTCGGCACCGATATGGCTGTGCCGGATACCCATCTGAGGGAAATGCTTGCCTGTTACCGGGAAACGCTTGCCGAAGCGAAAATCAACCACGTCATCTTCGGACACATTGGAAACAGCCACCTGCATGTGAATATGATTCCTGAAGATTATGAACAGCTCCAGCAGGCAAAACAGATATACAGGATGTTTGCCCGAAGGGCAGTCTCTTTCGGCGGAACGGTTTCCGCTGAACACGGCATCGGCAAACTGAAAAGGGAGTACCTTGAAATACTGTTCGATGATAACGCACTCGAAGAAATGAGGAGCATAAAACGGGCACTTGATCCCTCGCAGATCGTAAATCCGGGAGATATTATTTAACCACATATGCCCGATTTTTTGTCCGGGCGCGCTATTTTTTGTACAAGTGTCGGCCGTTAATAATACTGTGGAATTTTCCTCGCTGTTTGGCTGGCAGAATGGGTACATCCGACCTGCAGTCGTCTGTATGCAGCGTATAAGGTATCGCCCGCGTGTCGGGAAACACTATCGTGAAGGCTGAATTATGGGAGAACATGCAGAAGAAAAAAAAATCAAATTGCTTTTTGTCGGAAGTAAAGGTGAAGAGGGAGATATCACAGAGAAGATGTCCTCAAAACGGGGAGACGTCTCCTTTACAATCCAGCGGCGAAGCTCTGTATCCTCTGCTCTTTCATACTGCCGTGAAAATACGGTTGACGCAGTACTGCTGAGTCTTCCTTCAAAAGGCATTGACGGTGCATCAGCCGTGCAGCGGATCAGCGAAAAACTACCGCGTGCTCCAGTTGTAGTGCTCACCGATATCGAGGACAGGGATTTCGCAGTCACTGCTGCCCAGGCGGGAGCCGAAGATTTTCTGGTTAAAAGTCGACTGGATAACGACCTTCTCGTGTACGCAATCAGCTCCGCTATCGAACGCAAGCATTCAAAAGAGCTTCTTAGTGCGAGTGAATCACTGCTGAGAACCATTATTGAAAACAACGCTGACGGACTGCTGATCATCAACAAACAGGGAATCGTTGTATTCGCAAATCCGGCGGCAGTTTCTTTGTTTAAAATGGGCAGGAAGGCTGTTGTCGGCAGGCCCTTTCAATATCCGGTCAAAGCGGGAAAAACCAGGGAGATCGATATACAGGGAAAAAATGGAGAGGCCATCACTGTTGAGATGCGTGTCGTATACACGGACTGGGAAGGTGAAAGAGCGTCGCTCGCCTCGCTCCGTGATATCTCCGAGCACAAGAATCTCGAAGAGTCGCTCAAGTTATCGACAAAAGAACTAAACCGGGCGATCGAGGAGCTCGAACAGGCAAACAAAAAAATACTCGATCAGCAGAAATCGGTTATCGAAGAGGAGCGGCTCAAGGTGCTTCTTCAGATGGCCGGTGCTACAGCGCACGAGATCAACCAGCCGCTTACCGTTTTGCTGGGCAACATAGAGCTCATAAAAACAGGCGAGACGATACCCTCCGCACTTTCAGGATACCTATTCGAGATCGAGGATGCGGCAAGAAAGATTTCCGATATAGTATCTAAGGTGCAGAACATCCCCCATTACGATACGCGACCCTATGCGGGTGATGTGTCGATTATCAACTTCGATCAGGATGTAAATGTGCTCTCTATCGAGGATGAAGATGATGATTATGAAACAATAGCTTCATGTCTGAAGATTGTGGACAGGATTAAGCTTCACCGGGTAACGGGTATTGCCAGAGCGGTAAAATTTATGAAACGCGTTACGCCTGATGTCGTTCTTCTGGATTACTCGCTTCCCGACGGAAACGGCATAGATTTTCTCCGGAAGATGAATAGAGATGACAGAGATATCCCCGTGATTGTCATTACCGGTCAGGGGGATGAGACAATAGCTTCACGGGCTATTCAGGAGGGCGCCTTCGATTACTTTGCAAAGGATAATCTGAACAGCAAGTCTCTTTCGCGAAGTATAGCCAACACGATGGAAAAGGCCAGATTGAAACGGGAGATCAGGCAGGCGCAAAAGAGACTGGCCGAGATGGCGACAAAGGATGAGCTGACCGGCCTTTACAACAGGCGCTACTTTATGGAGGCGCTTGACCGGGAAACAGCCAAGGCGCTGAGAACAAAAACCCTTTTTACCCTGTTTATCTTCGATCTCGATCTTTTCAAGCAGATAAACGATACGTACGGCCATCCGGCGGGAGACAGGGTTCTTGCCGGGGTTGCCGGCCTGCTCCACCATTGTATACGAACAGGCGATCTCGCATGCCGTATAGGTGGGGAAGAATTCGCTGTGATTCTGCATAATGCACAGTTGAAAGAGGCGGGGATTGTATGCGAGCGGTTTCGAAAGATGGTCTGGAACCATGAATTTATCATACCTGCCGGAAACGACGAAGAACGGAAGCAGTCATTACACGTGACAGTCAGCATAGGGATTGCCCTTTTTGACGGTAACTCGATACAGAAAGCTTCCCAGCTTATATCAGCGTCCGACGAAGCTCTGTACAGGGCAAAGAAGGGTGGCAGAAACAGGGTTGAGGTGGCGCTCGTTTAGCATCGCAGCGAGAAGTGCCGCCGCAGTACTAGCTGTTTTGTCCGAGTAGGAGGGCATGCATAGTCAGAATGTTGTCGAGCGGTATATCCGTAGGCATGTCATGGGACGGTGAGATGATATATCCGCCGAACCGTTTTGCAAGGTCCAGCCTGTTTCGTGTCTCTTTTACAATGTCCTCTCTGCAGCCGAATGGCAGCGTTTTTTGAATGCTAATACCACCGTAAAATGCAAGCTTTTTCGAAAACGTTCTGATTGTCTGCTCGATGTCTATCGCTTCGGGCTGGAAGGGGTTGAAGACATTCACGCCGATTTGGGAGAGATCGCCAAGTATTTCGCTGATATTCCCGCATGAATGGATAAAAACATCGCGACCCTGGCTGTGTGCCTTGTCATACATTCTCTGTAAACGGGGTTTGATGAATATACCCCACGTGTCGGGGCTCATCAAAAGGCCCCGCTGATACCCGTAATCATCTCCGAAATAGACGCCGTCGATGCTGAATACTTCCAGGTTTTTGAGCACCGCGATGTTGAAATCGGTTATTGCATCGAGCAGGTCATGAGCAAATGAAGGGTTGAGTATAAAATCGGTCATAAGGTTTTCCATGCCCCGCAGCGACCATGCTCTTTCAAAGAGGCTGTATGAGAATTTTGCGAGAATATAGCGGTGGGAGTTCGCCTCAAGTATTGGAGCTGCATGGGCGTAGCGGGCCTCGTCATCGGGATCGGGGGACTGTAGATTGTTGAGGCCGGGCTTTTCGAGCACCACATTTGTCGGTGTGCCGATATCCCGGTCTATTCTTCTGTCCCACACGACACCCCACTCGTCCCTGAAGAATCCCGGCTGTATTTCCTTCAGGCTGTTTACCGCACGGTTTCGTATGAATGCGAGATGGTTTCCGAAATACGCATCGAGGCTGTTGAATTTGTATATGTTTTTGCCCAGTACCATGCAGCGCTCTTCTTTCAGGTTGAGCTGTTCCATGATTCTGCTGCCAAGCTCGGTGGTATAGCCTATCTGCCAGGGAATTTTATCTGTTTTTTTAAAGGCGATGCAGTCCTTTACCCTCTGTTTTTCGTTCATACAGGTATCCTGATTTTGTATTCGGTGGTCCGGTCCATAGAAAATAGAGGCATTCGTCTGTACTGTCAATACAATGATCTGGAATGTGGCGAGGGGATACAGGGTGCCAACAGTTTGATGCTCGACAATAACGAAAATAACTGCTATCATAAAACAGCGATTTTTTTTATTTTCAGGGGTATTGTTATGCGCGCCGGACTCCTGTGCCTATTTGAAGATGAGCTGTATGCGAACTTTCTTCCCCTCACCTATATCCGCCCGGTATTTGACCTGAGATGCGGTATACAGCTCATCAGGGAAAAGCTTACAAAGAGATTTGCTGAGGGGCCCACCGTTCTTTTCTGCCGGAGGGAGCTTGAAAATAGCATGAAGGAAAAGACCGGGTATACAGTCAACTGTATTGAAGGAGGGTCTTCAGCACTGTTTGTCAACGGGCGCGCACTTTTTGATGAACCCATATCCCCAGAAGGTGACCAGGAAGCGGGAGTGAGGGGCGGCACGGTAGTTTATGCCAGGCTTACAGGACAAAATGCCCGGCATGTAACGCCTGAGATGTGTCTGAACGGAGAATTTTTCTCCTATATCGAGGAACGGGGTGTCCGGATCATCAAGTGCAAGACACGATGTATCGAATATCCCTGGAACCTTGTTGAGTTCAATGGCAGCCAGATAGAGTACGATTACCGGGCATACGGGCAAAGCGGAAGTGAAGTGTATGAGGGCGCCCATCTTCTGAACAGAGAGCGTATATCAATCGGAAAAGGGAGTGTTATTAAACCGGGGACTGTGATCGATGCCGGGAATGGGCCTGTGTGTATCGATGAAGATGTGACTATTTACCCGCTCTCCTTTATTGAAGGCCCCGCTTATATAGGCAGGGGCACTCTGATAAAGGCCGGCGCAAAGATATACGGGGGCACGAGCATAGGCGAGCTGTGCAAGGTGGGCGGAGAGGTTGAAAAATCGATTATTCACTCCTACAGCAATAAACAGCACGACGGGTACATCGGGCTCAGCTACGTTGGATCCTGGTGTAATCTGGGAGCAGGGACGAGCACGAGTGATTTGAAGAACAATTACGGAACGATCAGGATGCGTATACGCAATAGAGTCGTAGACACCGGTCGCATGTTCTTAGGTGCAGTTGTCGGTGACCACACAAAAACAGGCATCAATACAATTCTCAATACCGGTTCTGTGATCGGCATTATGGTGAATATTTTCGGTTCGCAACTTCCACCGAAGTATATACCCTCCTTTTGCTGGGCATCCGAAGCCGGATTAAAAGAGTACAGGCTCGACAAAGCGGTTGAGGTGGCGAATCGAGTGATGAAGCGGCGTGCGAAAGAGGTAACCCCCGCGCTTGCAAAACTGTTTGAAACAATATTTACACAGACAGAGAAGGAAAGACAAACTGTTTGATGCGGCAGCCACGTAATGGTCTTTAGCCCTGCATCCTTTTTTTCTTGACGTCGGTAATAATCAGATATATTATTGTTATCAACAATAATTGCTCATAGCAAGTAATATTTCCTGTGATACATAAGAGCGATATATAGCGCTTCTCAGCCGGGCATCACAAATTACTTGTTCGAAATAACGTAGAAGGGTGCCGATGCGGGTTATCGATTATATTTTTCTTTTAAAGAAGAAATGTACCATCGAGGAAGAGGGTATCGGCGAAAGTGTGGGGCTCTCCACAAGCGAGATGCACTGCATCGAAGCGATACAACCGAAGGAGCTGATGAGCGGGATCGTGGTGGCAAAGAAGATGGGGCTGTCTCCGTCAAGGGGGAGCAGAATTATCGGAAGCCTTATGGAAAAAAACCTGCTTCGCAGGGAAGTCGACCGTTCGGACAGGCGGTACAGTGTTATCTCACTTACGAAAAAGGGAGAGAAGGTTTATTTTCACGTAGAGAGGTCGAAGCTGCAGTGTGATAACAGGATCACTGAAGGAATGGATTCAGAGCAGATACAACAGGTGAAGGAGGGTCTCAGGACTCTTCTCAACTTCATGTAGAAATTATGGGGACATCATACGATGGATTTCAAGGTAGAAGAAGCAATCAATACACATCGGGACTCGAAAGTATACCCCTTCCCGATGATATGGTGGACCTCCTGATATCAAACTGTACAATTAATCACGCTGAGGACAAGCAATCGGTCTGGAACGAGATATTCCGTATTTTGAAGCCGGGCGGCAGGTTTGTGGTAAGCGACATATATTCAATCGGGCAGGTTCCCGAAGAGTACGCATCCGATCCTTGGCGGGATACATCCCCCCGGGACCGAGTATCAAAAAGTAACTTCGCGAGAAGTTACTTAAAAGAGACATACCTTACAAATGTACAAGTTGCAATCTGAGCCTCGTCTGTGGCGGCGGATGTAGCTCTGTTGCAAAAAACAAACAGGGTAGCATCGCCTCACCCGACTGCAGGCCGGAGAAGGAGCTGATAGAAATGGGAATATCACTTTATTTTGAAAGGGGTATATTGTAATGTCTGATAAAATTCGGTGTATCAACGCCGGTAAATACAAAAAAAGAGATTGGCGAAACAAAAAAAGCGGTTGTTGATTTCTATTCGACCCAATGCCCGCCGTGCGATGCTCTGGCAGCGAAATACTATGAGGGCAAGGAGGTCGTTGTCATCAGATGGAACAATCGCCGCCATGACCGCAGCGAAAGAGCTCGAGTGATGATTATCCATCAGGCTCTGACCTGTAGGCATACTTGATCTTAAGGAACTGGGGAATACTGAACAGGCGTACAAGAAGCAGCATCCAGAGGGAGATGCCGTCCGTATTATAGGCGTAAAAATCAGAAGAAGTCCGTATTCCCCTTTTTGCCTCCCTTTTAAACTTCATAAATCTTTTCACCGAGTAGCTTTCATTATACAGTTTTGCAAGCCGGTGATAAAATCTCTTCCTGGCAAGCTTCGTGGGAAGCACCGAGTGCGCAAAATCAAAAAAATCATAGTCCTTGATTGCCAGGTATGCGGCTGTTTTCTTGTATAATTCTGTTCCGGGCAGCGGAGTCAGCACCGGATATGCCGGGCGATAGAGGCTTGTATCGTTTACATACCGGAGCAGTCGGTCGAAATCTTTTTCAGTAAAGTCCGGATCTACAATGAAATGCGCATTGATGTAGATATCCAGTTTTTTTAGAATACGGATTGCTTCACCGTTGATTTTTATCGTTGTTTTTTTGTTTATTTTTTCAAGGCCTTGGTCCGTAACCGCTTCGAATCCCACCGTTACGTATTCGAGGCCGGCTTCCCTCAGACTGCGAAAGAGGTCCGGGTGTTTCACAATGAGGTCCGCGCGTGCGTACATCTGCAGTTTCTTGTTTATTCTGTGCTTTTTGATCTTTTCAGCAAGTTCCCACGCGCGCTTTACATCATGAACGGTATTATCGTCTGAAAAATAGACTATATCCACATCGCCGGTAAGACTTTCCAGTTCCGCAATAATCGAATCGACATCACGTGTTACATATTTTCCGTTCATCAGCTTCCAGCATGCGCAGAAGGTACAACGAAAGGGACACCCCCTGCTCGTCATCACGAGTGCAAGGTTGTTTCGAAGCGAGTCATGGTATCTCTTCCAGTACCGGGCAGTTAAATTTCTGGCCGGGAAGGGAAGACTGTCAAGATCAACGGGAGCAGTATTTTTCTCGGTGAAATGTATGTTTCCTTTACGTACAAGACCGAGACCCGGAATACCTTCGATTCCAGCGCCTCCGGCACATGCATCTATGTATTCTTTGAATGTATTATCTGCATACCCGATGAACACCGTATCGATGTAATCCTCGTTGAAATCATGAGGCATGAAGGTCACGTGATTGCCGCCCGCAACTGTTTTTATAGATGCATCGAACAGCTTAATCTCCTTGAATATTTTCTTCACTGTTTTGACATCGCATGTATAAGATGAAGCACCCACAATATCGGGTCTGAAAACACTTAATTTTTTAAGGAGGTTTTTTTCTATCCTCATATCGAATATTTCAACGTCATGCTCCGGCACTGCGGCTGCCAGGTACTCGAGCTCGAGCGGCTCATAGAGTGTGGTGCTGATAAGATGAGGATTGAACGGTGGTTTTAAAAGCAGTATTTTCATCAATTACCTCTTACACGCGTGATTTTTTACGGGACCTATGGGTTGTTCCGAGAACATCAATCTTCTTTTCAATGTCCCGCATTTTTTTGAGAGGGAGTTGATTTGAAATTCGATTGAGTTCAAAATCCAGAACTGGAAGTGTTCCACTTTTGTCTGTTTGTTTATCATCCAGACAATCTTGAGGGATACCAAAAGCACCGCAAGCTCGATAGAGATGAGAGCCGGTATTTTGATCACCGAGAGGTTGAAAATTTCACGTATGAAGTCGAAGGTGAAGAGGAATATCACCAGAACGAGGAAGATTATATTGACGGCCCTGTCCTGCTTTCTTGCAGTTATTCCTCCGATCTGGCCGATTATCTTTCGAATGCGCTCCTTTTCGTTCTTATAATTTTCAAGCTCCTCGCGAAGAATTTCGGTTTCATCTTTATACATATCGCCCATAACCTACAGGCGGGATTACATATTGTCAAGCATCTTGTGAAAAGCCGTATCTGAAAATGAAGGGTGGCCCTCAGGCTATTTTTCTGCACCGAGCGTATAGCCCAGAAGGGCTGCAAGGCGTATAAAATGCTCCGGGTAGGGTGCGGTAAACTCCATCTCCCTGCCTGTTGTAGGGTGAACGATACGGAGGATCCTGGCAACGAGCGCAAGGTATTCGACGGGACCCGGTTTTCTCGAGTAGAGCGGGTCGCCAATTATCGGATGAGCTGCATGGGCCATGTGGACTCTGAGCTGATGCGTGCGCCCTGTTTTCGGAAAGAGCCGAACCCAGGAGGTATTGTTTCTGGAATCGATTACCGTAAACCGGGTTAACGCATGCCGGCCTGTTTCCTGTACCGAAAACTTCTTTCTCTGCCTGGGACTTCGTGCAATCGGCGCATCTATGACTCCTCCGGATTCCCTGAAAACTCCTTTGACAATTGCTTCATACTGTTTTGTTACCTTTCGCTCGGAAAACTCTTTGGAGATGTTGTTATGAGCCCTGTCGTTTTTTGCGATGAGCAGCACACCGGAAGTATCCTTATCAAGCCGGTGCACAACGCCCGGCCTTAATTCACCGCCGATTGTCGAAAGGCCTGATTCTCCACCAAAATGATACAAAAGCGCGTTTACAATCGTATCTTTCTCATGGCCGGGAGAGGGGTGTACCGGGATACCGGGCTGTTTGTTGATTACAATGAGGTCCTCGTCCTCATACAGTATGTCAAGGGGAATCGGAGAAGACTCGAGGCCGATCGGCCTGGGCGGGGGAATGCGGATCGACACATCGTCTCCTTTATGCAGTGTTTGATGAGGTTTTGCCTTCTTGCCGTTAACAAGGACGAGGTCTTCTTTATCGAGAACATATTTTTTTATCAATGAACGGGAAAGGTCGGGAATACTCTCCGCAATATATGCATCGAGTCTTTTACCGCTGTCCGCATCGGCAACTGAAATCCGGTACAATCTATCCTTCTTCAGTTTTTGCTCCATGGCGAATGATTATTATCAAAAGCATGATTATTCCCGTAAGCACGCAGGAATCGGCAACGTTGAAGGTCGGCCAGCGTGTCATATGGATGTGAAGGGCAGGTATGGATACATCGGGAAAATCGACATCAAAAAAGTCGACTACTTTGCCGTGAATTATCCGGTCTATAATATTTCCGATTGCACCACCGAAAATCAGCCCCATTGAGGGGCCCGTATGCCTGATGTCTCTGGGAAGGGAGAGAAAGATATACAGGATAATTCCCAGCGCAATGACCGAAATCACAATAAGAAGCGGCGCCTTTATTGGTGAGTGGTTGCTGTCGAAGAAGCCGAATGCAATCCCGGAGTTGAGTATATAGGATATGGTGAAGAAGTTGCCGATAACCGGAATCGTCTGATTCAGGTCCATCGTCATTCTGATGATCCATTTGACGATGTGATCAAATACGATGACGGATACACTGATAATGACAAAAACCCTCATTCTCCTGCTTTTCCAGGAAAACAGTGTTAAAAAAGATTTAAAACACGACGTTATATTCACTGTTGCTGCTCCTATTTACCGGTTGTCTTTCTATAAATAACCCTGTTATAAACAACTCTGTTATCCCGTAAAGCAATGGTAAAGGATATACCGGCCGAAGAGAGTAATATATAACTGTAGTCGAGGGAAGAAAAACTTATTTCTCCCTCCGCAGCCGCTTTGAATAGAGCGGCGCCGGCGAAACTGAAAAAAAGGCTCACAGGGAGAGAAATAAAAAAGATAATCTCAAAACGTCGGAGCTGGGTTTCCTCATAATCCCGATCCTTATCTTCGAAAGACAGGGGCAATTGTTTGTGAAATGCAAATGCTCCGCCCGTATCGATGCCCTTATTTTTCATTATGTCCGCACCGGTATCCTCGAGCTCTGAAACGCTTTTTTTTACCGAATTAGGGGATGTAGCGGAACCTGCACCCCATGAAACAGTGGTGAATGAGTCCCCGCCACAGGCGCTGCGGACCCAGGCGGCAAACACACATATGGCAACCGTCACGCACAGTACTGCACGGGTTTTCATTTTGCACTGTTCCTTGCATCGAATTGTTTTACGGTCTTTATGGCAACCTCACTTTTTCATGATAACAAGCAGTGTTATTTTATTCTATATCTCCCCAATATTTTTCATAGAAGAGCGAAAGTTTTTTACGTGTTTTGTCCGGGATGAGGGATTTGTCCGTAATAATTGCATACTTTGCCGCCTCAAGGCAGGTACAGGACCTTTCTGCCGGAATTCGCTCTATCAGGGCCTTAATAATGTTCTGCGCTGCCTGAGAGTTTGCTTGCAGATTCTCGACGACGATTTCAATGGTAACATCTTCCTCGTCCTCTTTCCAGCAGTCATAATCGGTGGACATGGCCATAACTGCGTAGCACATTTCCGCTTCCCGTGCAAGCTTTGCTTCGGGGAGTGCTGTCATACCGATAATGCCTCCGCCCCACGAACGGTACAGGTTGCTTTCAGCACGTGTTGAAAAGAGGGGACCCTCCATGCATATGTAGGTTTCGTCTCGATGCACCCTGTATCCCAGTTCCTGTACAGTTGAGTAGAGTATTCCGCTCAACTGCAAGCAGAAGGGGTCTGCAAAAGAAACATGTCCGACGACGCCCTCTCCGAAATATGAATTCTGCCTGCTCTTTGTCCTGTCGATTATCTGCGACGGGATCACAATATCCCTTGGCCTGATCTCTTTTTTAAGGCTTCCGACAGCGCTCACCGCAATAATGCTTCCAACCCCGAGCTTTTTCAACGCGTAGATATTCGCTTTGACCGGGATTTCGGTTGGAAGTATCCTGTGTCCCCTGCCGTGTCTGGGGAGGAAGAACAGCTCCCTTCCCGCATATGAAGCCCTGATAATGCTGTCCGAGGGTCTTCCGAATGGAGTTTCGATATCGATGCTGTCTGTAATCGACATACCATCAATTTCATAGAGTCCGGTTCCGCCGATAAAGGCAAGTTTTTGCAGAGCCATACACACCTCCGTTGTTTTATGCTTCCACGAAATATCCGGGGATATTTCACACTTTTTTTGCGTTTAAACCGGGTTTGATCGTTTGATTTTCCTGTATCTCAAAGATCTTTTGTTTGGACTTCATGCCTTTAACAAGCCGTACGTCCCGCCTTGGAATATGCAGATATTCGGACAGTATCTTTACTGCATCCCTGTTCGCCTGTCCCTCAACAGGTTTGGAGGTGGTATAAATATGCGTGCCGCTGTCTCTGATTTCAACCTTTTTTCTCGAGCTTCCGGGATGTATTGTCGCCGCTATTCTGTAGATCTTTTTCACCACTAGTCGGGTTTTGATCCGCCTTTCGGTTTTGATTTATCGACCATTTCGCCGAACTTCTTCCATACTTCACCCTTGTGGTATTCATCACTGGATTTAACGCTCAGATATTCGCATGGACCGAACAGGTCGGGGTGCTCTTTGTTGTTCTGTGTTGTACATTTTTTAAGATCCATCTGCGTGGTCTGGTCGATCCAACACCTGTCCATTCGGCATTTCAATTCGAGATAGCTCATTACAAACCTCCTTTCCGGTAATCAACAATTCTCCCATGATCGAGATGATATATATCACACGGCATACTGAAGCTGAGAGATGTGTGACTTGCTACAACAACAGCAGCGCCGTTTTTTTTGTGTTCCTCTAAAAGCTCCAGTATTTCACCTGAAGATTCCTGGTCAAGCTCTGAAACAGGTTCATCTGCAATTATAAATGAGGGAGAAGCTACAAGGGCGCGCGCTATCATAGCCTTTCTTTTCTCACCCCCTGAAAGTTCGAAGGGGAAGCACGTTGTTTTATCCGGTAGACCAAGACGTTCCAGAAGTCCAATTGCCCACTGTTTCAGCTGTTTCATCGGCTTTTTATGGAACACATTTGGAAAGAGAACATTTTCTAAAATGTTCAGATCGTGTAAAAGGAGTATTTCCTGCGGAATATACCCGATAAAACGCTCCCTGAAAAATGAAACAGAACGGTCGCTCGATACAGTAACATGAACGGTATTCAGCACAACCTCACCTTCTGTCGGCTTTATAATACCGGCGATCATCGACAGCAGTGTTGTTTTACCGCTGCCTGTTGGGCCGCTTACCAGAGTAAGGCTGGCCTCGTTGATATCAAGGCTCACCCCCCTTACAGCTTCAACATACTCATTGCCTGTCTGCCGGGCAAAGGTTTTTGTTACCTCTATTACCTTAATACTCACGGCGATCCCCGTACGAGTCCGTTGATATCATTACGCAGTAAGAGAGAAATCAATATCAGGGAATAGGTAACCTCCAGTATAACGACGGCGAACACCGTCTGCCCGGAAATACCGACAAGCATTAACAGCCTCGGATACGTGAGATTCTGAAAAAAAAGCGGTAGATATATCACCTTGAAAAGAACAATACAAACAACACAGATAATTCCTGATACAGCGCCGGCGAGAGAGATAAAAAATATTTCAAGGGCAGCGGACATGAGTAAATCGGATTTTCTGACACCGCATATGCGAAGTATCCCCAGCTCTTTTCTTCGTGTATTGAGAAAGAGATAGCTGAGCACTCCAAGGATCAGTACACTCAGGATTATAAATGTAATAGTCACGGTATAAAATAACTTTTTAATATTGTTGAACTCAGGTATCCGGAGAAATGCGGTGGATAGTGAAACGAGAAAGAGCGACTGGGAAATAACGAAAGCAAGAATGAAATAGAGAAGTGAAGAAACCCGCTTTCTTCTGATATTGGTAAGGGCAAGCCATAGGATATTGCCGAACACCGAAAACCCCGCCTGCAAAATGAAGCCCCGACAGGTACTGCCGGGGCTTTTGGGCGATACTGGATTTGAACCAGTGACTTCTACCATGTGAGGGTAGCACTCTACCGCTGAGTTAATCGCCCCATATGATATACCGTTTCCCGGTTTCTTCTTTGCGTAATACGTCTGTTCATGACGCAGAAATTACCGGCAGTATAAAACGTAAGAAACAGCTTTACATGTTTGACTGCGGCCAGGGGCCACAACAACTAAGTATACTCTATTATTACCTATGATTGTACTAAAAAATATATTTCTGTAAAGAAAAAAAATTAGGCAAGTGTAATTTCAATTGTAAAAGTTCAATCCGAGACTTGCCTAATGGTTTTTACCGAAATTTCCCAATGCTTAATAGGTTATGGACAAGAAAAAGATCCTTGTCTATTAGAAAATCGGGTACAAAAGGAAAAGATATCGCTTTGCTAGAATAGAATTTTAATAGATAAAACTATTATTCTGAATCAGAGTATATATTTCTTATCTTTTGCCGGAAACTGTTCGACCTCTTTCTTCTTTTCTTCAAATCCGTCTCTCCCAAGCATGCCGTAGGTGTACTGTTTTCCTGCTTCCACTCCGGGCTGATCGAGTGAATTGATACTGTACAGGTGGCCTGCGAAAACGGTCTGAACCTCGTACATGTATAAAAGCTGGCCAATGGTGTAGGGATTGATCTCTGGGAGAGCTATTTCAATGTTCGGGCGTCCTGACTTGACGAGGGCGAGAATGGTGGCTTTCTTTTCCACTTCGAAGAGCTCGTTCAGAGTATGTCCTCCCAGGTAGGAAAGACCTTCATACTGCGTGTACATGGAGGGGATGTTGAGGAAGTTGTTGAAGTTTTCAACACCAAGGACAGTGATAATCTTGTCGAAGGGCCCCTCTCTGTAGAGCTGTATCTGTGAATGCTGATCAACAGCGCCGACTGATTTAATGGGTGTCTGGCCAGCGTACACCACTTCGCCGGTCAATCCGTACTTCTTGCCCAGGCTTTCGGCGAGAAGCTGTCGGTACCAGCCGGAAATTTCTCCCAGGGCTGTTGAATAGGGCATAAGCACCGCCATGTTTACTCCCTTTCTTGTGTGCAGGTGATAATGAATCACCGCATTTATATATGCAGGGTTTTTTAGAAAATCCTGCGTGCTGCATACCGAATCCATAAGCGCGGCACCTTCCAGGAGCGCGTCTGTATCGATGCCTGCAATGTACGCTGGAAAAAGCCCGACCGGCGAAAGCACCGAAAAACGGCCACCTATCCCTTCGGGAACTTTTAATGTTCGCCAGCCCTGCGCATTCGCGATCTCTCTGAGTGTGCCCTGGTCGGCATCAGTGGTTGCAACGACCCGTCTGTTGAAATTGTCATCACCTATCTTTTCACTCAAGAATTTCTGAAGGAGGAGAAAGTTCGCCATCGGTTCTGCGGTGGTTCCCGATTTCGATATGATGTTTATCACCGTCTTTTCAGGATCGAGAATGTCAAAAAGACCCTTTATTTCATCGGGGTCGATATTTTCCGCGTAGTAGACACGCGGGGTTTTGCGGGCTGTCTGCGGTAGCTCGTTATAGAAAGGGTGGGTCAGGGCTTTTAAAAGTGCAATACCCCCCAGTGATGACCCCCCTATGCCGATAACGAGAAGATTTTCAAAACGCTTACCCATTTCATCCTTCAATGAGTCGGCAGTCTTTTTCACGGCACTTACCTCATCAGCCTGATAGGGGAGCTCGTAAAACGGCAGAGAGCCCTTTTCCCTCTTTGATGACAAGAGCGTATGTATTTCCAATGATTTCTTTTTATACGAAATGAGTTCCTCATAATCGATTCCAACAGGGCTGCCGATTCGCTCCTCCAGAATGTTGTTGTAGTCGAATGTGATCGCCTTTTTTAGCATTTTCAGTCTCCTTTATGGTGGAGTGACTCACCGTTACTTTAATCTTTCTTTACCTACCTGCACGGTATATATTTGTAGACTGACAGGTATTACATAATAATAATCACCGAATCGTAATTTGTCAGTAGCATAATTTACTGTCGATATCGTTCATAAATATGAGAAAAGCTCTTCTTTTCAGTGTGTTGATTCTGCTGCTGCCCTTTTATCTATACAGTGGCAGCAGTGTACGCTACATTCTTCCGGAAAGCATCGCATATACCGGCACGTCTTTCAATGCAACAATGGATCGCACTGTCTCTCTTCCATTTGGCGAAGAAATACCCATAACGGGCATCTTAAAAGCCGATGGAGTAATATGGTACAGATGCGCCGGGGCTGATTCGACCTTCTATCTTCCCGATATTTTTACCGATGACAGTGTTCTCCTGATGCCTGCAGGAGGTGAAGGAAGCGACAATATTCGTATAGGTTCGAGTATGGTCGACCGCCGGTTTTCCCTTCCCCTCGATTATGTGCCGGATGATCTCGTGCCGGTGCCCCTGCGGTACAAAGCGCCGGGGTATGAATCGAGGTGTCTTCTGCTCAGACGAAAAGCGCTTGATGTTTTTATACGCATGATCGATGATGCAGGGGCAGAGGGGGTGAATATACGAATCCTCTCCGCATATCGGGATGCATACTATCAGTCGCGTTTATATTACAATGCAATAAAGCGGCATGGTGTGTTTCAAAATAGCGTTGCAAAGCCCGGGCATTCGGAACATCAGCTCGGGACTGTCTGTGATCTTACCACTGATGAAATCGGCAGCGTGCTTTCGGGTAGCTTTGATCGAACTGCGGCATTCAGATGGCTCATGGAGCATATGACCGATTGCGGTATTTCTCTATCATATCCGAAATACAAGGAAACTGTCACCGGGTATATCTATGAGCCGTGGCATTACCGGTACTGGGGAGAGGAGAGGTGGGTAACCGCGGGGAGGCGGCTGAATCTTTTTTTTGCACGCTGATAAGAACAGCACCCACTTCTAAAACATCTTAAAGTTTGACTTGCCGTTTCAGCATAGTATCGTATTCCTATAATTATTTCGAGCGAGAGCACGAAAAACTTTAATAGGGTATAGCGTGTGGCAGCCAAATATTCTGAAAGAGGGGAGTGAAACATGCGCAAATTCAGTTTTATAATTGCTGTTATTTTCTTCACGGCAGTCTCAGTTTCGGTAATGGCGCAGAAGGTGATGGTAACGCATGCCCTTGCCCTGCACGGGGATGTTAAGTACAGACCCGGGTTCACGCATTTTGACTATGTCAACCCAAACGCACCGAAAGGAGGTCTGGTGACACTCGGCACGGTCGGCACATTCGACAGCCTCAATCCTTTTATACTGAAGGGGGTCCCGGCATCCGGCATCGGATTCCTCTTCGAAACGCTGACGGTGCAGTCGGACGATGAGCCGTTTACGGAATACGGGCTGCTGGCTGAAACGATCGAGCTCTCGGAGGACCGCTCATGGGTGGCGTATAACCTCAGAAAAAGCGCCCGCTGGCACGACGGCACGCCTGTTACCGCGGATGATGTTGTTTTTTCCTTCAATACCCTTATCGAGAAAGGTGCGCCATTTTACCGATACTACTACAAGGATGTAAAAAAGGCGGAGAAACTTTCGAAATGGAAGGTGAAATTCGTATTCAGGGAAATGGTGAATCCCGAGCTTCCGCTCATTATGGGCCAGCTGCCCGTTATATCGAAAAAATATTATACGAGCCATCCGTTCGAAAAAACAAGCCTCGACCCGCCGATGGGAAGCGGACCGTACAGGGTGGCTGAAGTAAAACCCGGCAGGTCGATCACTTATGAGCTGGTGCCCGATTACTGGGGCCGGGATATTCCGGTGAACAAGGGTCGGTACAACTTCGGGAAGATACGCATCGAATACTACCGCGATGAAACCGTTCTTGTCGAAGCTTTTAAATCGGGAAGCTATGATTTTCGACAGGAAAATGTCGCAAAGGTCTGGGCAACCGCCTACAAGGGTACTGACTTCGACAAAGGTTATATCATAAAAGAGGAGCCGCCAAACGAAAACAATGTGCGGATGCAGGCGTACGTGTACAATACCAGACGACCTATTTTTCAGGACAAGCGCGTACGGGAGGCGCTTGCCTATGCATTCGACTTCGAATGGACCAACAAGACCCTGTTCTACGGGCAGTATACCCGTATTAAGAGTTTTTTTGAGGGGTCCGAAATGGCCTCGCGGGGATTGCCCGGCCCGGATGAGTTGAAGCTCCTCGAACCGTTTCGTGATCAGTTGCCAAAAGAGGTGTTTACAGAGGAGTACGGTCCGCCGAAAACGGACGGGAGCGGAAATATCCGCAACAACCTTCGCAGGGCACTGTCCCTTTTGCAGGAGGCGGGCTGGAACCTCGAGGGTGGAAAGCTCGTGAACAGCATGGGGGAACAGTTCGCGTTTGAGATGCTCTTCGCCCAGCCGAGTGCAGAGCGAATAGCCATCCCCTTCAAGAAAAACCTTGAACGTCTCGGCATCAAGGTCGATATACGGACCGTCGATTCATCCCAGTATATAAACAGGCTGGATAACTACGATTTTGATATAACGACCGTTGTATGGGCCCAGAGCCTCTCCCCCGGAAACGAGCAGCGCGATTTCTGGTCGTCGGAAACTGCCGACAGACCCGGTTCCAGAAATCTCGCGGGAATAAAAGACCCGGTTGTCGACGCGCTTATCGGAAAAATTATCTCAGCTCCCGACAGGCACAGCCTCGTGACCGCGTGCAGGGCGCTTGACAGAGTGCTTTTATGGGGGTTTTACGGTATTCCACAATGGACCAACAAGACCTACCGCATAACCTATTGGAACAAGTTCGGCAAGCCCGCTGTGAAACCGAAGTATGCGCTCGGTTTCAGTGATACATGGTGGGTTGACGGCAAAAAAGAAAAGGCTCTTCAGGGAATAAAATAAAACTGCGGCATTTTTCCAGAATTTAAGTGGGCCGGGTTACCCAAAGGAGTTTTTTACAGATGATAAACTACATAATACGTCGTATTCTGCTCATCATTCCGACCCTCATAGGTATAATGATCATCAACTTCTTTATTATCCAGTCCGCCCCCGGAGGGCCCGTTGAGCGGCTCATCGCTCAGATTAGAGGCTCTGCGGTTCGTGCGACTGAGCGGATTAGCGGCAGTGGCGGCGCGGCTGAGCAGGGAGGAACGGGTGCGTCCGGCGGAGAGGCCGGTATACAGAGGAAATACCGCGGTGCCCAGGGCCTGGATCCGGAGCTCATCGAGCAGATCGAAAAACTGTACGGGTTTGACAAGCCGATATACAAGAGGTTTCTCATAATGATGGGAAACTACTTCAGGTTCAAATTCGGCGACAGTTTTTTTCGCGATGAAAAAGTCATCAATCTCGTTATGGAAAAGATGCCCGTGTCTATATCTCTGGGCCTGTGGACAACAATGATCGTATACCTGGTATCCATACCGCTTGGTATACGGAAAGCGGTAAGGGACGGCAGCCGGTTTGACGTTTGGACGAGCTTTGTGGTAACAGTCACCTATGCGATTCCCGGTTTTCTCTTTGCAATTCTTCTCATTATACTCTTTGCTGGCGGGAGTTATCTCAAGATATTTCCTCTACGGGGGCTTGTGTCCGAGGACTGGAAGGCACTTTCATGGTATATGAAGATTGTCGATTACCTCTGGCATATTGTACTTCCGGTAACGGCGATGGTAATCGGTGGGTTCGCCGGCCTTACAATGTTTACGAAAAACTCATTTCTCGAGGAGATCAACAAACAGTACGTCGTCACCGCGCGCGCAAAGGGACTCAGTGAAAACAGGGTTTTGTTCGGCCATGTATTCCGCAATGCGATGCTCATTGTCATCGCTGGATTTCCATCCGCCTTTATCAGCTCGCTATTCACAGGCACCCTGCTCATCGAGGTTATCTTTTCCCTGGACGGTCTCGGTCTGCTCGGATTCGAATCGGCGATAAACAGAGATTATCCCGTCATGTTCGCCACTCTGTTTTTTTTCAGCCTGCTCGGTCTCTTCCTCAACCTTATTGGTGATCTCATGTATATGTTTATCGACCCGCGTATCGATTTCGAGACGAGGGAGGTGTAGGTGAAGCAGGAAAAGGCTTTGTTGAAAAACTCCCAGCTCGTCCGGCGGTTTAACAGCTTTAAATCAAACAAAAGGGCATATATATCTCTCTACATTTTTCTGAGCCTGTTCATCGTCAGCCTCCTCGCCGAGGTGGTTGCGAACGGCAAGCCCCTTCTCATACGGTTCAACGCTAAATTCTACTTCCCATTGTTCAAGAACTATGTGGAAACCGATTTTGGAGGCGACCTTGAATTCGAGGTCGACTATCACGATCCATACATTCATGACCATATAACGGAAAACGGCTGGATGCTCTGGCCGATCATTCCCTACAAATTCGATACCATCGACTACGCACTCGATGTGCCTGCGCCTGCGCCCCCTTCCCGGACACACTGGCTCGGAACGGATGACCAGGGCCATGATGTGCTCTCGCAGGTCATATACGGTTTCAGAATATCGGTGATTTTCGGGCTCGTGCTTACATTTTTCAGCTCGATCATCGGTGTTTCTGCAGGCGCAGTGCAGGGCTATTTCGGGGGCAGGGTCGATCTCATTTTTCAACGCTTTATCGAGATGTGGGCGTCTATTCCATCCCTGTACCTCATCATTATCATCACAAGCATAGTGCGCCCGAGTTTCGGGCTTCTTTTAATAATACTGCTTTTGTTCAGGTGGCTTTCTCTCGTCGGTGTTGTGCGAGCGGAATTTTTACGCGTACGCAACTTCGAGTTCGTTAAGGCAGCTCGGGCGCTCGGTGTGCGTAACTCTGTTATCATTTACCGACATATTCTTCCCAATGCGATGGTCGCGACATTTACCTTTCTACCGTTCATACTGAACGCTTCGATAATTGCACTGACATCACTTGATTTTCTCGGCCTCGGACTCCCGCCGGGATCACCCTCTCTCGGGAGGCTTCTCGCCCAGGGTAAGGCGAATCTTCAGGCGCCGTGGCTCGGGATCACCTCCTTTGTCGTGCTTTCGGTTTTGCTCTCCATTCTCGTATTCATCGGGGAGGGGGTGCGTGACGCCTTTGATCCGAGGAGGAATCTCGCATGAGCCTGCTCGAGGTACGAAATCTTTCTGTTACTTTTAAGACAACCGGCCGTGAAGTGCAGGCGGTTAAAAAGTTGTCTTTCGATATAGCAGAGAGTGAGACAATCGCCCTCGTGGGGGAGAGCGGGGCAGGTAAATCCGCAACCGCACTGTCGATTATGCGGCTTCTGCCGGAGGGCAGGGCCTTCTACCCGTCCGGAAGCGTGCGGTACAGAGGACAAGAATTAATGGGTATCAGCGAAGATGCGCTTCGTGAAGTCCGAGGCAACAGAATATCCATGATATTTCAGGAGCCGATGACTTCACTCAATCCCCTGCATACGATCGAAAAACAGATCGGGGAGACGCTCGTTCTTCATAAAAAACTCTCAGTTGAAGAGGTGCATGAACGGACTGCTGAGCTGCTGAGCCTCGTTCAGCTTCAGGAGGCGCACACTCGACTGAACGCCTATCCTCATCAGCTCTCCGGCGGCCAGAGGCAGCGTGTTATGATCGCTATGGCGCTTGCCAACGAACCGGAGCTTCTCATCGCCGATGAGCCGACGACAGCGCTCGACGTCACCATTCAGGCCGAAATACTAAGCCTGCTGAAAAAACTTCAGTCGCGGTTCAGGATGTCTCTTCTGCTTATTACCCACGACCTCGAAGTCGTACGGAAGATGGCAGACAGGGTTGCAGTAATGAAATCCGGTGAAATCGTCGAGACGGGGAAAATCGATGAGGTATTTGAAAATCCGCGGCATGAGTATACGAAGTACCTCCTTTCCTCAGAGCTCAAGGAAGTACTCCATGAACCTGAAACCGTCGGAGAAGAGGTAATTAAAAGCGATAATCTGAGTGTTGCCTTTCCGATTTACCGGGGAATTTTCAGGAGAAAAAGGGGCGAGGTGAGGGCCGTTGACCGGGTGTCAGTCACCATACGGGGCGGACAAACCGTAGGGCTGGTTGGTGAGAGCGGGTCGGGTAAGACATCCTGCGGACTTGCGCTGCTCAGGCTTATTTCGAGCACCGGCTCGATCAAATTCATGGGTGAGGAAGTACAGGGTCTCAAGAGCAGCAACATACGGCCGCTCAGGAGTCAGATGCAGATCATATTTCAGGACCCTTTTGCAAGCCTGAATCCAAGACTTACCGTCGGTCAGATTGTCGAAGAGGGAATACGTGTCCATTATTCGGGGGAATCGAGAAGTACGCGGAACAGAATGATAGCCACGGTACTCAATGAGGTTGGTCTCGAGCCGGGGTACATGAACAGGTATCCCCATGAGTTCAGCGGGGGGGAGAGACAGCGCGTGTGCATAGCGCGTGCGCTTATACTCAAACCGCGGTTTCTTGTGCTCGACGAGCCGACGTCTTCACTCGATATGTCCGTTCAGACGCAGATTCTGACACTGCTCATCGAGCTTCAAAAAAGGCACAACCTTGCCTATCTGTTTATCACCCATGACCTTCGGGTCGTCCGGGCGTTGAGCCATGAGGTTCTGGTGATAAAAAACGGCCGTGTTGTCGAATACGGTCCTGTCGAACGGATTTTTAAAAACCCGCGGCATCCGTACACGAAAACGCTTATAAAGGCTGCAGTCGATATGGAGATTGACTGAGAGTCTTATCTGTATATCGTTTACACATGTATTTTAAAGGATACCTGTTATGCCGCTTGGAACAATTGTCAATGCTGGCGCTGTTGTGATCGGCAGCCTGCTTGGTATTATACTGAAAAAAAGTATTTCCAACAGGCTGCGGAGTATTCTTTTTCAGGCGCTCGGGCTTTTTACGCTCGTTCTCGGCGGCAAAATGGCATTCAGGGTGCATAGCTTTCTCATACTGGTGTTCAGCATGCTGATCGGAGGTCTGATCGGTGAGGCTCTAAGATTGGAGGAACGCGTTGGGCGGGCCGCGGATTTTTTGAAACCGGGACCGAAGAGCGATGACAGGCGGTTTGCCGAAGGGCTTGTTTCCGCCTTTCTCATATTCTGCATGGGCTCCATGACGATAATCGGCGCAATAGACGAAGGGATACGGCAGGACCATTCCCTGCTTCTGACAAAATCGGTGATGGATGGTTTCACCTCGGCAGTCCTCGCCTCAACATACGGCTGGGGGGTGCTGTTTTCTTTTATTCCGCTTTTCCTGTTCCAGGGAGGTATAACACTGGCTGCGTCGCTGAGTGAACATTTTTTCTCTACGGTGATGATCGACCAGCTTACTGCGGTTGGAGGAACGATGATTGTCGGTATCGGTATAAACCTGCTGGAAATCGCAAAAATACGGGTACTGAATTTCCTGCCCGCACTCGTGATTGTCGTTCTGCTGATGCGATTTTTCCCTGCCGCCGGATAACGCGGAATACAGCGGTATATGAAAAACCATGGAGAAAACCGAATGGAGAAAATCGAGTATAGGGATTTTACAAGTGTCGATATGCGGGTAGGGAAGGTTGTCAGGATAGAGGATTTTCCAAAGGCTCGAAGGCCCGCATACAAATTGTGGATTGATTTCGGAAGGCTCGGCGTAAAAAAATCAAGCGCCCGGATAACGAAGCTGTACAAAAAAGATGAGCTTTTAAACAGGCTCGTTATCGCGGTTGTGAACTTTTCTCCAAAGCAGGTTGCCGATTTTATATCAGAGGTGCTTGTGTTGGGGCTCATTCCAGACAGCGACACGGTGATTCTTATCGGGCCGGACCGGGATGCTCCGCCTGGCACAAGGGTTCTTTAATAGTACAACAATACCTGTTTCCTTGCAGGATTAAATTGTCGATCGGGATAAATCCAAATACCTTAAGGGATCGAAATATTCATATCCAACCTGTTTTAACTATCCCGGCTCCTGGCGGAGGATTTCTTATGGAGTGTAATTCACAGAAGAACAGGGCTTCATGCAACTGCACGTACGAACCATGCTCAAGAAAGGGCATCTGCTGTGAGTGCATTGCCTATCACAAAGCGATGAACGAGCTTCCGGCCTGTTACTTTTCAAAGAACGCTGAAGCAACCTACGACCGTTCAATCGAAGCGTTTATCAGGGATTACGGAGCGTGAATGTAGACGGATTTTTGAGTGTTCTGCTCAGAACGAGGGCTGCTGCCCCGATACTGCTCGCGTTTTCCCCGAGCGCAGACAGTACAATAGACGGTTTGTTGACCATTGTGGTGAATGCGCGTTTCGAAATGGTTTTCTTTATTTCATCGAGCAGCACATCTCCCGACAGGGCGACTCCCCCGCCTATTATTATCAATTCAGGGCCGAGAATGTTTACAGCGCCTGCGAGTCCGATACCCAGGTATCTTCCCGCCTCCTGCAGGAGGCGCACTGCAGTGCTGTCACCACGCTGCGCGGCCTGAGATACAACTGCTGCCGTTATTTCATGTATTTTCCCCTTCACGATATCTCTAATTGCAGTTTTTGCACCTGCATTTACGGAACGTATTGCGGAAGCTGCAATTGCATGACCGCCTGCCATAACCTCGAGGCATCCCCGGTTGCCGCACTGGCAGTAGGGCCCTGACGGGAGAATGGTGAGATGTCCAAATTCACCGGCAGTAAAAGTGTTTCCACGGTACAGCTCCCCACCGATGAGTATACCGCTTCCGATTCCATGCCCGATATTCACGCAGAATATGCTATCATATCCAAAGCCTGCGCCGAATCGGGCTTCACCAAGAGCCATGGCGCGCGCGTCGTTCTCGATGAATGCGGGGATACTGAACTCCTTTTGAAAGAGCTCTGCTATCGGAACATTCTGCCAGTCCGGAATATTCGGGGCGAAAATTGAAACCCCCTGTTCGATATTGACGAGTCCTGAAACAGAAAGACCTATTCCTACGATTTTTTTCCGTACCTCATCTCCGGCCTTGGTGAAGGCCTGCCTCGCGGTTTCAAACATGCGTGAAATAATTATGTCTCTTTTGTCACGCGCATCGACAGGATTTTTTACGCGGGATATCACAGTTCCGTGCAAGTCGATAACCGTGGCATTCACCTTGGTAATGCCGAGATCGACTCCGGCGAGATAAAAGGCGTGCGGGTTGAGCTCTATTAAAATGGGTCTTCTCCCTCCTTTCGATTCTCCATGTCCTGTCTTGCGGATAATATCCGCCTTTTCGAGTTCGGAAACTAAGTGTGAAACTGTTGCCGGTGTGAGCCCTGTTGTACGGGCGAGGTCTGCCCTTGATATTCGGCGACTTCGATGGATATAGGTCAATACCTCAACGTAATTTCTGTTTGTGAATATGTTTTTGTCTTTATTCATATAAATTCCAAAGATTCCTTGACACAGGATCAAAGGGTATGAATAATGTAGTAAGCTCTTCATCACTATACACGTTGAATAATGTACCAGAACTAAGTTTATTTTTCAACAAATAGATTTTTATTTACAGAATATCCTTGACATATTTCTGTAAATAATCTAAACTTTTTTCAATTTTAAAGAATATACGGTGATTGGATAAAAAAATGAGCAAAGACTATACATACGCGGTCAGCATGAAGAACATTCACAAGTATTTTGGTAAAGTCATCGCTTTGAAGGGTGTGAACCTGGATGTGGAACCGAATGAAGTGGTCGGTCTCATCGGTGATAACGGCGCAGGCAAGTCAACCCTTGTGAAGATTCTTACGGGTGTTTTTCCACCGACACTGGGTGAAATGTATATTCGGGATGAAAAAATATCCTTTAAGAACTACAGTGTCAATGTCGCCCATACGTACGGCATTGAAACTGTGTATCAAGAACTCTCCCTCGGGGAAAAGCAGCCCCTCTGGCGTAATTTTTTTATCGGCAGGCAGGTAATAAATAAATTCGGATTTATCAACGTGAAGAAAGAGCGGGAGGTTTCCCAGCATATTATGCTTGATCTTATAGGATTCAGGGGAGCCGGTGTTACAGTAGATTCCAGGGCGAGTGTACTCTCAGGGGGTGAGAGGCAAGGGATTGCTATCGGGCGTGCGATGTACTTTGATGCGGACCTCATCGTGCTGGATGAGCCGACAGTCGCGCTTTCTGTTAAGGAAATACGCAAGGTGATTGATTTTATCACGAGAATAAAGGAATCGGGTCGTTCCTGTGTTTATATCTCACACACGATATCCCATGTGCATGAAGTTTCAGACCGTTTTGTTATTATGGACAGGGGAGAAATCGTTGCAAACTTTAAGAAGACAGAGATATCGCTTCATGAGCTCGACGAATTCCTTTTAAAATACGCGACGGAGAAAATTAAATAATATGGGAAAAACTGAGATAAAAACGGTAAGAACGGTTTTCGGCAGAATTGAAGCGCTTCCCATTATTGTGGTGTATGTGCTTCTAATTGGGGCCTTTATGTTTACCGCACCGGGAACATTCCTGAAATACAGGATTTACCAGGCGTTTCTTTCGACCGTGCCTCCGCCCCTGATTCTTGCACTCGGCCTTACTCTCATTGTAGCGGCCGGTGAAATAGACCTTTCGTTTCCTGCCATCATCACATTTTCAGGATTCTTGTTCGCGTCACTTTACACCAAAACCGGTATGACTTTGATACCATTTATCGTTGCAATAATCGGCGGTCTTGTGGTGGGATATGTCAACGGAATACTAATCGCGAAAATAGGAATGCCCTCCATTATAGCAACGCTCGGATCACAGTTCTTCTGGAGCGGTCTTACCGTTATTCTGTCCGGTGGTCTTGCATGGAATATACGTGAAATACGTGGAGAATTTATTCATACACTGTTTGTAGCGAGATTGGGCAGTGCTCTCCCGGTGCAGTCACTCTGGGCCCTTGCAGTTGCTGTTGTGCTCTGGTTTATACTCAACAGGCACCGTTTCGGCGAACACATACTTTTTATCGGTGACAATATGCAGGTGGCACAGGTTATGGGTGTAAACGTCGCAAGAATGAAGATAAAACTCTTCACTTTGATGGGGGGGCTTTCTGCATTTGCCGCAGTGCTTCTCACCCTTGAAATGACAACCTACTGGACGACGCAGGGAAGCGGATACCTTCTGATAGTGATGGCTTCCGTATTTATCGGTGGCACATCGATTTTCGGCGGTGAAGGTACAATTATCGGAACTCTTTTCGGCTCGTTTATTGTCGGCTCCATCGAAGCCGGTATTGTTGCATCGGGTTTAGGAGGATTCTGGACAAGACTTGTCGACGGACTTGTTCTTATAATAGCGGTGTCTCTGAACATTATTATAAGCAGGGGCCGAAGCAGCATCGGTACAGGAATTAAAAAGTCGAGTACCGGGTAAATGCGGGCTCAAAGAAGCCTTCTATGACAACGCAGCAGGTCTCAGACCAGGAATAAAAATTTTATTGAGGAGGGTTGTATCATGAAAAAGCACATCGTATTAATCTGCATTACCATTATGGTGGTTGCCCTTGTTGTCGGCCTTACTGTGAGTGGTTTTGCACAGAAAAAGGAGGCGGTTTCAGGAAAGGGGCTCCTGGGTGAGGGAATGACGGTTTATATCCAGTGTGGAGGGCCCGAAGGCGGTCCTGCAACAATCGCCCGAACCAACGGCGCCCGCAATGCAGCGCGGCATCTGGGATGCAAACTTATCGAGCAGTACTCGAAATGGCAGCCAGAACTGATGATTCAGCAGTTCAAGGAAGCGCTTGCCGCAGAGCCGGACGGTATCGCGATAATGGGGCATCCGGGTTCAGATGCTTTTGCTCCCTTTGTCAAGGAGGCGGAGGCAAAGGGTATTGTCGTAACAAGCGGTAATGCTCCGTTGACAGCGCTATATGATAAGTACAGCAACAAGGGATTCGGGTATGCAGGTGTTGATCTTTATCAAGGCGGCTATATCACCGGCAAGGCCATGCTTAAAGATGGCCTGAAAAAGGGTGACAAGGCTGTTGTGTACGGTCTTATGGCGGAGGCTGAAAGAGGGATGAGCACGAGGGGTCTTTTCGATTCACTCAAGGAAGGTGGATGTGACGTTGATTACCTCGAAATATCCCCCGAAGTCAATGCCGATTTTTCGCTCTGTGTACCTGTGCTGACAGCATACCTTTCAAGACACCCCGAAGTAAAGGCAGTCGGCACTCAGCATGGCGGCGTTACATCGATGTTCGAGAAAATTCTCAAAGATGCGGGCAAGAAACCAGGTGAAATAATCGCCGGTGGTATCGATCTGACACCGCAGACAATCGACGGCCTGAAGGACGGGTATGTGAGCGCAACACTAGACCAGCAGCTCTATCTTCAGGGGTTTTTGCCGGTTCTGCAGATCGTTCTGACAAAGAAGTATGGATTCGCCGGCCTGTTCATCAATACCGGCGCTGGTGTTCAGACTCCTCAGACCATTGAGGCACTGGTTCCGCTTATTGATGCGGGAATCAGGTAATTGTGTAACACATAGAGAGAATGTATTTTATAGAGCAGGTGCGGGGGGCTAAAAGCCTCGTTCCTGCTCTGTTTTTGACAGTTTTACTGTTTGGTGTTTTGCCAATGGAAACTACCTGGTGTTTAATCTTGAGAGCATTGATTACCCAAATACACCTTTTTCCCGCGTAAAAAACAAGGCGAGGTTTCTTTTTTTTAAAAAATAGGATACCATTCAGCTGTAGTTTGTCCCGCCTGACTATTTAATATTGAAACTATTCTGTTATAGGCGAAAAACAGAATTGGCGTGGTATACAGCCTGTAGTATAAACTTGAGCGGCAGGGGTATTCTCGTGGGAAATATTATCGTTCTCCCGGAAGAAGTATACACAAAGATTGCAGCCGGCGAAGTTATTGACGGGCCTTCTGCAGTGGTGCGTGAGCTTCTGGACAACGCAATTGACGCAGGTGCGGATTCCATCAGAGTTACAATAAACAACGGCGGCAAGGATTTTATTCAGGTGTCTGACAGCGGGTGCGGCATGTCTCAAGAGGACGCGGTTCTAGCCGTTAGGAAGCATACCACGAGTAAAATACGCAGGTTTGAGGATCTTTCGAAAATCGGCAGTATGGGATTCAGGGGAGAGGCGCTGTCAAGTATCGGCGCGGTTGCAGATTTTACCATGATCACCAGGCCCAAAGGACTGACAACAGGAACGAAGATCATCTGCCCGGCAGGGGGACGGTGTGCTGTTGAGCCCACCGCCTCGAACGAAGGAACCACCGTAATCGTGCAAGAGCTCTTTCGCAATATACCTGCCAGGCGTAAATTCTTAAAGGGCAACAGGGCAGAGGCTGCAAAGGTAAGGGAGGAGGTGCAGAAAAAGGCGCTCGGATTTTTTAATATAGGGTTTCACTACAAGTCGGATGACAGGAACGTTTTCAATCTGGAGCCCGTCAAAAATAATTATGAAAGGATCGGGCATATTTATGGCGAAGCACTGAACCGATCACTGATGGAATTCGGTGAAGAAGCCGAGGGTTTTCGGATCGGCGGATTTATATCCGGAAGCAGTATGACGCTTCCGAATAGAAGGGGACAGTACTTCTTTATTAATCGGCGGCCGGTGGTTCATCCGTCCCTATTCTTCGCAGTCAATGCATCGCTCAGAGGAATGGTACCCTCAGGAAGGTACGTGTACGCCTTTGTTTTCATCGATATAGATCCAGCTCTGGTTGATGTGAACGTTCATCCTGCAAAAAAAGAGGTCAAGATTAAAACAATCGACAGACTTTTTTCCCTGCTTCGCTCGTGCATCGATAAAACGGCCGGACGGCATTTCTACGAAAAGGGTCCTTCGGTCCACACGGAAGAGAGCTGGCAGGGTGGAAGTATCTCGCCTGCAGGGGGCCGGCCGAAACAACTGTCCGGTGGTGATTCAGGCGGTGGATTCAACAGGGTTATGGAACCGTACGCTCCATTATATCAGTCCGGCGATTCGTCTGGCAACCGATATAAAGCGGAGAAATCGGGCTTTTTTACAGAACATAACAGGGCAGGGTCAGGCTCTGGTACACCGAATGCCGAATGGATTTCTTCACAGGTCTCCCGGTCGGTTTCGGGACTGAGAAGTATTGAATCAAGCGGAGCGCTCAAGAAAGCCGCAGAGGGGGGTGAAGTTGTATACAGAGGCTGTCTGTTCCGGACATTTCTGTTGTTTGAAATCGGGGATGACGTTATACTGATGGATCAGCATGCAGCCCATGAACGGGTGCTTTACGAAGGGATACGTGCAGTTTCGGATGGAGGCCGTGCTGTTAAAAACCTGCTGATCCCGATCAATTTTACGCCTCCTGCATCACAGTACGGGGCACTCGTTGAACATATCGATTCATTCAGAAACGCAGGGATCGAGCTTGAACCCTTCGGAGATGATAGCCTGAACGTGTGTTCAATGCCTGCGTACATTCCGGAGAGGAGGGAGGAAGAGGTTCTTGCGCTCTTTTTAGAGGAGTTCTACCGGGGAGGGGTGCAGCCTGATGAGGCGCATATCCGTGACTATTTTATCAGGCTTGCGGCCTGCAGGAATGCGGTGAAGGAAGGAGACAGGCTTACCGAAACTCAAGCGCTTTCTCTACTGAAAGACCTGATGAATGCCGATATCCCGTTTGTGTGTCCACACGGCAGGCCGACTGTGCTGTATTTGTCGAAGAGAGATCTTGAAAAACAGTTCGGGAGGATTTAGGGGCATGGTAAGGCGCGATGTTCTCGAGAACTGGCTGAATGCGTATCTTGTTGCTCCCGGAGTTCGTGACTACACCGAAAACGGGCTGCAGGTGGCTGGGAAGATGGATATCAGCAGGATGGTTGCTGCGGTGAGCATCAATCTGGAGGTTATAGAACGTGCAATCGCCGAAGGCGCGGATGCAGTTCTGGTGCATCACGGGTTGTTCTGGAACAACGATGAACGCTCGCTCAAAGGGTACAGGCGCCAGAGGATCAAACGGATACTTGAACACGATATAAACGTGTATGCCTATCATCTTCCCCTCGACTTTCACCATGAAATCAGCCACAACCGTCTTATTCTGAAGGTGATCGGGGCCGATTCAATAGAGGACCCTGAAACATTTTTGAGAAAAAAACCGGGTATTGAGAATGTGCAGACAAGGGTACCGGGTGGAGGGCTTGTCGGTTTATTCAAGGATGCGGTCGGGTTTACCGACCTGGTCGAGAGGGTCAATCGTACGCTTCGAGCTGATACCAGGTGCTTTCACTTCGGCTCCGAGTATGTTGAAACCCTCTTCGTGGTAAGCGGTGCAGGAAGAAACGAGCTTGACCGCGTATTAGAGCTGGGGGTCGACGCCTTTTTGACCGGTGACGCAAAGGAGAGCACGCCCTATGTCGTAAAAGAGGCGGGGTTCAACTACATATATGCGGGACATTACAGTACCGAGCGCCTGGGGATCATTGAGCTCGGCAAAAGGATTCAGGACGTCTTTGATATCGACGTTCGTTTTATTGACGTTGAAAACCCGTTATAAGAAAATTCTGGAATGCCCATACAATCACAGGGGTTGAACAGCATTCATCCCGGCCATTCCCATTGCGAGGTTTTATATTTTTGCACTATAAATTATGGAGGTCAGAGATGAAACCGGTATATGAAGAGGAGCTTCGTGAAGATGCAGTGTATGAGGTTGCGAAAAAAATGCTTATTGCCGCGCGTACTGCGCCCAAGGGGCGTGGCCGCGATAATACCGTTCTGGCTATTGTGAGAAGGAAAGAGATCGAGGCGATATCAGAAAAAATGAAGGAGATGGCAACCAGGGATGGTGTCCCGCAATTTTTTGTTCGTGATGCGGAGAATATACTTTCTTCGCAGGTAATGCTTTTATGCGGAACAAAGATAAAGTCGATGGATCTCCTCTATTGTGGCATGTGCGGTTTCAAGAATTGTGAAGAGAAGAACAAACATCCGGATCATCCCTGCGTGTTCAACACGGGTGACCTTGGCATTGCCATCGGCTCCGCAGCGAGTATCGCGATGGACAACAGAGTGGACAACAGAATCATGTACACCGTCGGCCAGGCGGCAATGGAGATGGGCATGCTGGACCCGGAGGTCAGGATTGCTTACGGCATTCCATTGAGCGTCAGCGCAAAAAACCCGTTTTTTGACAGGAAGTAGGGAATCACGGTTGTTGCAAATTTTTATTTTACATACTGTATCCATTTATACACTCCTTCCGGGAGGAAGCCTGCGGTTTCGAAATAAAAAATTGTAAACCTATGATGAATGTAATACAATCTACTGTAGAATGAATTCCCGAATAGATTAAGGGGAGCTTCATGGAAAAGGCACAGACCGTACGTTTCCCCGTGGTGAACGGGCTTTTTTACCCAGACAGGAACGAGGAGCTCGAACAGAGTATAGAGGGCTATCTCGACCGGGTAAACTCCGAATCGCTTTTCAAGGCAATCACAGAGCAGACCGGCATGAAGGATGTTCCTCCGGTTGCAGTCATTTCTCCGCATGCGGGATATATTTTCTCCGGTTCGGTACAGGCATACACATACTTTCTGCTGCGCTCATTCTCTTTCAACACTGCAATTGTGATCGGGCCTTCGCATCAAACTCCGTTTGAGGGTATCTCTGTAAATCTCGATACTGCGTATGAGACGCCGCTCGGTAAACTGGAGGTGAATCTGGAATTCGCAGAAAAACTGATTGCACAAAATGAACGTGTAACGCATTCTGAGGATGTGCATCTCAGTGAACATTCCATCGAGGTGCAGCTCCCGTTCCTTCAGAAATGCGCACCCGGTGTCAGGATAGTTCCGGTTCTATTCGGGGTACAGAGCTTGGACAATGCACATATTCTCAGCGGTGCGCTTGCTGCCGTGACTGAAGAAATGCCGGGCAGCTATGTAACAATCGTAAGTACCGATCTTTCACATTATCATTCCCACGTCGATGCGCAGGCGCTGGACGGAGTGCTGATTGATGACCTCCGAAGTATGGACGCGGACCTGCTCAGCAGACATATCACCGAGGGAAAATCCGAGGCATGCGGATTCGGAGGAATCCTTACCGGGATTTTGCTCTCCCAGGCAAAAGGAGCGGGGAAATGCGCGATTCTTCAGTACCGGGATTCCGGCGAAGTTTCCGGCGACAGGAGAAACGTTGTCGGCTATTTGTCCGCTGCGCTGTACTGACAGGAGGAGGGAAACGGAAATGCTGAGTAAAGAGGAAAAAAACTCTCTAATAGAACTTGTCAGAGACACAATCAGGGCACGGCTCAATGGACAGCCCCTGCTTCATTTCAATCCTTCGACCGAGCGGCTTTCACAAAACTCTGGTGCATTCGTCACCTTGCACAAGAGGGGCGCCCTCAGGGGCTGCATCGGCTACGTTGAGGCGATAAAACCGCTGTACCAGTCGGTGCAGGATATGGCTCTTGCCGCGGCATTTCAAGATCCGCGGTTCCCGCCACTCACCGAGAGCGAGTTTGATGACATCGATATCGAAATCTCCGTCATGTCCCCGGTACAACGGATCGATGGTGTTGATGAAATAGAGGTGGGAACGCACGGCATTATCATCAAGAGAGGTTTTTATCAGGGATTGCTGCTGCCGCAGGTTGCCACGGAGCAGGAATGGGACAGAGACACGTTTTTACAGCACACATGCTACAAGGCGGGGCTTGATGGTGACTGCTGGAAAAAACCCGACACAGAAATTTACGTGTTCTCTGCAGAAGTGTTTTCAGAAAAGGAGCTGTAAGCAGGCTGGAAAGGTGACGCAATCACTGCAAAAGAGGATTCAGCGCGGTGATGATCCGATGGGCTGTTTTTCCGTCCGTAAAGGTGTATGTATCCTTTACTATCTTTTCCTGAACCCCCCTGTACCTTCCCGGATTTTCGATATTTGTCCT
>CAZGJW010000014.1:0-39940 GCA_964525675.1 uncultured Spirochaetota bacterium
CGTTTTAAAAACTCCTCTCTCGTATAGCGAACCGCCATTGCACCTCCTCTTCCTATAGTGCGTGTTTTTCCCGGATAAGCTCGATCAGCCGTTCGGCCGATTCTTCAGCAAACTCCGGGTCCTCAATATTGTACTCAAGCTCTATAATCCGTATATTTTTCGGGAGGCCCTTTTTGAGCGCCTCCACAAAAGCCTGATCCGCATCAGGGTCCCAGAGCTCACCGCCTTCCCGGTCATAGCTGTCGAACCCTCCCTTCGGTATCATGAAAAAGGCCCTGTCCTTTGTGTTCTGCAACCTACTGGCAACTTCCTGTCCGACCCGGGCCATCTCTTCGGCGTTCAAACGCACATCCGTAATCTTCGGACTGTGCCGCACCAGCCTCCGTACGTTATACGGCGGTGGAACTGTTTCCGGCTCATTGTAGACGAGCACTTCGATGGCTCCCGGAGCAAATACCTGCGGCAATCCGAGTTCTCCTGCGCATGTAAGCCGATCCATACCGCCGTTCAGGAGCGCATCGAATATATTGTTCGATACCTCGATTGTTGAGTAGTCAAGAACTGCGCCGATAATTCCGTCACACATCATCTGCTCCATCGCCCGACCACCTGGTCCGATTGCGTGAAACACAATTGTCTCATATCCGGCATTGTTGAGCGCTTCAACGGCTCTCATTGCACCACGCGTTGTAATACCGACGGTGGTGACCGCGACAAGTGGATGGCCGCTCGTTTCAAGCGCAACCTCAGAGCGCACCATCCCGGCCACCGCTCCCGCGGCATTGGCAAGTATCTTCCGGGTAACCGGGTTCAGGCCAAAGATGTCGGCCACGGAAAACATCATAGTAATATCCTTGATATCCACCCAAGGCGCGACATTGCCGGAAGCCATGGTCGACACCATAACCTTTGGAAAACCGTACGGAAGGGCCCGCATCACCTGTGTGCTGAGCGTCGTACCCTGTGTACCTCCCATCGCAACAATACCGTGAATTTTCTTTTCTTTTGCCATTTTCGTAACAATAACAGTCGCACCTTCAGCCATTATAGGAGCTGCGGTTTCCCTGGAAGGATTCTTCAGTATTTCTGAAAGAGTCCCACCCCCCGCGCACGCGACCTCCTCCCATCGAATAGCACCATGTGCGGTTTTACAATCACGACAAAGCTCCTTCTCATATTCTGAATCCTACAGCCGATCCTGTCAAATGAAAAGATACAGCTGATCAGCGAGGTTCAATTAATATGCAGATTGCCATGAATACCAGAAAAAACAGTCCACAACTAAAAATGGGTCAAATAGCTTAAAACATTATAATTAATAATTATAAACTTTTATTCATGTTCTCATCCCCGAATTTTTGGAAAATATAATCATTTAAAGAAGGGAGGGAATAATAGCGCGTCTATGATGCTTCCATTTATTGCGTTGAAGAAAAAGGCCATCCCAACCACCGACAGCGTCATCTGCTTGTGGTCACCCTGTATTCTTAGCGGGTAAATGATGGCCCTATATATCAGCCACCGATTTCCTCTATAATTCTTTCCAGATCATCATCGGAGTAGAACTCGATTTTAATTGAGCCCTTCCCCTGTCTGTACTCTACAGTCACCTTTGTTCCCAGTTTTGTTCGCAGGCCCTCTTCGACCTCTTCAATATGAGGGTCTTTTTTCAACCCGGTTGTTCCACGTGGAACATTTTTCTGTCTTGATATTTTTTCTACGTCCCTGACCGTCAGGTTTTCCCTCAGAATGCGCTGAACAAGCGCCTCCTGTTCGTCAGGCTTTTCGAGGGAGGCGACAGCCTTTGCCTGACCCACCGAAATTGTTCCACGTGAAACATGCTGCTGCACCCCTTCGGGCAGATCCAACAGCCTCATCATATTGGCAATGTAGCTCCTTGATTTTCCGATGTGCTTTGCCAGTGTTTCCTGGGTTACCATATCTCGCTCTATTATCAGCCTGTAGGCACGCGCCTCTTCGATGGGATTAAGGTCCTCCCTCTGGATATTTTCGATCAGGGCAAGCTCAAGTGATTTCTCATCCGAATACTCCCGCACAATTGCCGGTATTTCGTTCAAGCCGGCTTCACGCGCAGCTCTGTACCGCCTCTCTCCGACGACAATCTCGAATCCGTTTTCACCTTTTCTTACGATAATAGGCTGGATAACGCCGTTTTCCCTGATCGATTGTGCAAGCTCTCTGATTCCCTCTGTATCGAAACTTTTTCTCGGCTGTAGTCTGCCCGGATTTATTTCATCGATCCGTATTTGAGGGATACCTTCGCCTCGTGTTTCAGCTTCCGCAATATCGGAGATAAGGGCATCAAGTCCTTTTCCCAATGCCTTTTTACCTGCCATTTATAATTTCCTTTGATAATTTATTATAGCTGAGAGCTCCCACGCTGTGTGGATCATATATGCTTATCGGTTTCCCAAAGCTGGGGGCCTCGGCCAGCCGAACGTTTCTCGGTATTATTGTTTTGTACACCCTGCCTTTAAAATATGCAAGAACCTCTTCAACGACCTGCCTCGAGAGATTTGTCCGCGTATCGAACATGGTGAGAAGAACTCCCTCCAGCTTGAGGCTTTTGTTCAGGCGGTTTTTTACAAGGTTGATTGTTTTCAGGAGCTGGCTCAGCCCTTCCAATGCATAGTACTCACACTGAATGGGAATTATCACCGAATCTGAAGCAACAAGACCGTTTACAGTGAGGATGCCGAGAGAGGGCGGTGAATCTATGAATATAAAATCGTAGTAATTTCTTACCACATCAACAACACGCTTCAACCGAAATTCCCGCTGCTCCATTTCAATCATTTCTACCTGGGCGCCGGAGAGATTGATATTAGATGGAATCACGTGCAGATTTTTAATACCTGTATGAACAATAATATCCCGGGCAGGCGTAAAGCCGACGAGTGCTTCGTAAAGGCTCTTCTCTCTTCCCCCCTTCTTTACACCGAGCCCTGAACAGCTGTTTCCCTGCGAATCGAGATCTATTACGAGAATTTTTTTTCCTGCATGCGCCAAATAAGAGGAGAGGTTTACAACAGTTGTTGTTTTACCGACTCCTCCCTTCTGGTTTGCGACAATTATCACTTTTCCCATAATTTTCAGTCTATTTTTCTCTTAGGACCGTCCTCTTTTTTACCAAGCGGGCTACCTGCATTTATCGCTGTATTTTTTTAAAATTGTTCTCTTCGATCATCAGTTTTTCATCTGATGGCTTATTTTCGGTAAAGATTATACACATCGCACTCCCTTTCTGCAAGTCCAATACACGCACTTTGCGCTCCTGCATGAGGTACACAGCAAATCATGAGTTCACACCGGCGAACATATATCTGAGATTTTGAAAATGGCAGGCAAATAAACGCGTATTATTAGTGATTTCACACTCTATGCGTGCTTCTTTACGGAGAGGGTGGGATTCGAACCCACGGTTCCCGGCAACGGGAACAACGGTTTTCGAGACCGCCCGATTCAACCGCTCTCGCACCTCTCCAGTCTATAGTTCTGCGCACCCTGTACGCGGGGGTTTTATATCACCGGTATGCCCCACAAGGGTCTGATCAGCCGATTCAGTACCGCCGGTTTTCAGCAGGTCAGGTGAAACAGCCCAATAACTCGATTCTGCTTTGAAAGCTCGTTGAACTTTTTTACCGCCCGTTTGGTATTGCATATTATTACGGTTTTATATAATGTCTTCAGATACTGCTGGGTCTCATCCGGTACGTTCATCAAACCGCTTTCCCCCGTGCCGACAACAACAGCATCTGCGTCTGTGTTCGCGGTTTCATGCAGGTCTTCAATACCAAGCATGTGTCCCCTGGCGCGCCACCAGCCGTCGTGTACCCTCCCATCGGGATAAACAATAAGATCCGACGTATATCTTCGGCCTCCCAGGCTCATCAATCCGAATGAGTAGGATTCGATCTCCATTGCTCCACTCCCGAAATGGCCGTCTTAGAGGGATGTCGCTGCAGTACCGTATATCATCTCCAGCGTTGAGTTTTGCAAATGAATAGCGGATTTATTGACCAGACTTCGTGACGGAGCCGCTCCTGTTCAGTAAAAAGCGGCGTATGTCCCTCTAGGGAAAGTCCCCCTGGGGAAAGTCCCTAGCGGGATATGCCACTTCGCGGCCAAGTATCAAAGATATTTTAAGTCACTTAAAAGTGCGTGCCCAAGAGGATTTGAACCTCCGACCCTTGGATCCGCAATCCAATGCTCTATCCACTGAGCTATGGGCACGTAAACAGAACGCCTGCCGAGTAAACATATTCAAAAAACGACAGCACCTGCAGGCCATCTTCACATAATAAAACAGCATGTCTTTCGGAGAGGGTGGGATTCGAACCCACGGTGCCACAGGGGCACAACTCCTTAGCAGGGAGCCCGATTCGGCCGCTCTCGCACCTCTCCCAATTTACTCCAATTTACTATTGAAAAAACCACGATTCAGTATAAATGTCCCGGCGGACATTTTATTCAGTGCATATTACTAAAAATAGTCTAAGGATAAAGCACTTCATGTTACAGGATTAGGGCACTCATACACAAATATACAATCAATTCAATTTATTTCAAGCACACTTTTTGGGAGAACGTTCTTTATTTTCTAATTTATCTTTTTTATCTATTATTTATGCAAATAATCAAGTCCGGAGAGAGAGGGATTCGAACCCCCGGTCCCGTAAAGGACAACGGTTTTCAAGACCGCCGCTTTCGACCACTCAGCCATCTCTCCCTTTTTATCGAAAAAACTGCAACACCGGGCCGCTTACGCATTCTGCATGCCCTCCAGCATTTCATCAGTATCAGCTCCACCATCGCACTAAAAAAGATAGAATTGATCAATTCCAATGTCAATGTCTAAAATGACGGCCCTCTGTTCACGACCTGCTCATCACAAAAAACCGCCGGCATCAATCCTGAACAATGCGAGCAATTGCAACCGCGGAATCAGGCTCTTTTATATTGACCAGTTTAATTCCACCGGCGTTTCTGCCCATTATCGACACAGCGTTTACTTTCAGTTTGATGATCATTCCTCTTCCGGTAATAATCACAAATTCGTCTCCCTTTGTAACTGCACGTATGCCGACAACCTTACCCGTCTTTTCACCTGCCTTGATAAAAATCTGCCCGCCAGTTCCGCGGCCGTGCACAGTAAAATTCTTGAATGAGACCCGTTTTCCGTAGCCGTTGGCAGTTAGCACGAGAAGACTCGCAGCATCAATTACCTTTCTGACACCACATACATAGTCACCTTCCCGGAGGCGTATGCCGGTGACTCCGCGTGCGGCACGGCCCATTGGTCGCACAGTGCTTTCTTTGAGACGGAGCGCCCTTCCCATCTCCGTCGCAATCAGAAGCTCGTTCTTTCCATTCGTTACGATTGCAGCGATTAAACAGTCATCTTCATCCAGTTTTATGGCAATGATCCCCGACTTTCGAACATTTCGAAAATCATCAAGATCGATCTTCTTTATATACCCCTTTCTCGTAATGAATACGATAAACTTCTCGTCTTCTCCGCTTTTCAGAGGCGCATACGCAGCAACAGATTCATCTCCTTCAAGGCTGAGCAGAAGTTTGATACTCTGCCCCTTCGCCGTCTTGCTCATATTCATGATTTCATGCACTTCCTTTGTATATGCCTTTCCCCTGGTGCTGATGAACAAAATATTGCGATGGGTCGAGGCAACAAACATGTGTTCTATGAAATCACTCTCCTTGAGCGAAGAAGCGTTCACACCGACTCCACCCCTCGCCTGGTGTTTAAAAGCGGTAATAGGCGTCCGCTTAATAAATCCGTTGTGGGAGATTGTTACAACCACATCCTCTTCGATGATGAAATCCTTGATATCGAGCTCCTCTGTTTTTTCGATTATTTCCGTTCGGCGGTTATCCCGGTATTTTCTCGATATTTCTTTGAGCTCAAGCACAATTTCGTTCAAAATATTCTGCCTGCTCTTGAGTATCTCTCTGAGCTTCATGATAAGCTTCTTGAGCTCTTCGTACTCTTTGGTAATCTTTTCCCGCTCGAGGCCGGTGAGGCGGGCCAGCCGCATATCCAGAATTGCCTCCGCCTGAATTTTCGTGAAATTGAATCTGTCTACCAGTGCATTTTCCGCGATCTTTGGTGTTTTCGACGCGCGTATTATCTTTATGATTTCATCAATATTATCAAGTGCCCGGAGAAACCCTTCAAGTATATGCGCCCTTTTTTCCGCTTTATCAAGATCGAACCTTGTTCTTCTTTTAACAACCTCTTCTCTGTGCTGGATATATTTTTCAATAATTTCTTTGAGGTTCATGACACCCGGTTTGAGTGTATCGAGCGCGAGAAGGTTTATTCCGTACGTAACCTCCAGCGAGGTGATTTTAAAAAGCTGGTTCATAATGACATGGGGGTCCATGCCCCTCTTCAATTCGATAACGATACGTGTGCCGTCCCTGTCCGATTCGTCCCGAAGATCGGTTATACCGTCAACCTTTCTCGATTTTACATGTGATGCAATATCCTGTATCAGCCTGGTTTTATTGACCTGATAGGGAATTTCATTGACGATCAGCGCTTCCTTCCCGCCTTTTATACTTTCAATGCTTACCTTCGCCCGAACATAGATCTGACCGTTGCCCGTTTTATAGGCTTTTTCGATCCCCTCTCTTCCGATAATCAGACCGCCCGTCGGAAAATCAGGCCCCGGAATTATTTTTATCAACTCATCGATACTGATATTCGGTTTTTCGATTACGGCAATAGTTGCCTGAATCGCTTCACCCAGGTTGTGCGGCGGTATATTTGTGGCCATACCGACCGCTATTCCACTCGATCCGTTGACAAGCAGGTTCGGAAAGGCGGCAGGCAGCACGGAAGGCTCCTCGAGGGAGTCGTCGAAGTTCGGCGCAAAATCTATGGTGTTTTTTTCGATGTCGGCAAGAAGCAGCTCTGCCATTGGAAGCAGGCGCACCTCGGTATACCGCATGGCTGCAGGATTATCACCGTCAATGGACCCGAAATTACCCTGCCCGTCGACGAGCGGCATTCTCATTGAAAAGGTCTGTGCCATACGCACAAGAGCGTTGTATACGGATTGATCACCGTGGGGATGGTATTTTCCAAGTACATCACCCACAACACGCGCACTCTTTTTGAAGGCCCTGTCATGTATGAGACCCAGCTCATTCATATCGTAAAGAATTCGGCGATGCACCGGCTTGAGGCCGTCTCGCACATCAGGAAGCGCCCTGCTGACAATGACACTCATGGCATAGGTCAAATATGAATTTTTCATTTCATCTTCGATGAACTTTTCAACAACCTTCTCCTCTATTTCCACGCTTTATCCCTCTCCCGTTTTCGTTTTTGATCGTAAAACATCTGCATGAAGAGTACAAAACGTACCCTATACATCGATATTCTGCACGAGCCGCGCGTTTTGTTCTATGAATTGTCTTCTCGGAATGACCGCATCGCCCATAAGGGTGGAGAATATCTCTTCAGCCTCAACCGCATCTTCGGAAGTGATTTGAATGAGTGTTCGCTTTTCCGGATTCATCGTTGTTTCCCATAGCTGCGTGGGAGTCATCTCTCCAAGACCCTTGTACCGCTGAACGATCACTCCCTGCTGTCCTATCTCCTTCAACATTTTATTTTTTTCCTCATCACTGAAGGCATAGTATACATTATTCTTCTTTGTCATCTTGTACAGAGGCGAACAGGCAATATATACATGTCCCTTCTCCACGAGATCCAGCATATACCGGAAGAAAAATGTAAGGAGCAGTGTCCTTATGTGCGAACCGTCGACATCGGCGTCTGCCATTATAATAACTTTTCCGTATCTGAGTTTTTCGATATCGAAACCGTCTCCGACCCCCGCCCCGAGAGTGGTGATAATCGGCTGCAGCTTGTCGTTTGACAGCACCTTGTCGAGCCTCGTTTTCTCCACATTGAGCATCTTGCCCCAGAGGGGAAGAATAGCCTGAAAAGCCCGATCTCTTCCCTGTTTTGCGCTTCCGCCGGCGCTGTCCCCCTCAACAATGTAGAGCTCGCAACGTTCAGGGTCCTTGATCGAACAGTCTGCAAGTTTACCGGGAAGCGAGTCGTTTTCAAGGGCGTTTTTTCGTCTCGTCAGCTCCCGCGCCTTCCGAGCTGCGTCCCTCGCTTTTGCCGACTGAACGCACTTATCGATAATTCGTTTCGCAATATTCGGGTTTTGTTCAAAGTAGTCGTAGACGTGTTCGTACACCATCGATTCAACGGTGCCTTTTACTTCGCTGTTCCCGAGCTTGGCCTTGGTCTGGCCTTCAAACTGGGGTTCGCGAAGCTTTACACTAATAACTGCAGTCAGCCCTTCTCTGACATCATCGCCCACGAGTGACAGCTTCGTCTTTATTGCGTTGTTCCTCTTGATTATATCGTTGATCGTTCTGGTGAGCCCTGATTTAAATCCGATAAGATGCGTACCGCCCTCAACTGTGTTAATATTATTTACGAATGCGAAAATGTTTTCATTGTATCCTTCATTGTACTGTATTGCGATTTCCATTTCTATATCATCACGCGCCTCTTCGAAATAGATTGGCTTCCTGTGAATGGCGGTCTTCGCCCTGTTAATGTATTCAACAAAAGATATTATCCCGCCGTCGAATTGAAAGGTATGCTCTTTTACGTCGTCCGTGTTGCGCATGTCTTTTATGATTATTTTGATTCCCTTGTTTAAAAAGGCAAGCTCGCGCAACCGCTTGGACAGAGTATCAAAGTTAAAGTTAATATTCTTGAATATTTGCCTGTCCGGCTTGAACACCACCTTTGTTCCATGCTGAGCGCACTCCCCTCCCTTGATAACCTCACTTTCAGGAACCCCCCGCCTGTAGCTCTGTGTATAGGTCCTCCCGTTTCTGCATACGCGCACCTCGAGCCATTCTGAAAGGGCGTTTACAACCGATACACCCACTCCGTGCAGGCCGCCGGATATTTTGTATGACTTGTTGTCAAACTTGCCGCCGGCATTGAGCTTGGTCATAACAACTTCTAATGCAGAGACATTCTCCCCGGGATGTAAATCAGTCGGTATCCCCCGCCCGTTATCGATGATTTCGATGCTGTTCCCCCGATAGATGTTTATCGAAATATCATCACAATACCCTACAAGGGCTTCGTCGATCGAATTATCGATCACCTCATACACAAGATGATGTAGCCCGACAGAGCCGGTTGAGCCAACGTACATACTCGGCCGTTTTCTAACATGTTCTATACCGTCCAGCACTTGAATATTTTCCGCTGTGTAATTCTCCATATACTGTCCCCTCAGATTACGTTAACTCGTTATTTATCAATAATTTAATATAATAAATAGTGGCGTTTTTTCAAAGGAAAATCAAGATTTTCACCGGTCTTCCGGGTTTTTATGCCTGTTTAAAACAAGCACCTGAAACTAATTAAAAGACCGCTTCTAAAATGTCACAAACTGTTCATTTTTTTTCATTATGTCCCGCTGTTGTTCTGAGAAAGCGACGGAAAATCTCCCGCAGGTCCCCCTCTTTGATATGCAGAACAGAGGTATCTATTTTTTTCAGCACATTCATGGAAAGGCGTCCTCCGGGCCTTGTCTTCTCCCTGCCCTCGTTCTTTTCGTAAATCGTATTGCCCGCTTTAAAAACAATCTTTTTGATGACGTCAATACCCGCCGCAGAATTTAACTTTCTTATGTACTCCTTCTCTCTGAGAGAAAGCTCGTTTGCGAGCACACTCGATTCGGTATTTACGTACAGAGTTCGGTTTTTAACATACACCGCCTTTGTGTGGGCCCTTACATACACTTCCGCTATATCACTCCAACTGTTCAAAGCTTCACGAATCTTTACCTCATATTTGAGTCGTTCATTTCGAGACAGCATACCCTCGAGAATATCCCGCACCCGTATCGGTTTAGTATCACGCTTCATCGTATTGTACCATCTTCAAAGATATGAAACACCCGATCACAGGAAAAAATTTCGGGGAGCTGTTTTCGTTCAATAGCGGTGACAATTATCTGGTTTTCTTTGCCGAAAAGCGAGAGTACGCTCTCTCTGTTTACCGTATCGAGCTCCGGAAGGATATCGTCGACGAGAAGAATAGGTTGGATATTTTTTACATCGGTGTAATATGCCGCCTGTGCCATTTTGAGCATAATTGACGCGAGTCTGGCTTCTCCGGTAGAGCCGAAGTACCGCACTTCATGATGACTGTCACAGAAAATAAAATCGTCGCGGTGTGGGCCGACGATTGACTGGCGCCCGTCGATTTCGGTCTTCATATTTGAAGAAAGTGCGTTTAAAAACGAGGATTCGATATCATCGACCACCCTGACCTGACCTGCTGAATCACCCGCACAATTTGTACTGTACCTGATTTCGGGAGGCTCGGTAAAATGAATGATAACAGGCACAGCCTCCCGTATTCGTTCATTCATGTATTGTATCAGAGCAATTCGCCTCTGTATGATATAGCTGCCGCTTTTTACAAGCTGTTCATTCCAAACCTCAATAAGGTCAGGTTCAACCCGAGCCTTCCCCTTAAGGTAGCTGTTTTTCTGCCTGACAAGCCGGACATAGAGTCTGAGTTGCCCGAAGTACAATGAGTCGGTGGTTGAAAGAATAAGGTCTAAAAAACTACGCCTGATAACAGGTGGGCCAGTGATAAGAGAAATATCCTCAAATGAAAAAAGCACACAGTACACATATCCTATAATGTTTGATAATTTTTGTTCCGGTGTACCGTTAACCGAGAATAACTTCTTATTTCCCTTGTATTGCAGCCCGAGTGAATATTTACCGTCTTTAGTCTCAAGGGTACCCCGGGTAATGTATCCGTCGCAACCCCATCTGGTAATCTTCCTATCCGATACATGACGGAATGATTTCGAAGTTGATAAAAGATATACCGCTTCGATCAGATTTGTTTTTCCCCGGCCGTTTTTTCCATATATAAGATTTGTATCCTGAGAAAATTCAATGTGAGTTTCCCGATAATTTCGGAAATCCTTTAAATACAGAGATTCAAGATACAAAAAGCTGGAGTCCTTTTAGTTACTTAGAAGCTTTTCAGAGGTAACCATTTATCGACAGCACAACTGCGTACAATCGAAACGGTTCATCAAAACAATCCGACAGTATGAATGTTATTCGAACGCTTTACTTCCGTATAATGCCGCCGGTCACAGTCGGTATTACGGATTCAGTTTCATGGGCATTATGAGGTTAATATACCCCTTTTCGTCCTCTCCGTATACCGTAATTACCCTTTCGGAATTCTCAAAATCTATTTTAATTCTATCTGAGTTTATCTCTTTTAAACAGTCGAGGAGGTACACGTAGTTGAGAGCAATCTCAACAGCATCATCACTGTCATACTCAACAGTAATTTCTTCGATCGCACCGCCGAGAGAAGGGTTCTGTGAAGAAAGCACGAGAGTGTTTTTTGCGAGACTCAATTTGATCTGATTAAAGCTCTCATCCACAAGTACGGATACTCTTTTTATTGCGTTGAGGAGGGCTGTTTTGTCTGCAGTAAAATATGTGTCGCGCTCACCCGGGATTATTTTTTTATATTCAGGATATTTTCCCTCGATTAAATTCGAGGTCAACCTGATGTTGTCATACATGAAAAATATCTGGTTCGAACTGAATCCCATTGAAAGAGTGTTCTTTTCGAAACTGTACTTGAGAAGCTCTGCAAACACAATTCTCGGAACGATGACACCATCATGCGGTATTTGAAAGTGATCTATCGCAAGGTCAAGGGCTGCATTGTCCCTTTTTACAAGGGCGAGTCTCTTCCCGTCCGTCGCAACCATATTGATATTTCCATCGCTTTTTTCGATAAAAACTCCGGTCAGTGAATATTTGTTTTCGTCACTTGATATCGAAAAAATTACCTTTCGAATCATTGTTTTAAACTCATCGGCATTTATAGCAACATACTCGTTGTCAGGCTCTGTTTTAATTTCCGGAAATTCGCTTTTTGAGACGCCCGCAATAGTGAACTGCGCATTTATTGCATCGCTTGTACTTCTCACCGTAAGTCTGTTGTGCTCGTCGGTCGTAAGTAGAACATCCTCCACAGGAAGTTCCCGCACAATGCTGAGCAGTTTTCTCCCGTTTACTGCAATTGCGCCATTTTCCGAAACTTCTGCTGTATCAGTAATCTTAATCCCTGTTTCCAGGTTTGAAGATAGAAGCGAAAGGGTGCCGGTGTCTGCGTCAATAAGAACATTTGAAAGCACCGGAATTGTCGATTTTGAGCTTGCGATAGTGTCGGTGTATGAAAGGTATTTTACCAATTTGCTTTTATGTATCATCGTTTTCATGGTCTATTCCTCTTCTGTTATTATATATAATAAATTTAAATAGTAGTAGTAGTAATCCCGTTGATATTGTGAGTAAGAAGAGTAATTTGTTTTCTTCCTTACTGTTACTTGTGTAATAATGTGTGGATAGTTTGCTGTACTAGTAACAGGGGATATGTACGTACAAGTAATTGTCCCCGGTTGTAAAGAAAAAGCGCACAACTTGTGCACACATATTTTCTATTTAAATATCATTTATGCACAGGAAAGGCACAGAAATCTGTGGATGTTTATTTTTTTATTGTTCCCGCATTCAATGGGTTTCGTTTATTTCCTTTAAAATCCTGTTCACCTTCAGTTTGAAAACATCGTCGTTGTTATACTTGTCTGTTATTTTTGAAATCGCGTGTATTACCGTTGAATGATCCTTGCCGCCGAATTCATTCCCGATTTCTGTTGTGGAGTATTCAGTCAGCTTTCTTGTAATGTACATTGCGAGTTGGCGGGGAAGAGCTATATTTTTTGCCCTTTTTTTGCTTTTCATATCGGAGAAACTGATGTTGTACGCATTCGCTACCTTTTTCTGGATAAGGTCGATCGAAATGTCCTCGGCATTTTTTAACGACACCATATCCTTCAGAGCCCTTTTCGCCAGGTCCAGGGTGATTTCTTCATTAACGAGATCGTGGTATGCAAATAGTTTATACAATGCTGATTCCAATTCCCTGATGTTCCACGTAAAATTTTCAGCTATAAATCTTACAACTGGTTCCGGCACTTTATACTCTTGCTCGGCAATCTTCTGTCTGAGAATCGACTCTCTCATTTCGAAATTCGGAGGCTGTATATCGGCGGTCAGTCCCCACTCGAACCTGCTTCTCAGCCGGTCTTCGAGTTTTTTTAATTCTTTCGGCGGTTTGTCACTTGTGAATACCATCTGTTTTTTATCAGCATAGAGGGTGTTGAAGGTGTGAAAAAGTTCCTCCATGGTTCCCTCTTTTCCCTGGATGGAATGCACGTCATCGATGAGTAGAAGGTCGGCTTTTCTATACCGCATTCTGAAGCTGTTCATCGTTCCCTTCTGGATGGAAGTTATATAGTCATTTACAAAATTTTCCCCTGAGATGTTCATAATCTTCATTTCGGGGAAGTTGTCTATAAGTGTATGACCGATTGCATGGAGAAGATGGGTTTTTCCCAGACCGACACCGCCGTATATGAAAAAAGGGTTCCAGTATTTCCCTGGATTTTTCGATATTTTTTTCGCTGCAGCAGCAGCAAGATCGTTACTGCCGCCCACAACGAATTTATCGAACACGTATTTCGGATTAAAAAAATTATGACGCGGGTCAGGAGCTATTGTTTTTGCTGAAGATACCTCCTTCTTTTTCCTGCCCTGCTGTTTAACCTGAATGTGCATTTGCAGATTCTTTCCGCCAAGTTCCTGTATCTTTTCCTGCAGGATTTTTCGGTATCGTTCAGTAATAATGTCCTTCGTCAGTTTTGACGGCACGGCAAGAATTATGCCTTTTGAGTCACTGTCGATATACTGAAGCTGGTTAATCCACGTGCTGTACTCCTGGTAAGTCAGCTCGAGGGAGACGAGCTTGAGAGTTTCGATCCAAAGTTTCTTATACATTGAATATCCGTTTACGGTTGCAGTAGATACGGTCGCTGATTGAGTTATCCACAGGTTTTTAACAGGGAATGAGACTGTGTAAAGTAAGATATTATAAAAAAATATACAGCTTATTCACAAAAAAACCTGAAAAATGGTAAAAAATACGAATGGAAGCTGTAATTCCTAAAATAAAAGAAATTAAAAAGTATATGCAAAAATCTTTGAATTATAATGCCTGTTAAAGTCTCATAACTCTATAAAAAACAATAAATTACAGTGCCCTGGAAAAATTCAGTTTTGTTATCCACAAGTTGTTCACAAGGTTTATTTCTGTTTTGTATCCTGCGGTAAATAGTGATTGATATTGTACCCGATAATAAAATTATTATCAATTAAAAAAACATCTTCAGGCAAAAAATCTTTTATCATCAGTACTGAAAAGCAATAGCGTCCCATGTTGCCAAGTATCGATCGAATATCTTTTTCCTTGACTCGAGTAGAAAGTATATTTATATATAATTTGAATTACAGGGCGCTGTAAACAACATTGATTACCAACGGTGGTGAGAAGAGGAATAGTATTTTATGAAAAGAACATATCAGCCCAGCAGAATAAAAAGAAACAGGAAGTTCGGCTATAGAAACAGGATGAGTACCAAGAGCGGTATGAAAATTCTTAAGCGAAGGAGAAGGAAGGGCAGAAAAAGACTGACCGTCGCTGATGAGGTTTGATTGGTACTGTCTCCGGTGAGCCATGCTCCTCCATCGGAGGCATTATTCGGACCCGAATTGTTGGAATAAATACTGCGCACAACTCCACACCGGGGGAAGAGATTAATTAATCCGTTTCAAAAGAGAAAGAACAATTTCAGTAGAAAGGAGAAGCTACGAAAGAGAGAGGATTTACAGAGACTTTTTAAAGGTGGATCACGGTTTCATTCACAACGGTACACAATTATTGCAGCTCAAAACGGGCTCGATTATTCACGATTTGCAGTATCGGTTAAGAAAGGTGTTGGAAATGCTGTAGAGAGAAGCTACGAAAAGAGGGTGTGCCGGGAATTTTATCGAAAGGAAAAGCAGGGGTTACAGAGTGGTTATGACCTGCTTGTTATTGTGAGGGATAAAACACGTAATTTTCATGAAAGTTATACAATGCTCAAAGGCCTTTACAAGCGACTGGTGCATAATTCAGAACAGAAACAGGAGATGACCGATAGCACATAATGAAAAAAGACACGTCCTTGTTAGAGCACTGAATACAGTGCTCGTAAGTATATTGCGGTTTTACCAGAGAGCAGTATCTCCTCACATTCCACCTACCTGCAGGTACACCCCGACCTGTTCACAGTATGCGGTTGAAGCATTACAGAAATACGGTCCTCTGAAGGGAACCTACCGTGCTGTAATGCGTGTCCTTCGATGTACGCCTTTTCATAAGGGTGGGTATGACCCCGTTCGATGAGAAACCGTTGTGAGTTTTTTATGAAGACCGACCAAATCTGCGAGGCTTGTTCCCGACGTGGCATTGAAAGCTGAGTGAGTGCCTGCTTAATTTATATGCCGTTACTCAATTCAGATTCTTTCCGGCGGGTATTACTGCCCTGTTGTCATTCACCGCTCTGATTCGACAAAACGATCTCTTTCTATACTGTATGCTGCTTTTATTTAAAGAAACTGTATTAGGAATTCAATATTTGGATTTCGAATAAAATGAATATTACTAAACCTATGGTTTTATCAATTAAAATTACGGTTTTTTGTACCAGAATTTCATTCAAAACTGGCTATCTATACTGTTACAATTGCTTGTAATTGCATTCTACAGGTAAAAACCATTAGGCAAGTGTCGGTTTGAATCGTTAAAGTTTGGAAGTTCACTTGCCTATATTTAGGATTATATGATGGATAAAAACACAATCGTTGCCGTTGTCGTCATTTTTCTTCTGGTGCTCGTTTTTCAGTTTTTGTTTCTGCGGCCCAAAATCGAGCAGCAAAACGAACAGCGCGCACAGGAACTGCAGGGCCAGATGGCGGAACAGGAGAAAGAAAAGCTCCAGGAAAAAGAAAAGCCTGAAGAGACGAAGCTTGCCACCAGCTTACCAACTCCAGGAAAAGAAGCCGAAGTGAAGGTGATTTCGGTGGAGACCAGGCACTACAGCATAAAAATTTCCACAGCAGGTGCGCGGATCGTGAGTTTGCGGTTGAAGGATTATATGGATAAAAACGGCATGCCGGTGGATCTCGTTGCCTATGACGATGAGGATGAAATTCTTCCCTTTGAGGTGCACTTTGACAGGCTGAAGAATCTGCCGTTCGGAGACAGAACTCCCTTCTATGTTCAAAAGCTTTCCGATCTGGCCTGGGTTTTTTACCAGGACTTTAAGGATAAAAACGGTGTTCCATTCAGATTTTCGAAGAGTTTCGTCTTTCAAGACGATGCCTTTGCCTTTGACCTGCAGTTAAAAATTGAGGCGCTAAATCCTGGGGACGAGCTGTACCTGAACCAGGATAACATCTCGTACACAATGGCATGGGGCCCCGTTCTCGGGCCGACCAGTGTCATCAGAAACAGGTACAACATAACAACAGAGGGGTATCATGAAGCCGGGAAGTTTCACAAGATGTTCAGAGGTGCGGCAGGCTGTTCTCTCAGAAGGGGAGAGTCGCGCTACAGTGAAATATCACGCACTATCGATTGGTTAGGAGTTGAAAACAGGTATTTTCTGATCGGTATCGTTCCCGATCAGCAGAACTATATATTCTCTTTCGACCAGAGAACACAGGGTAAATACTTCCTCGGTATATCCCGTGCGTTCTTCAAAGGTCAGGAGCTCGAAGATTCTTTTAAAGTTTATGTAGGTCCGAAGGATCGAAAATTGTTGAGGGCCTACGGCCATGACTTCGAATCGGTTATGAGCGCCCGGGTTCTCAAGCCGATCGTTATTTTTCTTGAATGGATGATACGTGGCTTTTACCAATTTACAAAGAGCTATGGTCTTTCGATTGTGCTTATGACGATTGTCATAAAAATTATACTCTATCCGCTCACCTTCAAGAGCTTTCAATCCATGAGGAAGATGAGCGCCCTCCAGCCGAAGATAAATGAAATCAAGGCGCAGTACAAGAATAATTCGCAGCAGATGAACCGGGAAGTACAGGCGCTGTACAAAAGGGAGAAGGTGAATCCAATGGGGGGCTGTCTGCCCATGATCCTGCAGATGCCGATTTTCTACGGCCTGTACACAGCATTGTCCAGTATGATAGAGCTGAGAAATCAGCCGTTCCTATGGATAAAGGATCTTTCTCTTCCGGACACCGTGGCGACTATCAAGATGGCAGTGCCTCTTTTGGGATATAAAATCGGCGGACAGGGTTTTACAGACATCAATGTGCTCCCGTTTGTCATGACTGCTACCACACTTCTTCAATCGAAACTAACGTCCGGGGATCAGTCGAATCAGCAGGCAAAGATGATGACCTACCTGTTTCCACTCATGTTTTTTTTCATCTTCTGGAATATGCCGTCGGGGCTTGTACTGTACTGGACGATACAAAATATTTTGACCATAGGACAGCAGTACCTGATCGATTACCGGTTGAAACATAAGACTGTGCAGGAACCGGTGCCGGAAAAGAAGGGAAAGCAAGGCAGGCTTCGAGCATCTGCTCGGAGGATCCAGGCCCCGGCCAAGAGACTGAACCCTTCGGCGAAAAAGGGAAAATCCTCACCGAAGAGGAGGAAAAGATGAGGAGCCGGAGATACATTGCTGTCTTAATAGAATGTATCAACTGGTAATGATTTTTAGATGGAGGTATCCAAATGGTAATACGTGAATATGAAGGCAGAACGGAAAAGGATGCAATTAAAAAGGCCTCGGAAGATCTGGGGGTTGACAGCAATAAGCTGAAAATAGAGGTTATCAGCGAAAAATCCAAATTTTTCAGTTTCGGCAACTTAATCAAGATTCGTGTATACCTCAACGAAGAGGAAAATAATCTTGCATTTCGAGCCGAGGAGTTTATCAAGGGACTTTTTCAAATTATCGGAACTGAAGTAACCACGCGCTCCATCGAGGAGGATAACAGGATTTACATCGAGATAATAACGGATAGTGCAGGTCTTATTATCGGGAAACGCGGGAAAACACTTGAAGCGCTGCAGATGCTCGTTAATATCGTGGCAAACAAAGGCCAGGAAAAGTGGAAAAAAATCGTCCTCGACATTGAAAATTACCGTGACAAGCGGGAAAATACCCTACGGGAGCTCGCACTCAAGGTGGCAAGGAAGGTTAAAAAGACGGGGAAGGCCCAGTACCTTGAGCCGATGAATCCATTTGAAAGACGGGTGATTCATATGACGCTGCAGGACGATCCTCACATTGACACGAAAAGTGAGGGCAGCGATAATTTGAAAAAGGTCAAAGTGTTTTTAAGAAGGAGAAAGGGCAATTAGTCGAGCTCATTACGTTGTTATTAAGGCTTGCGGATCAGTCCGGCCGGATGCGTCCGTTGTTAGGCCGACCCGACATGCAAACCAGTTGGTAGTCAGAGACTGAAACACAGTAACAGGCGCATTCGGGAATGGATATGAAAGGCGGGGATTATTTTGAAGTGATCGTCATCGGGGCAGGGCATGCAGGCTGTGAGGCTGCGCTTGCCGCGGGAAGAATGGGGGCGCGTACACTCCTTCTCACCATAAATATGGATACGGTGGCGCAGATGTCGTGCAACCCCGCCATAGGCGGGCTTGCCAAGGGGCAGCTCGTGCGTGAGATCGATGCCCTGGGCGGCCAGATGGCAAAGGTTATTGACCGGCACGGAATACAGTTTCGAATGCTCAATACCAACAAGGGGCCCGCGGTTCGAGCGCTCAGAGCGCAGGCGGACAAGAAGGGCTATCAGCTCGAAATGAAGCATGTCATTGAGCTGGAAAAAAATATCGATCTCAAGCAGGATATCGCTGAAGAGCTCCTTATTGAGGCGGGAAATGGGGAAAAAGCAATCTGCGGGGTAAAAACGGCGCGGGGTAATACGTACTACGGAAAAAAGGTTATTCTGACCGCAGGCACCTTTTTGAGGGGGCTCATTCATATCGGCACCTACAACGAAATGGCGGGAAGGATAGGAGAACTTTCCGCCGAACGGCTGAGTGCAAGCCTTTCCGCCCTCGGATTTCCCCTCGGGCGGCTCAAAACAGGCACTCCGGCCAGGGTCAATAGAAAAAGCGTAAATTTTGACGTCATGATCGAGCAGAGGGGTGACGACGTGCCGCTCCCCTTCTCATTTTCGACCGATAGAATTGACCGGCCCCAGGTATCGTGCTTCATAACGTATACGAACGAGAACACCCACAGGATCATCCGGGAAAACCTCGACGTCGCCCCTCTGTATACAGGGCAGATCAAAGGGGTCGGCCCTCGCTACTGCCCATCAATCGAAGACAAGGTCGTCCGGTTTTCAGACCGCACCAGGCATCAGGTATTTGTCGAACCTGAGGGCCTTGACACCGAGGAGATGTATTTAAACGGGATTTCAACGAGTCTGCCGGAAGAGGTGCAGGCGCGGTTTCTGAGAACGGTGCCGGGACTCGAAGAAGTCGAGATAATGAAACCGGGGTATGCCGTGGAGTATGATTTCATACCTCCCACCGAGCTGTATGCGAACCTCGAGACGAAACGGGTCAACGGTCTCTACTTCGCCGGCCAGGTAAACGGCACGAGCGGGTATGAGGAGGCGGCCGCGCAGGGGCTGATGGCCGGTATCAACGCAGTGCGTGCCCTGTGGGGGGACCCTCCGCTCGTTCTCGACCGTTCCGAAGCCTACATAGCTGTGCTCATCGATGACCTCGTCACCAAGGGAGTGGAGGAACCCTACCGCCTCTTTACGTCAAGTGCCGAGTACCGTCTCAATCTCAGGCATGACAATGCCGACCTCAGGCTGGCTGATTACGGTCACGATGTCGGACTTCTCGATGAGGGCGCGTATTACCATGCCCTGGAACGTAAAAGGTATTTCGACCAGTTGTTGAAGATGTTGAAAGAAAAAAAGGAGCACGGGAAGAGCTATTTCGATCTGGTAAAAAGCAGGGAGCTTTCTATTGCCGGGTGCGCATCCCGCCTGGGTCTTGATACAGGATTTCCCCGTTCGGTGATGGAGTCGGTTGAAATCGAGGTGCGGTACGTCGGGTACATAAAGAGACAGAACGAGAGGATAGAAAGGCACCGGAAGATGGAAAACATGCATATCCCGGAAGAGCTGGAGTACGCTTCGATTAACGGCATAAGCACTGAGGCACGTGAAAAACTAACCCGCATCAGACCTCGCTCCCTCGGGCAGGCCTCTCGAATTCCAGGCGTCAGGCCCTCCGATGTAACCAACCTCCTCTACTATCTGAAAAAGATATTCCCCGACAGGATACAGCCTGGATCAGCATATCACGGCGAAAAATCAAAAAAAGCATTCGGTTAGAAGCCCGATGAATGATGAAGAAGCCTTACTTTTGGAAAGCGGCCTCAGTGCATTCGGCATTAACCCTGATGAGGAGATAATACGTTCTTTTTCGACCTTTCTGGACGAGCTCATCTTATGGAACAGCAGGACCAATCTTGTCGGAACCATGAACCGGCGCGAGATACTTGTTCGTCACATCCTTGATTCACTGAGCGTTATTCCGCTTTTTAAAAAAAATGGAGGGTCGATACTAGACATAGGAGCCGGAGCGGGATTTCCTTCAATTCCCGTTGCCATCGTACGGAGGGATACCCCCATATATGCCGTCGAGCGCCGGGAGAAACGCGCGGCATTCATGAACAGCATCTGTGCCATACTCGGGCTGGAGAATGTGACCGTTATCGGGAAGGATGTCCGGGATGTTGATGGAAAGTTTGATATTATACTCGCACGCGGGGTGGGTGAGCTCGCCCGGTTGTACCGGCTCTCAGAAAGGGTGAAGAAGGAGAACGCCATGATAATTGCGTTCAAGGGAAAGATCAACGAGATCAACAGAGAGGTCGCACGGCTGCGGGAAAGCACCCGGGGAGAAAAGAGCCTCAGTCTTCGGGTTGAGCGGGTCAGGGTTCCTCACCTTGACCGGGAAGAGCGAAACATAGTCATCATAGAGACAAAGTAGAAACGCATCTGCCATGTGTGAGAGGCAACTGCATTTGTATTTCGTGCATGCGGTATTGTTTACGTCCGAATGGCCTGTACCATACAAACACAGATCAAAGTATCTCCTCATTGCAGCAGAAAAAATCAATTTTTTAATACCACGGCATTATTCGGACGCTTCAGGTCCGAATAACAATTTAATTATTGGTTTTTATCTATAAAAACAATTATCATGATTCTAATGATGGGATGCGTCCTGTAACATAGCGTTCCCATTTTCTGTGATTCAATTCAGGAGGTGAAAATGATTAACTTGAAGGATATTGCAAAAAAGGCCTATCTCAACCTTGAAGATCTGGAGAAGCTCGAGGAGCTCGTACTTAAGACCGGGTACCTGTCCAATGAACGGGTACGGCGTGAGCTCCAGTGGTTCAATACCGAGTTAGGTCTTGATAATTACTACTTCAAAACAACACCCATCGAAAACATTGCAAAGCATCTCATCGCCATCAGTGCTTCGGAAATGGTGTCAAAACTAGGCGGTGAAGGTGTCGGTATACAGCTTACATCGGAGGACAGGGACAGGGCTGTGTATATTGTCGAGGATGAATCTTCAAAAACAGAGGAGATAGAACGAAGGATAGAAAAGAAATACCCCCTGTTCAGGCTCGAGAGCTACAGAACGAAGAAGAAGAAGACACTCGGTCATTATCTTCGCCTGTATGTGGTAACGAAACCGGTTTTTAAAAACTGGACTAAAATGGGTGAGCCGATCACTTTTAAAGATGCAGCAAGCACGGCATTCATCAAACGGTCCGCCCCGGAAACAATCGAACGGTACAAAACAGCGTGGGAATCGATGAACACCAGGGAGTCGCCTTATATTTCGATTACCGATAAACCCGAAACAGGGGAAAGCCGGGTGATGGTGGGTATTCATCAGCAGGGCCGGCGACGGTTTCTCAAAAACTTTTCACATCTGCTGTACCAGTACAACCTGTATTCAAACCGCAAGTATGTGGAGCCGTTTACAGATCAGAAGCAGGTATACACGTTCTACTTCGACAAAATCAATCTGGAAACCATGAGAGAGTTTTCCAGGGACCTCAACGCCGTGGTAATGCTCCCTGAGAACCCCATCACAACTCTATTTCTGGATGAAGTCTACTCCTCTCTGCAGACCATGTATGCCATCTCGGCAGCAGCCTTTACCCATCAGTTTCTTACCGTGCTGACCGAGGAGTACATCACCCTCAACAAAGCGCTCAAAGATCAGCCTGAAGCGAAAGGGGTGCTCGAGATAATCAAGATGCGGCTGATAAAAGATACATACTCTGAATCGAGGATCGCCCAGGCTGTTCTGGAGCATCACGATATTGTATCACTTATCTATTCTCATTTTAGCAATATCTTTCATCCGCCCGGGGGAAAAAGGCAGCAGGGGGACCTCGAGGAGCGGATTATTAACAGGATCGAGAAAGATGTTCCTTCTGTCAAGGATAAAACCATACTGAAATACTTTCTCACTTTCAATAAAATGATTCTGAAAACCAACTTCTTCATGCGCGATAAAACCTGCATGGCCTACAGGCTCGACTCCTCCTACCTCAGCGATATCGATTTTCCCGAAAGGCCATACGGTCTCTTCTTCTTTGTCGGAAGAGAGTTTATCGGCTTTCATATACGTTTCAGGGATATTGCGCGCGGCGGTATCCGTATTATCAAGTCGAGGAACCTCACCTGGTACGAAAACAACCTTGACACGGTGTTTCTCGAAAACTACAACCTCGCGATGACGCAGCAGAAGAAGAACAAGGACATACCGGAGGGCGGGTCCAAGGGGATAATACTGCTCAAACTCGAGCACCAGGAGGAGGGTGAACACGCATTCAAGAGCTATATCGACGGTATGATGGATCTCATAATGCCGAACGAGGAGGTGCTCGACTATTACGGGGAAGACGAGATTCTCTTTTTAGGGCCGGACGAGAGGACCGCGCATCTCATGAACTGGGCGGCACTCTATGCAAAGAGGAGAAAATATCCGTTCTGGAAAGCATTTACCACAGGCAAAGAACCGGCAATAGGGGGCATCCCCCACGACATGTTCGGGATGACCACGGCCGGGGTGCATGAGTACGTGCTCGCTGTTCTGGAGAAGCTGAAGCTTCGTGAAGAGGAGATCGTCAAGATACAGACCGGCGGCCCGGATGGTGATCTCGGGAGCAACGAAATACTTATGTCGAAGGATAAAACTATCGCGGTTATTGACGGAAGCGGCGTTCTGTACGATCCGTACGGGCTCAACAGAAAGGAATTGAGAAGGCTTTCGAAAAAAAGGGTGGTGGTCGAAGAATTCAACCGATCGCTTCTCTCCCAGAAGGGCTTTTTTGTTTCGATCAACGACAAGGAGGTAACGCTCCCTGACGGAAGTTTCGTGCCGAACGGTGAGGATTTCAGGAATAAATTTCACCTGAACCCGCTTGCCAGAGCCGACCTCTTTGTACCGTGCGGTGGAAGACCTGCAGCAATAAATATCAACAACTGGCACTCTTTGCTTGATGAGCGGGGTATTTCGAAGTTCAGAATTATCGTCGAAGGGGCAAATCTCTTTATAACCGAGGAGGCACGCCTCCGACTCGAGGAGAAGGGGGTCATTGTTATAAAGGATTCCTCCACCAATAAGGGAGGGGTGACGTCATCTTCTCTCGAGGTATTCGCCTCGCTTGCGCTGAGCGATGGCGAGTTCGGGGAGCAGATGTGTGAAAAAGACGGAGAAAAGCCGCCATTCAGGGAGGCGTATATCGCTGAAGTCCTTTCAACGATACAGAAAAACGCGCGTGCTGAGTTCGACCTGCTCTGGAAGGAGCACGCGGAGAAAGGTGTACCCTTTACCATTCTTTCAAACAGGGTGAGTGAGAAGATAAACAAGATCACCGACGCAGTACGGGCTTCTGATCTTGCGGACAACAGAAGGCTCGTGAGAGCAATCCTTGAAAAGTACACCCCGCATGTCCTGGACGCGCTTGTCGGCGTTGACACCATTCTGAAAAGGGTGCCGAATGCCTATATCAGGGCCATTGTTGCGACGCGCATTGCAACACGCTTCGTGTACAGCTATGGTCTTGATGCAGGTGAGATCGATTTTTACAATTTTGTCAATTTCCTGCTGGAGGAGAAAAAAGGCGAAGCATAGTCAATTTTGTATACCGTGCACTGCAAATATTGATTACCTTAACCGTAAGAAAATTAGGAGGATTCAAATACCCGGAGGTACAAGATGAAGGCTCGAAAGATTAAAGATGGTGTATTCTGGATGGGCGCGGTCGACTGGGACCGACGGCTGTTTGATTCATTGATTCCACTACCCGACGGCACAAGTTACAATGCCTATCTGGTGCGGGGGAGTGAAAAGACCGTGCTGCTCGATACGGTCGATCCCTCCATGACCCATGTCCTTATGGCTCAGCTGGAAGATGTGGAAAAGATCGACTATGTGGTTATGCACCATGCTGAACAGGATCACTCGGGTACGCTTCCCAGTGTACTGGAAAAATACCCCGATGCAAAGGTTGTCACATCTCAGAAGGGAAAGGAAATGGTTTCAGACCTGCTTGGTGTTGACCCCGGTAGGATTACAGACGTTGGGGATGGTGAGTCACTATCACTTGGAAATAAAACACTCACCTTCCTCTATACCCCGTGGGTGCACTGGCCTGAAACCATGTCAAGCTTTCTCGAAGAGGACGGTGTACTTTTTTCGTGTGATTTTTTCGGGTCGCATGTTGCGACCTCCGACCTGTATGTAACCGACGAGGCCCGTGTCTACAGAGCGGCAAAACGATACTATGCCGAGATCATGATGCCTTTCAGGAGTATCATCAGAAAGAACCTGGCACGGGTCAGGGAGCTGAACCCGGATTTCATTGCACCGGGTCACGGCCCGGTTTATGATAGAGCCGCTTTCATACTCGATGCATACGAAGACTGGATATCGGACAATCTTAAAAACAGTGTGGTTATTCCATATATTTCGATGCACGGAAGCACGAGATGTATGGTTGAATACCTTGTGGCCGAACTTGTGGAAAGGGGCATTTCAGTTCAACAGTTCGACCTGGAGCGTACGGATATCGGTAAGCTCGCTATTTCTCTTGTTGACGCAGCCACGATCATTATAGGAACACCCACGGTTCTCGTGGGTCCCCATCCGCTTGTGGTCAGCGCCGCAGTTCTTGCCAATGCGCTCAGGCCGAAAGTGAAGTTTGCTTCGATAGTGGGATCGTATGGATGGAACAGCAAGGCGGTGGAGCAGATCGCCGGGCTCATCCCCAACCTGAAGGTCGAAATTATTGATCCTGTGCTATGCAAAGGCTACCCAGGGGAATCCGATTACGAAGCATTGCGCAGACTGGCGGACGCTGTTTCTGAGCGGCATAAAACGCTGTGATAGGTAAAGCGTGATGTGCAGGAACCGGTTCTCGCTTGAAGTTCTTACTAACGTATTCAAAAAACCTTCCTGAATTATTTCCTTAAGAGGCTTCTTTTATACCGTATGACAGCAGGCTGCTGTCTGAATCCGGGTTAACGCAATACACGATTCAGTCCCCAGGATACCCCGTCTCCTTTACTTCTGCCGGTGAGCGGCAGCATCCCGATGCAAAGCGTCTTGATAATACTGTCGGTAAAAACACCAGGACCGGCGGTATTGGGTTGAAATGGTCCTCACTGATTGTGCTCATCTGATTCTCGGGTATGGCACTGGTGTTTTACCGATCATTCTTCTTCCTCAAAATGTGGATACATGGAGCGGTGAGCGCCTCATGGTAGTTCTGCTCCATGAGCTTGCCCATATCAAGAGAATGGATCATACTTTGAGCCGTGACTACACTCATTTTTTAATTCCCTTTCTATCCTGAACACCGAAAATTGCATGCTTTTCGAGAAGGAGATGCTCACCTTTCAGGTAATTGACGGTAATTTACTACGATGAGGATCTGTAGGTCGCATACGTTTGTATTCGTGGGGCCTGTTTTAAAGAGCAATCCAGTCTGCTCAAAAAATGTGCAGGAGTCGCTTTTTTTAAGGTAGTCCTCTGCCCTGCCAAAAGGCGCGGTGTGTCGGTTTATCTCCTGCGCGAGGACGTATGCGCCTGCTGCGTCTGTCGGGCCGTCGTTTCCGTCGGTCGATGCTGAAAGAAAATAAATACCCCGCTTCAGCTCATCCTCCTCGTCAAGAAACTGAATGAGAAACGAGAGTGCAAGCTCCTGGCTCCGTCCGCCTTTGCCGCTTCCGGTCAGGGTGACGGTTGTTTCACCGCCTCCAATGATGCAGGCTGGTTTTCGGGCCAGGATTTCCCTGAAGACCTCATCCTTCGCGATCCCGGCATAAAACTTCGCCACCTCCCGCGCTTCGCCGGTTATCCGGGAGGAGAGCATCACCGTGTTGTACCCGAGCTCTTTTGCCTTTCCGAATGCCGCTGTAAGCGCCGTGTAGTTGCTTCCGATAATTACGTTGTGCACCCTCTTGAATACGGGGTCGTTTTTTTTCGGTGTTTCAGGTATCAACCCTTTTTTCCCCGCTTCGAGGATACTACGTATGTTTTCGGGTATCTTTTTTATGATACCATATTTTTTCAGAACACGAACCGCATCCGCATAGGTGGTTTCATCACCGGTAGTAAGCCCCGATGCAATGACGTCGAGCCTGTCGCCGACAACATCGGAGAGGATGAGGTTTACCTGTGTTGCGGGGTGTATGAGGGCAGCAAGCCTGCCGCCTTTGATCGAGGAGAGATGCTTTCTCACGCAGTTCATTTCGTTGATCGTGGCACCCGATGCGAGGAGAAGCCCGGTTGTCTTCTGCAGGTCATCAAGGGTCAGCTTAAAATTCCCTGCACCAGGGCCGGGCTCGATCGGGCCGGCAAGCAGGGAGGAGCCTCCGCCTGAGATCAGGTTGATGACGAGGGTTTTTTCATCTGTTTCAGCTGCAATCTCTTTTATTTTCCGGGCGGCAAGCAGGCTGTTTTTGTCAGGCACCGGATGACCCGCTTCAATAATTTTAATAGTAGACAGGGGCTCGGTGTGTCCGTATTTGACGGCGATCGTGCCGCTAATATCTCGGCCTTTGAAGAGCCCTTCAACAGCCTGCGCCATTTTCGCGGTTGCCTTACCGGCGCCGATAACGATGATTCGGTTGTACTTGTCGAGGTCGAATTCGAGCACGGCCTCTTCAGATTTCACAGAGAGCATGCTTCCCCGAATATGAACCCGGTTTTTTATGAGCGCAGCAGGATCGACCTGTTTTACCCCGGCAAGAAATATGGATTTCAGGTCCTGAGTCTCTTCATTTTTTTTCATTAAAAAGCTCCTTCAAAAAAGCGGCTACACCCTTTTTTTTCTTTGAAAAGTATACGCCCTTGCCAGCCTTGAAATCAATGAAAAACTGGAATGAAAGAAAGGGTCCTTTGTGCCGGGATTGACTTTCATTCCGATTTATTCTACAATGGACGGCGACATGAATGGGCCTCGAAATTGGTACCGACATGTACGGCCATAAACAGTAACCTCGAAATGGACATTTACATAAACTATTGAATTGAATTGAAAAGGTTATCGAGAAAATGAAAAGGAGAAAAAAATGAGAATGAACCCGCTTCCATCATCAGAGTACGAGCGCAGGGTAAAGCGCTTGCAGGAGCAGCTCGTTTCAGAAGGAATCGACGTGTACGTCGGGTACAGCAGTGAGTGCGAATCCTCCACGTCCAGGTACCTGACCGGCTTCTGGCCCTTTTTTGATTTTGCGTGCGTCGTTGTGCCGGCGCAGGGAGATGCGGTGCTCGTCACCGGAGGGCCGGAATCCTATGAATTTGCGAAGGTCTTTTCTTCAGTGCCAGAAATCAGAATAAATCCTCTTCTCGTGGAGACGTCGGCGCCCGACTGGGTGCCGGAGGTCGAGGGGGAGAGCTTCAGTACAATCATGGATGCGGTTATGGGCAATTCGCCGAAGAGAGTCGGTGTCGGCGACTGGAATATTTTTCCCCATATACTGCTTGAAGATCTCATAAAGGCAGCACGTGGGGCCGAGTTCGTTCCCGCTGATGACCTGCTTCTCAGGGTGAAGTCAGTGAAATCCGATGTTGAGATACCCTATATAGTCGAGTCGTATAGAATCACGGAGGAAGCTATGAAGGCCGCTTTTCAGGCGGTCGAGCCCGGCAAACGGGAGTGGGAGCTTGAAGCAGTGGCCCGCTCAACGATGCTCAAAAACGGTGCAGAAGGTATGCCCTACCCGGCATGGGTGTGTTCAGGGCCGAACACGCCGCTGAGCCTGTGCAGGTCGACAGATAGGGCAATCGGGCCTAACGAGCTGGTGCAGTTCACCTTCGGCACGAAATACATGGGCTACTGCGGCAACATGTGCCGCCCCTTCGCCATCGGCAGGGCGCCGGACGGCGCACGGAAACTTATGGATGTGGCTCTCGAAGCCATGCACTATACCCTCGGCACCGTCCAACCGGGCGTTCGTGCAAACGAGGTATTCAGAGGGTATCACGCTATACTCGCACGATACGGGTATGAAAACTTCACACTCTACGGCCCTGCTCACGGAACCGGTCACTCCGAGGTGGAGGGCCTGTGGCTGGCCGAGAAGGCCGATTTCACCGTACAGCCGAATATGCTGTTTAATATCGATATCTGGCTTTCAGACGGAACATACGGCCTGCGGTATGAGGACGGCATTCTCATCACAAAGGACGGCATCAGGGAGCTTACAAGCTACCGGCGCGAGGTAATAGAGGTATGATCGATACTATCCGTCAGGCGCTTGACCGGAGGAAATCGGATATCCTCGAATGGATGAAAAGGCTCGTCGCATTTTCCTCCGAGAACAGGCCGCCCGGTGGAAACGAAGGCCCTGCTCAGGAATTCATTGTCGATTCCTGCAGGAAAATGAGCCTTGATGTCGACGTATTCAACCCCCTCGACGTTCAGGGTATCCAGCAGCACCCGTCATTTCTTCCCGGCAGGGAGTATCCTCCGGGACGTAACAACGTTACAGCGCGCTGGAAGGGGAGCGGGGGAGGGCGATCGATTCTGCTGAGCGGGCATGTCGACGTTGCGCCGTTTGAACCCGACAACTGGACGACCTGCCGACCCTTTGAGCCCGTGGAACATGATGGAAGGCTCTACGGCCGGGGAACTGCTGATATGAAGGGGGGGCTTTCTGCCTTTCTGTGGGCGATACAGCTTCTCATGGATATCGGCTTTATACCGGCAGGCGATGTTATCTTCGAGAGTGTCGTGGACGAGGAGTTTGCTGGTGGGAACGGCACCCTTTCATCCCGCCTCAGGGGGCATAATGCCGACCTTGCTGTTCTGGGAGAGCCGACGCGCATGGAGCTCTGTCCCGCATGCCTTGGTGCCTTTCTGGGTAATCTCAGGCTTGCCGGAAAAGCGGGAATGCCCTACATGGGCTCAGCGATACCGAACCCCGTATTCGGCCTGTCGCGGGTGATAGAGCTTTTTTCCGAATGGCAGAATGAGTGGCGCTCACGAAACAGCCATCCCCTCTTTAGGAGGCCTGGAAAAGAGCTCAACGTCGTGCTGTGGGGCCTCTCATCGAAAATACCCGGTGAGTTCACCCAGATGGGCATACCGCTCATCGCCGGCCTGTCATGGATCGTGTGGTGCTATCCTGGAATGAGCGAGAAGGAGTTCCACCGGCAATTCAGGAATTTCTGGGACAGGCATGCGGCCTCGGATGAAAAAGTCAAGCCGTTCGACCTCGAGATAACGCCCACCTACCACTACGTTCGTCCATGGGAAACAGGCACAGATGATCCGGGGGTCCGGGCAGTGGCTGACGCATTTTCAGGCTATACGGGAGAAAGCCCTGCGGTCGGGGGTGCTCCGTTTTCCTGCGACCTCGCCCTGTACGGGGATCCCGGCAGCATGCCGGCTGTCATACTCGGACCCCGGGGAGACAACCTGCATGCACCGGACGAGTGGGTGCTCATAGAGGACATTTATACCCTTTCCGGGATCGTCGCACTGCTCATCACGAAATGGTGTATGTGTTAAACTGTGAACATCAATAGAATTACGAGAGTAGCGTGCTACTCGTTCAGGCTCCAGTCGTACCGGTACTTGATACGCCCTTTGAAATTCCGGATCTGCCCGGCGAGGTCGTGGATCAACGCTTGAAGAGACGGACATGGTTTTACTTAAAGTCCAAGCAGATCGGCACGCTTCTTCATAGACTCGAGCACAAACTCGATATGTTCGTCGAGCAAAATACCGAGCTCCTCGGTACCCGTTCGAATATCGTCGCGATTTACGCCGCTCGCAAAAGCCTTGTCTTTCATCTTTTTTTTCACCGACTTCACCGCAACATCTGTGACCTTTTTAGACGGCCGAACGAGAGAAACGGCAACGATGAAACCGGTGAGCTCGTCCACGGCAAAGAGCGTTTTGGCCATCAGACTCTCACGTTTCACCCCGCTGTAGTCTGCGTGTCCGAGTATTGCTTTTATCCATTGTTCGGGGAGCCCCATTCCGCGGAGTATTTCAGCACCTCTGAATGGGTGGTCTTCAGGAGTGGGATATTTTTCGTAGTCGAAATCATGGAGCAGGCCGACTATGCCCCAGGATTCCTCATCCTCACCGAACTTTACTGCGTAGTCACGCATCGCTCCTTCAACTGCGAGCGCATGTTTGATGAGACCCTCCTTTTTCGTATACTCTTTCAGCAGATCGAATGCCTCGTTACGATTCATAGTCATTCTATTCCTTTCCGTTCGATTCGAATATGACCGATGCGGTCGCTATTTCATTGAGATGGGACATGGATACATTGATGGTGTTGACGTTCATTTTTTCCGCCCGTTGTTTTGACACGCCGTAGAGCTGTATATAGGGTTTACCGGACGACTCATGGCGGACCTCGATATCGATAAAGCGGACCCCCCGCCTGTTTCCTGTGCCGAGCGCCTTCATCGTCGCTTCCTTTGCCGCCCAGTACGCGGTGTAGAGCTGAGGGGCGTGTTTCTTGAGCTTTTCTATGCCCGTCCGCTCGTAGTGGGTATATATACGTGAAACAAACTGATCACCGAAACGCTGTATCGCCTTTTCGATTCTTTTCGTGCTCATAATATCAACGCCATGCCCGATAATCATATCTTCCCTGATCCTGTATGCGCCTTATCCCCGAAGGGGATACATCACCAGCGGTGATGTACATCCGGTTTAATAAAGGTTTCGTATATCTCACGTATTTTTTTCATCTGCACGTCGGTAAGCGGGGGGAGAGCGGATGCGCGGGTATTCATTTCAGCCTGTTCGCGCCTGCTTGCGCCCGGTATAACGCAGCTAACCTCCGGAAACATGAGAATCCAGCGAAGGGCATACAGCGCGAGTGGCTCGGGACCGGTAAAAAGCTTTTTCAGTTCTTTAACTGCAACAAGCCCCCTTTCGAAGTCGAGCCCTGCAAAGGTTTCTCCCTTGTCGAAAAACTTGCCCTCAACATTGAAAAAACGATGATCTCCCTCAGAAAAAGTTGTTTCCCTGGTAAATTTTCCGGTAAGAAGCCCGCTTGCGAGCGGCACACGCACGATAATACCGACATTCTTCTTTTTTGCCTCTGGAAAGAAGAGATCGGCAGGCCGCTGCCGGAACATGTTGAATATTATCTGTACCGTGGCAAGGCCGGGGTATTCGATTGCCTTTAACGCCTGTTCTACCTTTTCAACGCTCACCCCGTAGTTGAGTATCTTTCCCTCCTTTTTGAGGGCCTCGAGTGTTTCGAACACTTCCGGTGTGTAGTATACCTCGGTTGGAGGGCAGTGAAGTTGAATGAGGTCGAGCGTCTCCCAACCCATATTTTTCAGGCTGTCCTCGATGAATCCGCGTATATTTTTATCGTTGTATCCTTCGGCAGTATGAGGTGAAAGACGCCTGCCGCACTTTGTAGCAACGTAAATTCTCTCTTTGTACCCCCGTGCAAAAGTTCCTGCGGCCCGTTCGCTCAGCCCCTCGCTGTACTTGTCGGCGGTATCGAAAAAGTTCACGCCGTTATCCACAGCAGTCTGAAGCGTTGACTGCGCTTCCTCGTTACTGAAGGTGTCGCCCCAGCGACCCCCGAGCTGCCATGTGCCGAGAGATATTTCGGAAACTTTTAATCCTGTTTTTCCAAGCACCCTGTAATTCATCCGTAAACCCCCTCCAATAATCTGATTTTAAAAAGATAACAAGGAGCGCGATTTATTGCAAACACTCTTTATTGCATCCGTAAAAACCGACTTTTCCCTACACCGGCTTCATAGTACCCTTAAATAAGTCTTCTGTTTGATACCCAGTCCTGCCAAGGATCGGTCCCGCAAGGGTCATATCCCGCAAGGGACTTTTCCTGGGGGATTCACGACGCTTTTCTATTTACATAAAACATACTGCTGTTTATTTTGGTACATGATGAATCTCAGGCACGAAATACAGACGGGGGAATTAAGGGATGTCAAAATCAGGGCTCTCGGTTCTCAGAAGGAGAATCGACCGCATAGATAAAAAGCTCGCCAGGCTTCTTGTAAAGAGATACGAATGCGTATCTTCAATCGGGCGCTATAAGATAGAAAAGAAAATGATCGTTGCCGATCACGAGCGCGAAACTGCAGTGCTAGAAAAGGCTACCCGCCGGATACCGGATGAAAATGTGGCGCGTTTTGTGAAACAGGTGTATTCAGGAATATTCGATGCATCCCGCGCAGTCGAGATGAACAAAACGGTATGAAGGAGCAGGTGTGCGAGAAGTACGGGGTAAAAAGAGAGTTCGGGGTGTGATTTCGGTTCCCGGCGATAAGTCCGTATCACACCGCGCCGTTATCCTCTCTGGCCTGGCCCGGGGTACGAGCACCATCCAGGGACTGTCGCGGGCACGGGATGTGCGGACAACTGTCGAGGCAATGGACCGCCTTGGGGTTCAGATACAAAGCGATGGTAACAAAACTGTAATCCAGGGTATCGGTATAGACGGTTTTAAAAACCTTGGCAACGGAAGAATAGAAATCGACTGCGGTAATTCCGGCACAACCGCCCGCCTCTTGATGGGTGTGCTTGCGGGAGCGAGGGTCAAGGCAGTGCTGCAGGGAGACGAAAGCCTGAGCGTGAGGCCAATGAACCGCGTTGTACGCCCCCTTACCCTGGCCGGTGCGATGATTTCGAGTAATGACGGCAGGCTTCCCGTTGAAATCGCGGGTGGGAAGATACAGGCCTTTGAGTATATCGTGCCCGTTCCAAGTGCACAGGTCAAATCAGCGCTGCTGCTTGCAGGGCTTTTTGCAGACGGTCTTTGCGTCGTTGTCGAACCGATTGAAACAAGAGACCATACCGAACGATTGCTGCTGTTCATGGATGCCGATATACGAATCAAAAACACCACACGGGGAAAGGAGATATACATCACCGGAAAAAAGGAGCTGTCTCCTATCGAGCTTGCTGTGCCTGGAGATATATCATCTGCGATATTTTTTGTTGTGGCGGCCCTTATACTCCCCGGCTCCGACGTACGTATACAAAACGTCCTCCTGAACAGAACGCGGTCGCATATTATTGAACTTTTACGGATGATGGGAGGGAGAATCGATGTACACATTGAGCGGGAGTACCCCGAGCCGGTTGGCTTGGTACGTGCCCGTTATTCGAAGCTTCACGGGATTACCGTATCCGGGACGAACATACCGCTTATCATCGATGAAATACCTGCACTTGCAGTGGTGGCCTGCCATGCCGATGGAAAAACTGAAGTGTGTGGCGCTTCGGAGCTTCGTGTGAAGGAGAGCGACAGAATCAGAGGGATTGTAGAACTCGTCCGTTCATTCGGCGGTGATGTACAGGAGCGTGATGACGGATTTGTTGTTACCGGCGGCGGTTTTTACACGCCCGGGAGTGTCCGGAGCTTTGGAGATCACAGAATTGCGATGGCGGCGGGTATTTTTGCTCTGTCGGTAAAAGGGAAGACAGTCATTGATAATGACGGATGTATCGATATATCCTACCCCGGGTTTTTTGAGGATCTTAAAACCCTTACCGGTACAAGGTCCCGTACAGGTAAAGTCCCGAATAGAGAAAGTCCCGCACAGGGATAATCCCGCGCAGGGAAAGGTCCTTCATTTTGTAGCTCACGGATCAGCATTTCGGCCGATCCGACACGTGAACGGCAGTCCGATGAACTTTTTCAGCCGCAACCCGCTGTTACTGGCTGCCGGGTGCGACCTGAATACTCTCAGCCATGTACAACTTGTTCATTGGCCGCCGGGTGCGGTAATCTCCGGTTTGGCGCCTGATATCTCACCTCCGAGCACGAGTTCCCCGTTTTCAATAATCTTGGTGAATAGCTCTTTGTCCTTTTCTCCGAACGGTTTGATCGAGAAGTTTGGAAGATCGTAGTTTACTGCCTTTGGCATGAACCACTCGACCCGCTCTACCCGGTCTCCTTTTTTCCATATTATAATGAAGTTCGTCTGTCCTGTACTGAGCTCAGGCTTATATATTTTGTAACTGGCGCGCATTTCAGCCGGGAGAAAGAGGTACTGAGGTTTGCTGTTATTGTCAAGATATACGATTTTATACCCTTCATACCCCTCCTGAAAACCGAAAACCTGATACACATTGATAGAGTATTCACTTTTCGGCAGGTCCCCGATCTCAACGATTGTCTGAGCAGAAATCAACCGGGCTGTAAAGACAAGGGAAGCTATACAGATAATGAAAACTATCTTTTTCATAGAACCTCCTGTGAGCTCTTACTGAAAATGTACGTGGTGATGCTGGCATCACACAGTATAGTACTATCATCGGCAAAAATCATTCTCTTTTTGCACTTTCATTGCTTATTATCGGCTTGACGGTATTTTTGTAAAACCTCCTGTTTTTTTATCAATCTTCACCTCTCTTCATCTCGACATTCCCATCATTATATGCTATATTAAGGCGCATTGTAACTGATATGGAAAAGGCTTCTGATCTGCATTGAGAGGTGATACTCATGGATATTTTTAAGAAGGCCTATGATTATTCTCTCGTTGAGGAGTACAAGGCAAAGGGATTGTACCCCTATTTCCGTGCAATTGAAACGGGAACGGATACGGAGGTGTACATAAAGGGGAAGAGAATGGTTATGCTCGGATCCAACTCATACATGGGGCTGACCTTCAATGACAAAACCATACTGAGCGTTGTTCAAAATGTTCAGAAGCACGGTACCGGTTGCGCGGGATCGAGATTTCTCAACGGCACGCTGGATATACATGAAAAGCTCGAGGAAGAGCTTGCATTATTCATGAAAAAAGACCGTGCTCTTCTCTTTTCAACCGGGTATATGACGAACCTGGGTATTATTTCAACAATCACCGGCAAGAACGATATCGTGTTCCTGGACAAGATTGATCATGCAAGTATCATCGACGGCTGCCGGCTCAGTTTTGCGAAGGTTGTAAAGTACAGGCATAACGATATGGCAGACTTGAAGAGGGTGCTCGAGGATTCGGATAAAAAAAGCGGGAAGCTCATCGTGGTCGACGGGGTTTTCAGCATGGAGGGAGATCTTGCGGATCTCCCCGCCATCGTTGATCTTGCACAGAAGTATGGTGCGCGGGTGATGGTGGATGAGGCCCATGCGGTCGGCGTGCTTGGTGCCGGAGGCAGGGGTGCTTCGGAGCATTTCGGTGTCGAGGATAAGGTGGATATTCAGATGGCAACATTCAGTAAATCATTTGCAACCATCGGCGGTTTTGCCGCATCGGAGGACAGGGCCATCAATTACATCAAGCATCATTCACGCCCGCTCATCTTCAGCGCGAGCCCTCCACCGGCGGTTATCGGCGCCGTGAATGCGGCGCTCAAGATAATCGTGAACGAACCCGAAAGGCGCAGTCGGCTTTTTAAAATATCCGAGAAGATGCGAAATGCATTCAGGGATATGGGCTACGACGTCGGACCAACGGTTACACCGATTGTTCCGCTTATTATCGGGGAGATGGATACCTGTCTCATGCTCTGGAGAGAGGTGAGCGATAACGGACTTTTTGTCAACCCTGTTGTTCCGCCCGCAGTGCCGACCGGCCGCTCTCTCATACGGACGAGTTATATCGCCACACATACCGACGAACAGCTCGATTTTGCCCTCGATGTGTTTAAAAAGGCGGGAAAGAAGCTCGGGATTATATAGCATCTGAGCAGAAAATCCTCAATCCCCGGCATGTTTCTGCATTGTTTTGAGCACAAAAAAAACCAGAATGCAGATGCAGGTGGCACTGCAGGAGATCGTAAAGGGAACCCTGAACGTGCCCGTTATGTCTCTGAGCGATCCCGCGAGCGGTGTGCTCAGTGCCTGACCCCCACCGTGCACCAGTGTTGAAAATCCGAAAACAACCGACATGCTCTCTTTTGGGACCAGTTCACTCATAATGGAAATTATTATTGTCAAAACACCCATAAATGAAAAACCGAAGAGAAACGTCGAGATGTAGAAGAGAAATTCTCTTCTGCTGATGGTAATAATGAGAATGGACAGGAAAAGGCCGATCAGAGACAGCACTCCCATATCGATTTTATTGTATCGGTCCGACAGCATTCCCCAGATAATTCCGGCATAAATCATGTTTATACCGAAAAGAGACCACATTGTTCCGGTTGACCGTATTGTAAAGCCGAGCTCATCAACCGTATATGCACCGAAAAAGGTTACATATACGATATAGGAGAAGCCGACAAAAAAGTAGGCAACAAGGAGGAGCCGAAGCCGGCGGTGCTCGAGGAGAAGGGGAATGAGCCTGCCCTCCCTCATAGTTTGTGCGGTCCACTCATCGGTTCTGAGTTTCTTTCTGAAGAAAAAAAGCGAGAGCACGAACACCGCACCATTGATCAGGGCCAGTGTATACCAGCTCGTGCGATACCCCTGGATCGGCCGGCGCATCAGCAGGAACGGGATGAGGTACCCGCTTACAAGAATTCCAGCCCCGGCACCACCCATAACAAACCCAAATACGGCGGCTCTGCCTCCGGTCTCTCTGTTGAGAATGTGTATGAGCGGGACATAGGCCCCTGCTGCCGAAGCACCCAGAACAAAAGATGCGGCTAACAGAACCGTGAACTGCTGGGCATATCCGAGAATAAAGAGCGACAGAGATGTGATGAAAATGGATATGCAAACACTGCGATGCGCGCCGATATGGTTTGAGAGCCATCCACTGACATGAGAATTCACCAGATATCCGGCTACGATGCCGGTACCGAGCATACTCATGGCGGTATGAGTAAATGAGAGATATTCCATCATTTCCGGATAGATCAAGGTGTACGCAAAGCGGCCGAATGCCATAGTGGTGAATTGAATGAAAAAGCCGATTACAATGAGACTCGCATTCTCAGGCATTGTGCTGTACCAGTACTGCTTATCATTAAGTGGGTATAGGGTCAAACTGCTAAAATCTGTAATGCGTGTAGAGGTTATTGCGATTTAACTACACTATATATATCGGGCCATGACAAGAAAGTTTCGCATTTGTACGAAGGGACGTTTTGCACCCAGGCATCGATCTCAATTCTCGAATGCACCCGCCCTCTGTTTATACCGGGACACGTACTTCCGACTTTTTCCCATTCCCTCTCTGAAACAAGATTTCGTTTCCAGAAGGGGTAGGATCGACACTGGTACGGACGTACGGGATAAATGGTGCACAGTCCGTCCCAGAATACGCAGTCATACGGAGGTTTTTCAGTGAGAGACATCCTGGGCTCTTCGAATACATGCACGCTGCGGGTGTATTTTCGAGCAAATGACCCTTTGCTCATTTTCAGGAACTTTGCTATACTGTCAATATCATTTTCGGAGAGGTACACGAAGCCGGGATATCCTGTGCAGCATTTACCGCATCGTGTGCATTCAAACTGAAGCCCCCTGTGATAAAAGGGTGCATCTTTTTTGACGTGTTTCATTTTTCCTCGATGATTTCTACGGATTCAGTAATGGAAAATACTATAGAAGTTCGGAAAATAGAAAGAAAAAGAACGAAAAGCGATTGTCTCGGCTTTTTAAAGGAGGCGCGTGTCAATGACGCCTATCTGATCGAGGGTATTGCCCAGAGCCATGCGCGGTTTCACAATTACTGTTTCATTCAGGATGGGCGTATTGTCGGCATTGTCCATTCAAAGAGCGGTTCTTCCGTCCATCTGTTCTTCTCCGGGAGTATGGCTGGTTCCTCCCTGGAGAAGGCAGTGCAGTTTATAGAAGACAGGTTTCCAGGTCTGAAGATGCTGTTCGGGGATGCGCTCAGTGTCCGCACTTTTGAAAAGTTTTCAGGTGAAAAGTCGGTATCTGTGAAAAGTTTTATCACCTTGGAGATATGCCGGCCCTGGCTCTGCCCCCGGCTGCCGTACCGGGGTATGACGCCGTCGCCGGATATGGCATCCCAGCTTCTCCCGCTTCAGATCCAGTACGAGATCGAGGAAGTCGGCGCCTGTGCTTCGGATATAAACAGAGGCAGGGTTCTCACGGTTCTGAAGAAAAAGATGATGCGTGAAGAGATATCCGCGGTGCTCGAGGGATCGGTGCCGGTCGCCATGGCCGGTGTAAATGCGCGGTGCGAGAATATATGTCAGATAGGTTCGGTGTACGTCGTCCCTTCCCGGCGGGGAAGGGGATACGGAAGCTCGGTGGTTTCATATCACCTTGTGCAGCTCTTTAAACGGTATGAACGGGTACTGATTTTTGTTAACACCACGAACAGGCCCGCCTACAGCCTGTACAGGAGGCTCGGATTCAGAGACACCGGTATGCTCATGCAGGCGAATTTCTGATGGTTATTCATTGATTCCAAGTTCCTTGAGCTTGCTCAGGCGGTCCTCAGCTTCCTTGATATTCCGCATAGCGAGCTTGTTGTACGGGTCTATTGCGAGTATTTTTTTCCATTCCGCGATCGCCTCCTCGTACTTCTTCTGCACGAACAGGTCGATACCCTTGTAGTAAAGATCGAGTATTTCTTGATTGAAGCTTGTAACATCCCTCATCTGTGCTTTCGTCCTGGCTATGTATTCCTGAACCTTGAGATAGTTCTGATCGATCTTTGCCACCGTTTCGAATGCGTCGAGTGCTTCTTTGTACCTGCCGTCGGAAAACAGCTGGAGGCCCAGTGCATAGTGTTCGGATTTGATGGCTTCATCGGCGGTGAGCTTTTCTTTCATGGACGATTTTTCCTGCTCAAACTGCTGTTCCAGCAAGCCGATCTGTGTCTGGTAGGTGTTTCTCTGCTGAATGAGATCCGCCTCCAGGCCGGCGCGATCCCGGTCGAACCGATTCGTCAAATCCCGCAAGGCCGCATCTTGTTCAGCTTTTTGCCGTGCGGTAAGATCGTCAATGATCTTCTGCCTCTCTTCATCATTAGCAGCCTGGATTTTTGAAACTTGCTCCTGATACTGTTTATCCATTTTAGCCGTCAGCTCTTTCTTCTCCTGATCATACTGCTGTGAAAGTTTGCTGAGATCCTGTTCGTATTTTTCAGTTGCCGTTTTGATACCCTGGTTTATTTCATCCCTGATTTTTTGCGCCTCGATTTTCTTTTTCTCATCCATGCTCTTCCCGAACCTGTAGGTCAGGCCGAGCCGCATGAAAAGCTCTGCAGTACCCTGCCAGTCGGGGTCTTCAAAACCGACCGCATAGTCTATTCCGAATCCCCAGCGTCTGACGGTCATACCGGCAGTGAGGCCAAGGGGGAGGTTCTGAAAGGCGGTGTCAACGCTGAAGTTCTTGTAGCCTGCCCGAAGCATGAATTCGTCGTTAAATGAAAGTTCGGTTCCGATACTGAGGTCAT
>CAZGJW010000015.1:0-35136 GCA_964525675.1 uncultured Spirochaetota bacterium
TCCCGCCCTCGAGACCGTCCGGATGTCCCCAGGCGAAAACACGGTCCATACCGAAATCATCGAGCATACCTTTGACCTCACTGAGGTATGCATCATCAAACCGGGGAATAAAACATGATTCAAGAGAAACCCCGTCCACCTCGAGCTCCTTCGCCCGTTTCAAAAAATCCTCTAATGTCATCTCCTTCGGCGGACTTACCTGCTCCGGATATACCTCTCCGAAAAACCGATGATAGCAGTAACTGTCTATCCCTACCTTCATTGATGGACACCTCCTCGATATATACTATTCTACTTCAATTTTTAAACAGGGCTCCTCTTTTCACGCACCTTTTTTTATGGCAATTGAACTGGACATCATTGTAACTGTCGCCAGCCGTTTTGTCATTAAATTTTACAATCAACACTTCATTGGGTGCAGTTTCCAAGATTTTTTTATACCTGCCGACAGCGGCTTCATATCTTTTATGACGTTCAGGACCGGGCGTATATTCTTTTTTAATACTGATAATCTTATTTACTGCATCTCTCACATTATCTATATGTCCTGCAACCGACGCTGCAATGAAAGACTGACCGCTCCCGGAGCCAAGAAGCATGAAATCTTCATCATACACACCGGCACGTATCCCGGTGGTCCCGATATCCACACCGATAAAAACCTCCATTCAGCAGACACCATTTTTTATTGAATACAGGGTAGCCATACCTGTCAGCATTAGATATATTATAAAAACTTATTTTATTTTGTCAACAAGTCTTAAAAATTTATTTTTTTTTTATTTATTTTAAGCTACTATATGAAATAAGCTGCAGTTTGACTTGAAAAGAAGAGGTGCTTTTTTTTTTCAAACGAAAGGGAGGATGATAATGCATAACGACATACTTTTTTTGAAAATACGGGGGCTGCTCCCATCGCTTAATCCCGCACTGAGGAAGATTGCGCAGTACGTTCTGGAACATCCATATGAGGTAAAGCTCCTGAGAATCAAGGATTTGGCCGCACGGTGCAGCGTCGCTGAGGCGACCGTTACCCGGTTTGTCAAAGCCATTGGATTGGGTTCATTTCAGGAAATGAAAATAAGCATCGCTGAAATTACTACGGGGCGACCACATGAAGCTGAACTCGTATACGACGATGTGGCGAAAAGCGACAGTATCGAAGAAATCACCGAGAAAATCGTCTCAATAAACACGAAAACACTACTGGACACAAAAAAGGTGCTGGATTCACAACAGGTGGAACGTGCGGTCAACGCCATAGAAGGAGCAAACCAGATAGATATCTATTGTGCAGGCGGTTCTTACATTGCAGGAGAAAGCGCCCGTCTGCGGTTTTACCGGATCGGTAAACGATGCGTGGTCTACAACGACCCGAACCAGCAGGCCGTGTCCGCCTCTCTGCTCGGCCCTGCCGATCTTGCGCTGGGAATAAGTAATTCTGGCCGAACAGTCTCAACCGTGAATGCCCTGAAATGCGCGGCGTCGAGCGGCGCGAAAACGATCTGCATCACCAACTTCAATGAGTCACCCATTACGAAGTATTCGGATATCGTCCTCTTCACCTCAACGCAGGATTCCGCCTTTTTTCAGGAATCGATGGTTTCTCGAATCGCGCAGATAATCGTTATAGACATACTGTACGCAGGACTGGCCGTTAAAGAGTTCAAAGACTCTGTTATGATGATTGGTAAATCCGGGGAGTCACTGAGAAACGTGCAGTTGTAACCCCATTTACCACCTGTCCTGGGACCAGAGGTACTGCTCCGGATGGACGCCGATATTGCGTTCGAAAAAATCCGTCACTTTCGATATATCCTGATCCAGGTCATCCCCATTGAGATAGAACGGTCTTTCGAAATAGAGCGCAATTCTATTTTTTTCATCCCGCAGATTATACATCGGGAGAAACGGGGTGTGGGTTTTCTGACCGACAATAAACGGCCCCCCGAAGAATCTGAGATCCGTTCCGAACAGCGTGCCCCTGTAATCACCCCCCAACGCTGCCTGGTCGGCCACGAGATACACCACCTTGCCCTTTTTCACCAGATCTATCATCCTGAAAAGCGTCCTCAGCGACACTTTTGGATCACGGCCTGTTTTGAGAAGCTCGATCCTGTGCTTCTCTCTGGCCCAGTTGAGGACTTCGTTGCCTTTGGAGCTTTCCACAAAAACAGGGGCATAGAGGATACAGTCATACAGGAGGGCGATGTACGCGGCGCTCCACTCCCAGTTTCCCAGATGGCAGGTAAGTATGGTAAAACCCGTGCCCCCCTTCATCATCTTTTGTAAATACTCGCCACCCTCTTTGATGTAGCATTTCCTGTATATGCTCCGGTCTGAGGCGAATCTGGCCTTGAGCATCTCTCCGGCAAACTTCAGCAGGTGAAGAGTGTTCTGCCTGAGGACCTGCTCATACCACTGCCGCCCCCTGTCCTTGAAAACCTTTGGTATTATCTTTCCAGCCCTCAGGCCCCATTTCCTCTTCTTCGCCGCCCGATACACAAAAGGAAAAAGAATACGGGCAAACATCATTACTGCGAAGTGTGGAATACAGGCGAATACATATATCAGAAGTTTCAACATGGCGGTGATAATGTACGAAATCTTTTGGAAAGGGCTAACCTTTTTTACATCTGCGGCGTCTTTTTCGAAGTTATTTTTTGCTCGGCAACGGGTTTTTTTCAGCCTGTCCACCATCGGATTTTTTTGCAGCAACCGCACTTGCTGCAACGGCCGCGGCAGCAATAGCAGTCTTTCTTTTGGCCTCAGGCTCCTCATCCCTCTCTCCGAAAATATTATATACATAGAGAAGAATGTTGTTTCGCGCCTGCACTCCGATCTTGGTAAATGTAACGTGGTATTTGCGGACCCGCTCGTCCGCTGTTTTAGAGATACCGACGATTGTGCACAATGCAATTACCTGTTTTTCGTCGGTGAGAAAAAAATCAAGCTTAAACCGGTCGTTTTTCTTCATTCCCCTGCCTGCAATTAGTGCGCACCCCGATTCTGAAATGTCCATAATCCTGCATGTATGCCCCTTTCTCGAGATAAAGGGCTTTGAGGCTCCTTCAGCAACCGGATACACAACGGGAAAGAATCGTCCCCGGATACTGGTTTCGATACGTATACTTTCCCTCTTCTGCACCCGCTCGAGCCTGTTTGAGTGCTGGAGGTACACAAGCGGGTATTCCTCATGCACATGCTCTTCCAGAACCTTGCTGTTGAACGAATATCCTGCATCATCCTGCCGCCACAAGTTCACATTGACCTTTTTCCCCACCCAGTTCAGCCCCTCCGATGCCTTCTGTCCTATGGGCCTCGATGCCACGAGATACCTGTGGTTGTTTTCTACAACCCAGCTAATAAATGTTCCGTATGTCTTTTCACGAATTATCAGCTTCTGTCGAGGAAACAGGGCTGTTGACTCACGTATTCTCTTCTGATACTTCGGGAGGTTGAATTCGGCCTTCTTTCTCAGCTCGAGCAGTTTGTTAATCATACCCAGCCGGTCTATCGGCGACATCGACTCGTCTTGGTGTATTTTTGAAATAGCAGGACGGAGACAGCGGTCGAGCTGTCTCGTCGACCAGAAGATAGCCTGAGGTTTCTCGAGTTTGTTTTGAATGGCGATCTTCTTTAAAAAGCTGATCTCCTTAAATGAAAAGCCCTCTTTTCGCCCCCTGCTGTAAAACTCATAAAAGGGAAATCGTTTCCCCCCGCCTCTGAAACGGAGAGCGACGATCAGGATGACAACTATTACACCAAAAAGTATCAGGATGATTTTCACTGGACATCCCTTATATCGAAGAATATCAGGCCGCATCTTTTTTCAAGACAGTGATTCAGCCTGCAACATACGAGAAATTATTAATAAATCGCCGCTTAGTTTGATATTCGACATATCACGAAAAAATATTAACTGCAATTAATGCAATTAATATTACCTCTATTATGTACTACCTCCGGTGAGAGGCATGTTCTCGGCGTAAAGCCGAAGGTTTGTAACCGTCGGCATTATTCGTACGCTTCGCGTAAGAATAATATAATTACATTAAACGGGTGAGGGGGGGAATTTTCGATACCAACCGTGTGCTTTATTTCAACTTTTTAAGCGCAGCATCTGCTTCTCTCTCAACAACCGATGGGTAGTCCACATACTTAACCCGCATGAGCTCTTCGTATGCAAGGCGGCTGCCCGTTCGACCGAGAGATCGTATTGTTGCAATGACTATCCTGTTGTCACGGGAAGTCACACCACTCTGCTGTCTGTTGTTCTGATAGGCGAGGTATCTGATAAGCGTCTTTACCGCTTCGGTGTTTGAAAATCCACTAAGCGCTTCGATCGCATAGACCTTTTCGCTTGCCTGCACATTCATGTACAGTATCTGTTCTGCAAGACGTATCGCATTGATGTCCTGCGCTTTCAGCAGGATTAACGTTTCCAGTGCCTTTGACCGTAACTCCCTCAGATAGGTTTCCTCATCCATATCCCTCGGCTTGTTGATCAGTCCCTGCCGCAATGCTTCAATTGCAACTTCGACCTTCCGATTATCGGGTGCACTTGAAACCAGGGCGTATTTCAGGCCCTCGAGCTTCATTTCAAAGGAGGATTCATTGTGGATGAACTGTACCAAAATATCGGAAGGATCGTCCATAATTGTTGCAAGCGCTTCCTCAGCGGCAGTCTTCACTTTTCTCGAGTACCCTGCTGTTGAAGCAAAAAGTATCGGAATATATCCTACCGGATCCTTGAAGCGTTCGAGCGTCTTGATGCAGCTGTAGGCGATTGCTTCGTCAGCCTGTATGTCTTCGCCCCTGTAGAGGTTGAGGTTCTTTAAGATAAGCGAAATCGAAGACGCGTACTGGACGGCCCCGATTTCCCCGAGGGCCAGTATTGCCTCACTTTTCAGATACGGGTCTTTTGCATCCCGCACAACAGTAAATATGAGCGGCGCGGCTCCTTCAGCTTTCAGTTCTCCGAGTTTTTTAATAACGAGCACCTCCAGCTTGCTATGCACCTGGTCTCTCTTCAAGTCTTGCCCCCCCTTGTACAGAATCAGCTCATCGAGCGCTTCCGTCAGGAAAGGGATAAAATCCCTGTTGTCCAGTTCATAGACATTCTGCATAATCTCGTACTTTTGATCGATGGTTTTAGCCCTTTTATATAGACCTGACCATACATCCGTCACCTCATCAGCCGTCGAAACCAGGGGGACACATATGAGAAACATGAAAACTGCAATAACAGCAATGGGTAGATTCCTGCTCGTCTTCATCGTTCGTCTCCGGTACATGTAAATGTTCTCCCGCCTTTAAGTTGCTTTTTGATACTCTGTCCCGAAGTGACATTCGCCGCTTTTGCGCATACGTATCAGCGCAGAGGGAGCACTATTAATATCGGCACTTTTACGCCTATTTAAGAGTACAGATCAGGGTCATTTGCTGCAACACGGGGACTACTCTCTACGAATTATATAGCAAAGCGGGAAAAAATCAATCCTGGATGAGTTTTGTAAGCGGCTGATATTCGTATTTTTTTTCAGTAATCTATTTCACTTCTCCCCTTCGATTAAACAGCACAATTTTCTTTACATATGCAGACTGTTTGTGAAAGGTTGTTTGTCAAGGCTGAAATAGAAGGCAATTGATTTTCATCTATTTATTATATACCTTAATACAAGGAGGAGATATGGATTTAAAGCTCCGGAATAAGATTGTCGTTGTAACGGGGGCGGCAAGCGGGATCGGTGCATATATCGCGCGCTCATTTTGTGAAGAGGGGTCAAAAACCTTTTTTGCCGATATTAACGGCGAAGGATTAAAAAAGGTTATAGAAGGATATCCGGAAAGTGCCTTTCCAATTGAGTGCGATGTGTCTGACAGAAGCAGCGTAAAAAGACTTTTTGAAACAGTACGAACCCGATTCAAACAGCTTCACGTTCTGGTAAATAATGCGGCCGTCAACACAGCCGACTTCGTTCCCGACATCAAGGAAGAGGACATCAACAGCGTATACAGCATCAACATCAAGGGGTATATATATACCACCGCCCAGGCCATTCCTCTTATGAAAGAGACCGGTTTCGGCAGGCTGATCTATATTAATTCCGGCTCCGGACTGAAAGCTTCGGCAGGAATGTCTCTATACTCAGGTTCAAAATATTTCAACAGAGGTTTTGCAATCTCGACAGCTCTTGAAGCAGGAAAGTTCAATATAACGGCGAATTCGATTTGTCCTTCTGATGTGTATCCCTCTGCAGGGAAGGCATCCGGTCCCGGGACATATAAAGATAGAACAGATGAATCAGAGGCCCGGCATTTCGGAGCGAAGAGCTGGACAAACGAGTCACTCGTTCGGGTCAGTCTTGAAAAGGAAGGGGTGGGTTCGCTGGAGGAGCTCATCCGGAAGAGAACAGCCAAAAACCCCATGCGGCGATCCTGCACGCCTGAAGACATCGCCAGTCTCGCCCTGTTCCTTGCGAGTGAAAAAGCCGGTTTTATCAACGGGCAGAGTATTGGCGTAAACGGAGGGGCGTTGCCGTTTTAATACACGTAAAAAAGCTTTACGTCGGTAATCCATATGATAAGATAAAGCCATGTTAAACGCTCCTGTACTCACACTAAACACCGGAATGGTTCCCATTGACATCTGCAATGTTCGGGAAGCGATTACCCTGCAGGTCTTGAACAAGGCGGAGGCGGTAAAGGTTGACGAGAATCAGCGGATCCGGTCACAGTACCTCTCACTTCCCCTCCCCCGCGTCATCATGCTTTTTAATTTTCACAAGATACCCAGAAAACGGGTTGTGCATTCCAGGCTCAACATCATATACAGGGACGACATGCGTTGCCAGTACTGCGGTAAACGTTTCAAAATAGACGAATTGACTGTTGATCACGTTATACCTCTCAGCCGGTGGTCTTCTGTCCAGAATAAACCTGAATTGCCGAACTGCTGGGAAAACCAGGTAACCGCGTGCAAAAGATGCAATACATTCAAGGGAAACAGGCTCCTTCATGAGTGCGACCTGAAGCTTATCCGAGAGCCCGTTGAACCGAAATACATGCCCTATCTCGTAATATCCAAGGCACATGCAGATAAATACGGATGGCTTGAATTTCTCAACTTCAACGCGCGTGTTGTGGATTTCATCGATACCACCAACTAGTACTACAGCGATACTTACTGATTATATGGTTTAAAAAGCAGCTTTTTGATACAAAACAGGCCATATTTACAGCTGTTAGCGTATCATAATCACTCTTGAGATGAAAAGTATCGCTGTAGTACTAGAATAAGTGCAGCATGCTCTTAACCGGCAGCCCGTTAAACCTCTACATCATTGAATACAGAGGAGGATTGGCCCTTTGGATTTGAAAATAGACACAACGCTTTTCAGAACAATCGTTGCAGATATCACCACACTCGATATCGATGCTGTTGTAAATGCCGCAAATTCCAGCCTCATGGGCGGGGGCGGTGTTGACGGCGCAATACACCGGGCAGGAGGACCTGCAATTCTCGAGGAATGCAAACGTATCGTTTCTGACATCGGGAGGCTTCCAACAGGTGAAGCAGTTATTACAACTGCGGGTTCTATGCCGTCCCGGCATGTTATTCATACAGTCGGCCCTGTGTGGCACGGCGGTAGAAAGAACGAACCAGAGCTGCTTAAAAACGCCTACTGGAACAGTATGAAGGTCGCTCTTGAAAACGGGATTACAACAACCGCGTTTCCCTCGATCAGCACCGGTATATACGGGTATCCTGTCGAAAAAGCGGCAGTGGTCGCTGTCTGCACGGTTATGGATTTTGTCCATGCACATCCCGGTAAATTCAAAGAAATCATCTTCTGCGCCTTTGACGCAAGAACCGAAAGAGAGTACGCGAGGGCGCTTAAGGAATACTGAGCCTGATCTCCAATACCATCAGCAGAGATAATCAGAACATACACGTGCATAGTTATACCGCTGAGCAGCAAGCTTTGTCAAATCACAACATCTTCAACAACCGAGGAAACAGGGAGACATCTCTCGTTTACATTCTCGAGTGAACGAAGCGCATTCAGACAGGCCTTCGGGTGCTGTCTTTCCACCTCGAGAAGCAGACGTTTAAAGAATTCACGCCTCGTCTCCGTTTCGAATGGACAACGGCATGACACGCTCGGAAAATTATGAATGCGGGCGAACCTGACGGTATCAGCCTCCGGTATCGCGTAGAGCGGTCTGATTATCGCCATCCTGCCCTGGAAGAGCTCCTGAAGCGGCAACATCGTCGAAACTTCGGCGTGGTAAAACATGTTCATAAGAACCGTCTCTATAACATCGTTTCTGTGGTGACCGAGTGCAATCTTGTTGAAACCGAGTCTGTTTGCCGTATCAAAAAGTACGCGCCTCCTGTTTCTCGCGCACCAGTACGAGCTCATACCCCGTTCGTTGACCCACAGATTCAGTTTAATAATTTTGTGCGCATAGCCGTTCTTTATAAAATAACTCTTGAGCTCATCAGGATCGATAAGTCCTTCACACCGGAGGCTCAAGGCAACATGAACAGCAAGCAGTTCGTACTCATTCGGATAAATCCCCATTCTATCATGCAGAAGCCGGAGCAGTGTAAGACTGTCCTTTCCTCCGGACACACCGACCAGAATGCGGTCTCCCTTTTCGATCATCCCGTATTTCTTTACGGTCTTGCCGACTTTTTTCGCAAGGTAATAGGCAAGGGAATCGCTCTGTTTCAGCTTCTTGTTCACAATCGGATGTTCACTGATCGTTTCACCCATTTTTTGCCTCTTCCCAGAAGGAATCAAGCTCATCGAGTGTGTAGTCCTCGATGGGCCTGTCTCCGCGCTTTTTCACCTGCTCCTCTATATATTTGAATCGCCTTGAAAACTTACCGACTGTCTTTCTAAGCGACTCTTCAGCATCAATTTTCAGAAAGCGTGAGAGATTGACAAGCGAGAAGAGGATATCCCCAAACTCCTCCTCGATATGATCCGTATTTCCTTTGTGAATAGCACTTTTAAGCTCTTCAATCTCCTCCTGTACCTTCTGAAGCGGCCCCTCATGCTCCTCCCAATCGAACCCGACTCTACCCACCTTTTCCTGAACACGCCTGGCCTTTAACAGTGCGGGAAGCACATCGGGAACACCGTCTAGGACAGAATGTTTACCCTCATCCTTTTTTATCTGCTCCCAGTTCTTCAGCACCTCGTCCGCGTCCTTGACCTCTATGTCTCCGAATACATGCGGATGTCTCCTCTTGAGTTTGGTAACGATTCCGGCTGCGACATCATCGATTGTAAACCTCCCCCCCTCAGCAGCTATCTGAGCATGGAAAACAATCTGAAGCAAAAGATCTCCCAACTCCTCCCTGAGCTCTTCATCGTCATTCCGATCGATGGATTCAATCACCTCGTAGGTTTCCTCAATGAGGTAGGGTTTCAGGCTTTCATGTGTCTGCTGATGGTCCCATGGGCATCCGTTTCTGCTTCTTAATCTTTTCATTACGTATACAAGCTCGTAAAAATTATTCAATACAGTCTCCTCTGCTTCAATGTGGGAGTTAAGACGTTCGAGCAGGAACAAGCAAGCATATGCTCGCTACCGGTTATTTTATAAGATAAAACCTTTTTATTTATATGGAAAATTTTATTGTAATTCGATACATTTCTTTTACAATTACTTATACGTTCACCGAACAACAGGCGGCAATCAAAGAACGAACACCAAGGAAAAACATTAATGAAAAAATTCATAACCATCTTTATTCTTCTTGTGGCAGCAGCTGGCACTGTGGGATATTTCGGATGGGTGAGAATAGACCCGGGCACATTTGGTGTAGCGCATTCGACGCTCACCGGCACGGTATCCTACCCCCTGGAATCAGGTAAGTTTTACTGGTTCTGGCAAAAACTCATCCCAAAAAGTTTCTTTGTATTTTCGGTCTCCAGGGAACCGAACACTATTGAAACAGAAGTTACACAACCACTTCCCGGAAGCGAAATGCTCACACAATTTGGTAATTTCAACATTCGGGTGAATATGACCGTTCAGTACCGTATCGAGTTCGATTCAGCTGCGATTCTTCTGAACAACGGACTCCTTGATGGTTTCAAGGATTATTTTTCTAAAAACATAAATTCTAAACTGAGCGACACCGTTTCATCCTTCATCGTCGAAAACCTCACCCGGTCTTCACGGGATACCGGCACTGTCGACTATAGAGCGCTTGAATCCCTGAAGAAGAAAATCGAGGAAGCAGTGAGAGAGGAAGCGGCCCGGTACAGACTCAAAGACGTTTATTTCAGCATAACCTTTCCGGAAATCCCTCAAATAGCGGTGTACAACGAAGCACTCAACAGATACTTTGACTACATGGATCAACTCGCGAGACTCGAGCAGGAAAAGCTCTCAAAGGATATGGAGTATAAATCCAAGATAAGCGAAAATGACGCTGAAATCGATAGATGGAAGAAATACGGGGAGCTCATCGAGCGGTATCCAGAGCTGCTGAAATATTTCTATATACAGAAGTTCAGTGAGCAGACCGACGTGCTCGTGCTCCCGCAGGACGAAGCAACCGGTTTCCCGAAAATGCTTGATGTTACACCATATATACTGCCGAAAAAATCACCGGCGCCCCAAAGTGTTCCCCCTGAGAAGGGGAAAGTTAAAAGCAGTCCCGGGAGCCCAGAGGAGAACACGGCAGCTCAAACACCTGAACCCACCCCGGAAAAATCCAAAGATGAAGAAAAGAATGCAGGAGAGGCTTCATTTGAAAAAAAATGGTACGATTCACTTAAGTTCTGGAAGCTGCTAAAGAGAAAGGACAGCGGGCAGTAATAATTTCTTGACACGCTCCCTGTATATGATGTTCCGGCGTCACCTGCACATGATGTAAATGCGGCAAGGTAAACGTTGTTCCAACGTCTTTTTTGCTGCATGTGTATACACAAACGAAAGAGACGAAAACCCTGTAATAAAGAAAGAATCAGCCATGCCGCTTGATTATCACAACCTGTTCTCCACGCACAAGCTCGGGTACATAAAGGGTAAAAGGCCAAGCGTGAACTGCATATTCTGTTCAATAATTAATAAAGAGAAGGAAGTAGTAAATCTCCTCGTGTTTGAGGGAATACACGCATTTATCAGCGTCAACAAATTCCCCTATAACTCAGGCCACATTCTCATCTGCCCGAAGCGGCATTTAATCGACTACCGGGAACTCAATAGGGCCGAGGAAGATGAGATACATACCCTCATGCGGGAAAGCCTCACCATCCTAGACCGTCTCTACGCGCCGAGCGGGTACAATATCGGCTTCAATGTCGGTGAGTTTGCCGGTGCAAGCCTCCCGCACCTGCACATGCACGTCATCCCCCGGTATCGGAATGAGCTCGGCTTCATCGATATAATCGGCGGGGCGAAGATCGTGGTCGAAGACCCGGGCAGGACGATGAAACGGCTTCGTGAGCAGTTCAGTAAATTACAATCACTATAAGCGTCCCGCTCGAAACGGCAATATGAGCATTGTCGCTTTCTATTACGTTCGAAAGCCCGCGGCTCGAGGGAAAGAGCTCTTCATTATCGAGTCTATACCGGAAACCCGTCATCTGCCGGACCCTGCAGCCATAGCCCAGGGTAAGCAGAGTGCATATACATCCATTTCTGCCGGTGATGTTGAGTGAATCAGATACATTGTACAACAGGGCATGCTCTTCGATAAAGGTCGCCGGAACCGGCGAATTGGAAAGAAGCAGTATGTTTATTATCTGATGATCAGGCCTTCCACCGAGCGCACCGTACACAAACACGCTCTCCGTTCCCGAATCAACTGCACGCTGAAGCGCGAGCTCGAAGTCGGAGAAATCTTTTTCCTGCGGATACCTGACAACCTCGATACCGTCTTCTATTTTATTTTCTGAAACAGAATCAAGGTCTCCGATAACGATATCCGGCCTGACCCCCAGGGAAGAGGCAACCCGGTAGCCGCCGTTGGCGCAGATTATCGTATCACCAGCCGCTTTCGACGCGCGAATATGATTTCGATAAAAGCTTTTATCCGACATCCCGCCACCAAGAAATATAAACGTACGCATCTGCCCCTTCCCTATTTCAAAACTCTTTTACAGTTGATGTATAAGACCATCAATGCAGGATGCTCCCCTTTGTACAATGTACGATATTCACCCTGTTTCGTCCACTCGCCCTTTCACCAGGTATGCATAACGCAGTATCTTCCTTACCAATACGGTTCTCATCAGCTACCGACCCAGCCTGTGATCCCCAAATCACTAAAACCTCTAAAGGAAACGGCAAAAAATCCGAAACAAACCATAAGGACAAGGATGTTCTTACAACCATAATCAAGGAGGGAAAAATGGTTATCAACCACAATCTGCCCGCGATTTTCGCCAATCGCCAGCTAAAATTCACGGGCTGGGATGTCAACAGAGACATCGAAAAGCTGTCTTCCGGTAAACGGATCAACCGGGCAGGTGACGACGCATCCGGTCTTGCAGTTTCCGAGAAGATGCGCTCGCAGATCCGCGGCCTACGGAGAGCCGAGCATAACGCTGAAGACGGGATATCCTTCATTCAGACGGCAGAAGGGTACCTTCAGGAAACGCAGGATATTCTCCAGCGTCTGAGGGAGCTCGCAATTCAGGCATCGAACGGGATCTACTCTTCAGAGGACAGGGTGCTGATTCAGGTCGAGGTTTCACAGCTGATCGACGAAGTCGACAGAATCTCGTCTCATGCGCAGTTCAACGGCATGAACATCCTCACCGGGCGTTTTGCACGTCCTACCGGAGAGAACAGCGTCACAGGAAGCATGTGGTTTCACATCGGCGCCAATATGGATCAGAGGGAACGCGCCTATATAGGCACCATGTCCTCTCAAGGCCTCGGCCTCAAGAATCCTGCGGACCCTGCACATGCGGCAACATTTATCAGCATCAGCACACCGGCAGCGGCGAACCGGGCAATCGGAGCCATCGATCAGGCTCTGATGAAGGTATCAAAGCAGCGTGCGGATCTCGGCGCCTATCAGAACAGGCTCGAGTATGCTGCGAAAGGACTCATGGCTGGATATGAAAACATGCAGGCGGCTGAATCACGAATCAGGGACACCGACATGGCCGAGCAGATGGTAGACTTCGTAAAAAACCAGATTCTCGTGCAGTCGGGAACGGCAATGCTTGCCCAGGCGAACACCACGCCTCAATCTGTTCTCCAATTATTGAGATAATCCAGCGTGCTCCGAAAAAAGGCAGCCTCCAGGCTGCCTTTTTTTATGCGTGAAACGACGGTGTATGTAAGAACACTGGCAAACAAAAAATTAGGACTTCATGGCCTATGAACAGGGATAAAGAGGACAGGGGCTTCAGATTCAGCTGCAGTGCTCCATATCGATGGCATTGACCTTCTGCACGGCTTCTCTGAGAAAGTCGGCAAATTGGTCAAGCCCCTCGGTGTGTTTCGCGTTCATCCAGGCATCCACCATCTCATTCGCCATCCAGCCTGCGACTATCATCGCTCCCAAGGTCAGTACATTCGAATCGTTGATTACCCGTGCCATGCGGGCCGAGAAGACCGACTCGACACAGCTTGCGATTACACCCTTGAACTTGTTTGCCACGATCGACATGCCCATACCTGTTCCGCAGAACAGCACCCCCCGTTCTACCTTCCCTTCCTGAATCAGCCTGCATGCGGAAACAGCGGCATCATAGTACGGGATTTCCCGGTCATGAGCTGCACCGACATCGATGATGGTATGTCCCTGTTCTTGGAGATGCTCCTTCATTGACGCGCTTATCGCCCCGCTCAAGAAGCTGTACGATCAGGGCATTGAGATAATAACCGTTGATACCTTCCTCGGAGACGGCGACTACTCAAAGTCCAGTAACTATTCGTTCCCCCTCGCCTATATCGGTACGGATAACGAACTGGGCGGCAAGAGAGTCGCCGAGCACCTTGCAAAGATGCTTGGAGAAAAGGGCAAGGTGTATGTCAATACAACAAATCCCGATGTCTCCTCGGTTATGGGAAGGGTAAAGGGATTTAAGGAGGGAATCGCCGAGTTTCCGAACATGGAGGTTGTTGGTGTAGATTACAACCTGGACGTACAAGGGAGGGCTTTCGTATTTTTGCCGAGGGAGATTACAAATCCGCCATCACGGTGGCGGCCCGGGAAAAAAACGATGTTGCCGTTGTCGATATCAGGCTCAAGGGGGAGAAAAACGGGATTGATCTTATCAGGGATTTAAAATCGGTCGAGCCCGATATGCTCATTGTCATTATTACAGGCTATGGGAGTATCGACACTGCGGTAAAATCGATGAAGGAGGGTGCGTCAGATTACATTTTAAAACCGATAGACAATCGTAAACTCCTCGATACGGTTGTAAAAAATATCGAGATGCGTTCACTGAAAACCGAAAATTTATTTCTGAAAGATTAAATTCTTCACAGATACACTACCCATCGGCTCATCACAAAAAATAAGGACATATCTGCCATACTTTCAGGGGCTGATAAAATCAAGAACAACCCGGTTACCGTACTGATTGCAGGTAAAACCGGAACGGGTAAAGAGGTGCTGGCGCGGTATTTTCATTATACAAGCTCTAGAGGGGAGAAGAAGTTTATAACCATCAACTGCGCAGCTCTCTCCGGAGAACTGCTGTTGAGTGAGCTTTTCGGTCATGAAAAAGGAGCGTTTACCGGGGCAATCGAACGAAAGATCGGCAAGTTCGAAATAGCCCATGGGGGGACCCTCTTTCTCGATGAAATCGGCGACATGTCGCCGGATGTTCAGGCAAAGCTTCTTCGAGTTATCGAAGAGAACAGCTTCGAGCGTGTAGGTGGTACAAAACGTATCGACGTTGACGTCAGAATAATCGCCGCAACCAACAGGGACCTGGAGAAGCTTATGGAGAAAGGAGAATTCAGAGAAGATCTCTACTATAGAATCAACGTGGTTTCATTCTGCCTCCCTCCTCTTCGTGAGAGAAAGGAAGATATTCCCATTCTTGCGCGACATTTCATTCAGAAATACAATCTACGGTATAAAAAAAACATCCAGGACTTCGACGGCGCCGCCCATCAAATGCTTCTTTCACGAAGCTGGCAGGGAAATGTGAGAGAGCTTGAAAATGTGATCAACCAGGCTGTTCTTCTGAGCAACAGCGAGATCATCACTCTTGACGGTCTCAAGAAGAGCACGGCCTTTACATCCACGCGGGAAGGTGCTGATATAGATTATAAAAAAATTACCTCGCTCAAAGACACCATCTCCGATGTGGCTCAGGCCTATGAGAAGAGGATCATCCAACATTTTTTGAACCAAAACAACTTCAATAAATCAAAAACCGCAGGCGATCTGTCAATTACAAGAAAAACCCTCGATGCAAAAATTGAACGGTACGGACTTTGACTGCAATGTTACCGTTTATTCTTTATTTCCCTGTAATAGGCTTTCATGGGTCTCGTAACACTCTCGTACTGCATCCGGTACCTCAATACAACCCCGATTTCCTCCAGATAATTTTTCAATCGAAAGGAAACATCATCGATATACCTGATAAAATTAAATACGAAGTTTCTCAGAATATTATTTCTCCAAACCCGAAGGGCATACCCACATAGAAGCATGATTGTACCCGTAATACCATCTATTATAACCAGGAACAGGTTAATAACCATAAATATCATTTCTTTCATTGCCTTCACACCCTTTTTTGACAGAGATTTCGAATCACAACTGCAGTCAAAAAGTCCCATACAGTCCTACAGGGCCGACATCTTATTCATTTCTAAGAAAAAAATCCGTAAAACGAAAATTCGATAATGAAAAATATTTCCTGTACGGCACCCTGGCATCAGGTGTCGGAAAGAGCTGAGCTGCGATTTTCGGAAGATCCATATAGTCCCTTTGACACACTTTCCTGTGGCCGATGTTCAGGGCCAGATGGCCCAGCAGGTGGTCAAGATTGTATGGAGTTCTACTCATTACCGATGAAAATTTCGTCATTTCGTGAAAAACCCATAACCGCCCCGCCTGAAGCTCAAATGGCGTCATATTCTTCGGCTTAAAAACAACTGTTTTGTGGTTATAGTGTTTCCAGTCATGGGTGAGCAGCCTTCCATCGTTCTTAAATTTTTGATAGGTGCCTGTGCCCGGGTACGGTGTGAGAACATTCAAAGTCGCAGAGCTGATTTTGTTTCTGTGTATAAACTCAAGTGTTTCTGGAAAAATATCTTTCGTATCGTCATCAAATCCGAATATCATGGATGTGTGAAAAAAGATACCAAAACTCTTTACTTTTTTAATAGCTTCCTCGAGCTTTTCGATATCCTTTATCGATTTACGCATCTTCTGGAGCTGACTCTTTGATACACTCTCGAGTCCAAAAAACAACCCCCGGCAGCCGCTTTCCCTCGCCATTTTCATTAATTCTGTATCTTTCACAAATGATATCGAAGCCTGGCCAACCCATTTTATATGCAGGGGTTTTATCGCGCCGAAGAGCTCTTTTGCGTAGCGGGGGTCTCCTATGATGTTATCATCGAGAAATATAAAAAATTTGCCGCCAGAGTCGATAATGTCCTGTACCACATTTTGCACGGGTATGTGCCGCACCCTTCGCCCGTATATATCGTGCACACAGCAGAAATCACAGTTATATGGACAACCCCGCGTCGTCATAATGGGGATTATGTTAAACAACCTTTTCCTTGTATCTTTTCTGTGTGGTATGCGAACATACGTTTCTAAAGAAGGATGGGGCTTATGATAAAATTTCTGCAGCCTGTCATATTTATAATCCTCGAGAACCTGTTCCCAGACGCCTTCAACCTCACCGATCACCACGGAATCACACGATTGAATCGCTTCATCCGGGAGGATAGTCGGATGCACCCCCCCCATAACGACTTTCTTGCCGCGCTTTTTGAATTCCCGGGCGAGGTGGTAGGCCCTCGGCGCATTGGCAGTCATGCAGCTTATGCCCACCAGATCACAGTCCTCCTCGATATTAATATCGTCAATCTCTTCTTCGATTATCTTCACTTTATGTTCCGGCGGCGTGAGGCCTGCAATCAGATGCATGGCCAATTGAGGAATCATAACAGATTTCGGCTTCCTGTCGTTTATATCCCTGCAGGGTGAAACAAGCAATATTTTCATTTTTTACCTTTTTATACCTTTCACTGTTTTAGTCTTACAAAAGTTTATTCACGTTTTCGTATACTTTCATATAAGCATTAATTAATACTACTGTCAAGAGGTATGTTCTCCCCCACATGTAAGCGGGGATCAGTGGTATTATCCGGATGCGAAACGTCTTAATAATATACCGCTCAAATTGACCGTTGACAGCTTAATATTCAAAAAAGTGGGGTAAGTTCCCCTAAGGAAAGTCCTTGACAGGATCCATCCCGGGCGGGACCGATCCCTGGCAGGACTGGGTACCAAAGACAACTTATTTGAAGTTATTTAGAAGTGGCGTATGCCACTTTGCGGCCGAGTATCAAACAGTAACTTGCTCGAAGTTACTTAAAAGGGTGAATACCAACAGTAGAGCAAATGATCCCTCTGCAGTTGGTAAAAGCCGTTGACTGGACATACCAATTTCCTTACCTTCTTTAGTGAAATGAAAATACCGAAATACGTGTTGAAGATAACAGATAAACTGGAAAACACGGATTTTGAGGCGTGGGTAGTCGGCGGTTCGGTACGGGACATTCTCATCGGAAGGCCCGTATACGATTACGACATCGCGACGGATGCCCGGCCGGAAGAGGTTATGAATCTATTCCGCCGGACCATTCCCACCGGTATCAGGCACGGCACGGTCACTGTTTTGAGCGAGGGACACGGCATCGAGCTCACCACATTCAGGACCGATGGCGACTACTCGGACTCCAGACGGCCGGACAGCGTCAGCTTCAGCAATTCAATCCATGAGGATTTATCAAGGAGGGATTTTACCATAAACGGCATCGCCTATAACCCTAAAAGAAATGAGCTTCTCGACCCTTTCGACGGCAGAAGGGATATTGATGCCGGTATCATCCGCACCATCGGTGATCCTCTCGCGCGGTTCAGGGAGGACGGCTTACGGCCTTACAGGGCCTGCCGGTTCGCAGCGCAGCTCGACTTTACAATCGAACCCAGGACCTTTGATGCTATTTCAAAATGCCTGGACACCGCTTCAAATGTTTCGGCTGAAAGAATACGGGATGAATTCGTAAAAATCTTACAATCACCGTCTCCATCGACAGGAATCGAGCTTTTGCGAAAAAGTGGGCTTCTGAAACAGTTTCTACCCGAGATTCTCACAGGATTCGGCATAAACCAGAACGTGTATCACCGCTATGATATCTACTATCACAACCTCTATGCGTGTGATGCGGCGAACCCGGATGACTACCGCATCAGGCTTGCAGCTCTTTTCCACGACATCGGCAAGTACTATGCGAAAAGAGAAGTCGAGAAAAAGGCAGTCGGTAAAAAATCAGTTTTCTACAACCATGAGATAATCGGCGCCGGCATAACGAAACGAATCATGCGAAGGCTCAAGTTCAGCAACAATGACATTAAAGTAGTTACCCATCTTATAAGAAACCATATGTTTCACTACACCTATCAGTGGACGGACGGTGCTGTCCGTAGATTTATCCGCAAGGTGGGGCTGGAGAACATCAATGCCCTCTTCGAGCTTCGAAAAGCAGACAGGATAGGAAACGGCCTCAAGAAGGGTGAATCAAAGTCGGTCGAGAATTTGAAGCGGCGAATTGAAAAGGTGCTTGAAGAAGAAAATGCCATTACGGTAAAAGACCTTGCGGTAAACGGCTACGATATAATGAAGGAATTCGGCCTCGAGCCCGGACCGATAGTCGGCAAACTGCTGCATCATCTCCTTGAAACGATACTGGACGATCCAACAAAAAATGAGTCTGAAACCCTGCTTGCAATAGCACACGATTTTTTAAAGAACCGGACGAAGACGAACAAGCAGACGAGTCAGGAAATCACCACCGGATGAATCGAAAAAAAGAGCACCCTGACGGGTGTCCTGTCTGAGCGGCCGATGGGAATCGAACCCACGTCTTCAGCTTGGAAGGCTGAGGTATTACCACTATACGACGGCCGCGTTTTCTGCTGAACAGTTAGTATACTACTTATTCAGTGTTTCAGCAATCAAAAATTCCCAATTCAGTGCCTAATAGCCCCTGATATCAACGAACCTGAAATCATCAATTATTTTTTTCAGCTCCGCCCGGTAATGCATCAACACCGATGCTGATTCTTTAAACCCGTCTGCATCACCCATACAGTTCAAGCCATCATTGATTACCCTCATACAGTTATTGAGCAGTATTCCGCCGCTCTTGATAAAGTTGTAGGAAGCCTTCTCACTCTCCCTCGGGATCTTACGCCCGAGAACTCGCATGTAATCGTCAACGGCCCTCGAGTATAACCCCCTGACAGGAACAACAAAATACGTGAAATCATTTTCAAGGTCGAACAGTGCATCTGAAACAGCCTTAACTCCCAAATCCCTGAGTATATGTTGAACCTCATTCCAGGATCCGTAATAGAAATCGGTTACCGACCCGAGCAGGTGCGTTGCCTCTTCCTCCGCATCAGGATGAAAGTCAATCTTCCTGTATCCCTTTATTTTCTGAAGATTTTCTTCGATGATCTTGTCTGCAACGTCACTATACATATGTTCCTCAGGAGGCCGAACGCTCTTTTCAACCCTCCGCCGGAGCTCTTCAAAAACTGATATTTCGGCATTGATAAAAACGAGGAGGTTCGCCTTCTGTAAAAGTGCATCATGGTAGCGCTTTTCAAATCCGCGGAGATTGAAGATTTTATCACCATACGTATCTGCGTACTTCCTGTACAGTGTCTTGAGTTTCAAGATCGCCCGGTCAATATCGACCTTTCTGGAGGGTTTTGATTTCCTGAAGGGTGAGGGCATTACTTCCCGCCTAGCTGCTTGTATGCCTCGTTTATCTCTCTTGTTTTCTCTTCGAAAAACTCCTTATATTCCGGCCCGAGTTTTTTGCTTGCGATAATATCCGGATGAAACATTTTCAGCTTGTTCCTGTGGGCCCTCTTTAGCTCGTCCATCGAGGCGCCTCTTTTGACATCCAGTATCTCATAGGGATCTTTGACTGCAGTCGAACCCTGGGGTTGCTGAAACCCTGCATTCCAGTTTCTGAACCGGTTATAAAACGAGCTGCCGCCCTGGGATGATCCACCCGCACTTCCCTGGCTTGACCCTCCGCCTGCAGCGCCCGCCCCCTTCTGCTGCTGATACTGTTTGAACTGGTTCTGGTAGAATCGGAAGTTTCGCAACCGAAGCAGTATTCCAATGATGGCAATCGCCGGAAGGAGGAATTCCTCACCGGGTATTCCATCAGGAATAATCCAGCTAAGAACTGAAAGTCCAATCATTATCCATATCCATAGGGGAATCCTCATCGGCACCATTCCTTAATGTGTTTTGAAAAATAGGCACGTAAACTTTCAATCGTAAAGATTCAAACCAACACTTGCCTAATGGTTTTTACCTTAATTTCACAATGGTTAAAACCATATTTCATGAATATTTGCATTAGATGTGACTTGAAAAACACAAAAAACACTTTCAATAATTTTCAGTATTACTTTCCTCTGTTCCTTCATTATTAATATAAAGATTGAAGCACTCATATTCAAGAAATTATTTATTCCCGAAAGCCTCCTGCTGGCCTGATGGGTGCAATGCGATGCGTGTCGACGCTCTTATACCGCTGAATAACATACGGTTTTTCAGGTGTGGATTAAAAACAGGGAATATGTAATCATCGATACTCCCGGCCTGCACTGCCTCTCCATCCGCTCTGAAGAGGAAATAATAGTACGAAATCTATTATTTAAAGAAAAACCGGACGGTATAATTCAATGTATCAATACAAATAGGCTCAAACAGTCGCTGCCGCTTACCCTTGACCTTATTGAGCTCGGCATACCGATGGCCATCTCACTGAATGCAATTCAAGAGTCCGAACGACTGACGATCGACAGTCATAAACTTTCCGAAATACTGGGAATACCAGTAATCGAACACAACACGGCCCTGGATAGGGGAGCCGAACGGCTGAAGACTTCACTCACCGAAATGAAAGCGGGTTCCTTGAAATCGGACTACGGCATCGAACTTGAAACAATGATCGGCAGGGTGCAGTCTCTACTGCCGGCTACAACTTCCTTCGGGCGAAAAAAGGCACTTTTACTTCTATTAGGTGATGAGCATCTACTTCGTTCTTTACGAAACCAATACGGAGAATCGGTAGGGCAGCAGATACGTAACACAGTTGATGAAATGGGCAAGGCATCACGCATGAATCCCGGCAGGGCGCTTCATGCCAGAGGCTCAAAAACAGTTGATGCGATTTTTGAGAGCGCTACCGAAAAAGAGAAGCATGCACCGGGCAGTGCCGGCCGCACCTTTGCCCACCTGTGCCGACATCCCCTCTCCGGGATCCCGATCCTTGCTTTCATTATTCTTGCAGCCTATTTTCTTGTCGTCAACGTCGCGGGATTCGTACAGACTGTGCTGACAGAAATTGTTGTTACACCCATCGTCCTGTATATAAGGGAGCTAATACCGTAGAAATTTCTGTCTGATTTTCTGGTCGGCAGCTACGACCTTCTTACCCTCGGAGTATTCAATGCTCTCATAACGGTCATTCCGATACTCACCGTCTTTTTTATTATGATGGGTCTGCTCGAAGATTCAGGGTACCTGCCGAACCTCAGCGTACTTATCAGAAGATTCCTCACCAGAATCGGCCTCTCCGGAAAATCCGTGATGAGCCTTATTATCGGTTTCGGCTGTAAAACCATGGCCACGCTTACGACAAAGGGAATTACATCCCGAAAGGAGAAGTTCATCGCCATTTATGGTTTTATCCATTAGAATTCTGGCATTTTGTACCAGAATTTCGAATACAAATGACTATATTATACTACATTGCCGTAATATTACATACTTTAGGTAAAAACCATTAGGTAAGTGATAATTTTCAACTTCTAAGATTGGCAAGTTTACTTACCTATCTTATTGCATTTGCAATACCCTGCTCCGCACAGCTTGCAATCGATATGGGCATTCTCGGCAGCGTCGGGTTCAAGGCATTTCTCATTGCGTACGGCACTCTGGCAATTCTGGAAATTGGCGTCGGGTTCCTGCTGAATATGCTCATAAAGGATGATTCAAAAAGTGCATTTATCCTCATGGGAGGCAGCGCATCAAACGTGGCTTCTCACACGGCCTACATTCAAACAGCCGCGAGTAAACAGGTAGAACACGATACATATTTACAGCTTCTTTCCCCCGCTGTCTCCCGCCATTATCGCTCCCCATTCACTTGATTCGAATTCATCCTTGAAGCGCTTCATAAGCCGTTTTATCCGCAATACGGTATCGCAGTCGATTGTGTGCTCCATCTGGCAGGCGGTTTCCTGTGCCTTGTCATCTGTAAGCAGAAGCACCTTTTCCAAAAACTGTACAAGGAGCTTGTGTTTCATATCGATAGAGTCTGCGATTTCAAGGCCCTTATCAGTCAGACTTATATAGGAGTTTTTTTTGTAATTGACAAGTCCCTTGCTTCTCAGCGTCTTCAGTGCGCCGGTTACCGACGGCATTTTCACATTGAGCCTTCTTGCGATATCCTTGACACGCGCAAGCCGGTTGAGCTTTTCGAGCGAGCGAATCGTTTCAAGATAATCTTCAAGGCTGGAGCTCAGATGTACTTCAGTGCACTTCTCCATATCTGAATTATACAGACAAAGACACACTATGACAACCAACTTTATGAGGCGTTCTGGAAGCAGGAAGGTGCAGACCGCGGGGAATTATGAGGACATCATACTTATTTGTTTGCCGAGTACAGCACCTGTATATCCGAGGAATTTTGGGGAAATATGCACAGGAATTCGCAACTGATTGTAATGAGGGGAATGTAAAAACGGGGGACGCGTACCACACTCATACTGTCTTAACTCTGACAGCGCAAATGCCTTTATGTAAATATCTGTTGTAAATTAAAAAAATTCATGCTATAAAAATAACACATCTGGTTTATGCATCCTTAATAAAATCAATTTTCAGGAGGATGGAAAATGAAAACTAAAATATTGTTACTAGCCATTTTGTTTGTAGTAGTTCCATTTTTTATCTTTGCAAGCCAATGTGACAGCGACGCTGGATTAGTAGGTACCTGGAGCACCGGTGCTAAGACTGTTTGGCTGGATTATGGTGAGGGTTCAGAACTAGTACCTATGAGATATGATATGATATTCACAGAAGATACATTTGAATGGTACACTTATGTACAGTTAGACTCTGAATGGGTACTTGGTTCAGGTTCAAAAGGGAGTTATGCGTATGAAGGAAATATAATGACAATTACTCTTACTCAGGAATATGATTACGGTACAGGTCAGTGGAGTTCTAGTACAGAAACACATTCCGTCCAATTAACTGTATCAGGTGACACTTTTAGTTATATTGAGGATAGGAATGAAGATGAAATTTATGAAGATACTGTTGTATTTGAAGACGGTGTGGATATGGACGATTATGATACTGATATAAAATATATCTATTACCGCCAGTAGAATGTCTTGATTCACAATTTCTATATTATTCTTCACTACATTTTTCAACTACTTAATTATCGGCAAGTAAATAACTTAAAAGCGGCGTATGTCCTTTACAGGATGGATCCCTGGCGGGATAGAGTATCACAGATAACTGATTTGAAGTTACTTAAAAGTGGCGTACGTCCTAAACGTGACTGAATATCACCAAGTAACTTCGTGAGAAGTTACTTAGAAGCTCTGGGGAGGGAAGGATTCGAACCTTCGAAGGCTAATGCCGACAGATTTACAGTCTGTTCCCTTTGGCCGCTCGGGAACCTCCCCGTGAGCTGGCGATGGGATTTGAACCCGCAACCTGCTGATTACAAATCAGCTGCTCTGCCGTTGAGCTACGCCAGCACAGTACTGTTTGATACGCCGAATAATATAGAGATTACGCATACCTTCGTCAAGTGTTTTACCCAGCGGCTCATCCCCGGTCGACATAAAATGAAGATTACGCAGACTGCTTGCCGTGCCGACATCAATTCTGTATTACAAAACAGAAAGGCACTCCTTTTTTTTCACCTCAGTTAAACTCCGTTGTCGTATCGACAGAACCGTCGTGGTTCGTGTCCTTCTCAATTTTATAAATTCTTCCTTTATCCACATAGAACCAGTAATCCGCTTTGCCGTCCCCGTTGCTGTCTACACGCTCCATCACCAGGCTTCCGTCTTCGTATAAACGCCAGTTATCCATTTTTCCGTCATAGTCGGTGTCGAGGACCTCTTCCTTTATCTTTCCATCTCCCTCGTACACATAGACCGTATCGATTTTACCGTCAAAATTGATGTCGATCTCCTGCTTGTCGACATAACCGTTTTCCACATAGGTCCAGCCGTCGGCTTTCCCGTCCTTATTAACATCCGAGGTGATTACCTCTGAATGCACCTGTATCGGCAGAAAGAAAAGTATAATCGCCGCAGGAGCGAGAAGTTTAAGCGCTTTTGTCATACAATTTATGAAGTGTGGATTGGGAAACAGCGTCGGGAGAAAACAGGCTCCACCAGCGTTATTTATGGTTTTATCCATTATGATTCTGGTTATTTGTAACAGCACCCTCCGGTTTTTTTAAAACCGGTTTTTTTATGCTCAACTGACTGATTACGTTACAATTAACCACTATTAAATTCTATAGGTAAAAACCATACGGCACGTGTCGATTTGAACCTTTTAAGTTTAGAAGTTAACTTGCCTATATATTCGGCTAATTATGCGGCATATTTAACGCCGATTGGTTCTTTTTTTATGCAGCGTTGTTTGCTGCTCCTTCATCCTGAGTTTTCCCAGTTTGTACCGGTCGAGCATTTCCCTGATTGCTTCGTTTACCGCTTCAGTTCTATCGTTAAAATATCCTTCCTGAATCATTTCATCTATTCCCTCGAGAAGAATGGATGATGCTTCAACATATGTCTTCATTCTCCCTCCTCCAATGAAAATTACAGCTTTGATAAATAATAATAAAAGAAGGCCAATTGTTTCATAATATTTGTATTTTACTTGAAATTATCATATTTTATAGGGACAATACGATAGACTTTGATTATTTTTCCATTGACATTTCTCACAGAGAAACTACAATAACAAAACTTTACTTTAAACAGCGCGGTTTTCATGTAAACACCAATCATATATGAAGGAGGCATCAATGAAAAAATTATTTTCAATCACCATCGCATTACTTCTGATCTCGATCTTCAGTGTTGTATATGCGGCAGGTGAAAAAGAGGAGCAAATCGCAAGCTACAAAATTGGCGCAGTATTCGCCATAACCGGCCCGGCATCCTGGTTAGGGGAACCGGAGAGAAACACCGTGGAAATGGTTGCTAAAATGATCAACGACAAGGGCGGGATCAACGGTGTTCCGGTCGAGCTCATTATCGAGGATTGTGTCGGTGATGAAACCAAGGCGGTCAATGCCGTGAAAAAGCTCATCAACAGTGACAATGTTCTTGCGATCATTGGTACATCGAGAAGCGGAACCACGATGGCCGTTATTCCCATTGTCGAAAAAGCGCAGACACCGCTCATTTCCTGCGCTGCTGCTGAAACTATTATCGAGCCTGTTAAAAAATGGGTTTTCAAGACACCGCAGTCCGACAGGTTTGCCGTTTTGCGTATCTACCAAACCATGAAGGAGATGGGCGTCACAAAAATCGCCATCATGTCCGGAACGACAGCGTTCGGGCATGGCGGCCGGGAGCAGCTGAGAAACCTCGCGCCGGATTACGGCATTACGATCGTCGCGGATGAAACATACGGCCCCGAGGATACGGACATGACCTCTCAGCTCACAAAGATAAGGGGCACCGAAGCGCAGGCTCTCGTAAACTGGTCGATTGTACCGGCCCAGGTGATCGTAGCCAAAAATATGCGCCAGCTCGGCATGGATATACCGCTGTTTTTGAGTCACGGTTTCGGCAACATCAAGTTTGTCGAGGCGGCGGGAGAAGCTGCTGAGGGTATTATTTTCCCGGCAGGTCGACTTCTGGTCGCAGATGTCGTTCCCAGGAGCAATCCCCAGCAAAAGGTACTCACAGAGTATAAAAAGATGTACGAAGCCGAGTTCAATGAGCCGGTGAGCACCTTTGGAGGCCACGCCTGGGATGCGATGTGGATACTCGATGAAGCGCTGAAAAAATCAGGACCGGATAAGGCAAAACTCCGGGATGAAATCGAGAAGGTTAAAAACTTTGTGGGTACAGGCGGCGTATTCAACTTCTCACCCACAGACCACAACGGCCTTACTCCCGAGGCATTTGAAATGCTCACGGTAAAAGACGGCAAATTTACAATATTCCAGCGGTAAGGTGCGGGCTGTTTTATTATTCAGGCGCACGTAAAAGCATACTAATGCCGCCGGCAAACGGCATTATCCGGAAGTAAAGCGTCCGGATAATGAAGGGGATGCTGCAGCGCGGGGCATCCTCTTCATTTCTACAGCCCGTAACCGGGGCAAGCCCGGTTTTGCCCAGTCACCTTGAATGCGGGATAAACATACGGGCAACCTTCCAACTCCGTTTTTTAATCAGACGAGGAGTAACCCTCAGGAGGGCGCATGCATTTCGGCGTACAGCTTTTACAGTATACGCTTTCCGGAATCACCATTGGAAGCATCTACGCGATGGTTGCCATTGGGTTCAATATCATCTATAACTCCACGGGGATCATCAATTTTGCGCAGGGTGATTTCGTGATGCTCGGCGGTATGCTTGCCGTCTACCTCCATAAAACTCTGCACCTGCATCTTCTTCCGACCGGTATACTATCGGCACTGGTCGTTTCGTGTGTAGGCCTGCTTTTTGAACGATTTGCCATTCATCCGCTGAAAAATCCCTCGGTTATAACACTTGTCATCATTACAATAGCAGCCTCGATTCTGTTCAAGGGAGGCGCAATGTTTATCTGGGGAAAGGACGCTTTCATCCTCCCCTCATTCAGTGGTGATAAGCCGATTCATCTTCTGGGGGCTACCATTCTGCCCCAGACACTCTGGATTATCGGATTTCTCCTGCTGATTATTTCAGGGCTCATGGTGTTCTACCGCTTCACCATACTGGGAAAAGCTATGAAGGCATGCTCGTATAACAGGAGGGCTGCACGAATAGTCGGTATCAATACCGGCAGGATGGTTCTTTTTTCATTCTGGCTGAGCGCACTGATAGGCGGTATTGCGGGTGTCATCGTAACGCCGATCACCCTCGTCAGTTATGATCGGGGCACACTTTTGGGCCTCAAAGGGTTCGGTACAGCTATTTTCGGTGGCCTCGGGAATGTGGGAGGCGCCGTTGCTGCGGGGCTCATTATCGGCCTTCTCGAATCATACTCAGCGGGGCTTCTCTCGAGCGGGTACAAGGATGCCGTTGCGCTCGTGATACTTTTGCTCGTTCTCTTCTTTAAACCGGCGGGAATTTTCGCTAAAAAAGAAGAGCATCTTTTGAAGGCATTTTAAGGAAGTTTGAATGAGGGACACACTAAAAAAATCCTGGGCCCAGGCGTGTGCACTGTACACTGCAGCACTTATTCTGGCTGCCCTCATTCACAACCCCTATTATCTGGGGATACTTACCTTTACCGGTATCAATATCATCATCACCATGGGGTTGAGCCTGCTCATGGGCTACACAGGCCAGATATCGCTCGGCCAGTCCGCCTTTTACGGAATCGGGGCATACACAACGGGGATTCTCACCACAAAACTGGGACTGCCGCTTATAGCCACCCTCCCTGCATCCCTTCTTCTTACGGCAGGCACTGCATTTTTAATCGGCATACCCACGCTCCGGCTCAGAGGACACTACCTGGCAATGGCGACACTCGGTCTTGGTGAGATAGTGCATATCGTCTTTAACGAATTTTTATCCCTGACCGGCGGACCTTCGGGATTCGGGAATATTCCGGTCCTATCGCTGTTTGGAAAACAGATCGATACCGATTTAAAGTATTATCTGTTGGTATGGGCCGTTGTCTCCTTCATACTATTTGTTTCACTCAATATAATCAACTCACGAATCGGCCGCGCCCTGCGCGCCATACACAAAGAGGAAAAAACAGCAGCAACACTCGGTATACACACGTCGCAGCTCAAGCTGTATATATTCGTTCTCGGGGCCGGGTATGCAGCTCTTGCCGGGTTTTTGTACGCCCATTATGTCACTTTTCTAAGCCCCGGCACGTTCAGCCTGAACTTCTCAATTCTGCTTGTTACTATGGTCGCGATCGGTGGGATGGAACATATATGGGGCGCAATTGCCGGAACCGGCCTTCTCACAATACTACCCGAGTATCTCCGGTTCTTCAAGGATTTTGACATACTGATCTATGGTGTTATTCTAATGGCAATAATGCTGCTCCTGCCCGAGGGGCTGTACGGAATTAAAATTCCCCTGAGGAAAAAAAAGCTCAATGGCTGATATCCTTAAAATCAAGAATGCAGATAAGGCATTCGGGGGATTGAAGGCGATCTCCGCTCTGAGCTTTAATGTACATGAGGGGAGCATCACTGCACTTATCGGCCCGAATGGCGCAGGTAAAACAACGGTTTTCAACCTCATCAGCAGGCTTGAAAAGCTCGACAACGGCTCAATACTATTTCAGGATACGAGAATCAATAGGTTGAAACCCTATATGATACCGTCACTTGGAATTGGCAGGACATTTCAGAACCTGAGACTCTTCTCAAACATGAATGTCATTGAAAATGTAATGGTTGGGAGACACTCCCTCTCTTCGTCTGGGTTCTTCACCTGCGCGTTCAATCTCAGAGCATACAGGGTAGAGGAAAAAGAGATCAGAGAAAAGGCCCTGTACTGGCTCGAGTTCATGAATATTGAGGATATGGCACATAAAAGGATACAGGAAATACCATTCGAGAAACAGCGTATTGTCGAAATCACCAGAGCTGTTGCCGGTGAACCGTCACTCATACTCCTGGATGAACCTGCAGCCGGGCTGAATATTACGGAAACCAAGACTCTCATCGACACTATTTATAAAATCCGCGAGCTCGGTATAACCATTCTGGTGGTTGAACACGATATGGACCTCATCATGGAGGTATCAGAGAAAATAGTTGTGCTGAACTTCGGACGTAAGATCGCGGACGGTCCCCCAGGGCAGATACAAAAAGATAAAAACGTCGTAGCCGTGTATCTCGGGAAGGAGTTTGTGTAGAGGATGCTTCAGGTACGTTCCGTTAAATCATTCTACGAGTCGATATGCGCACTGAAATCGGTATCCATGCATGTAAAACAGGGTGAGATTGTCACCCTGATCGGCGCCAACGGCTCGGGAAAGTCCACACTGCTCAATACAATTGCCGGACTTATGCAAAACCCCGCCGGCTCCATACTCTTCGAGGAAAAGGAGATCCTTGGGCTTGGGTCTTCAGAAATTGTAAAAATGGGTGTAGCCCTTGTGCCGGAGGGGAGGCAACTGTTCTCGCCGATGACAGTATTCGACAATCTCCTTCTGGGCACATACTCGTATTACAGTCTGAGACACAAAAAACAGACGTATGACAAAATTGAGGAAATTTTTACTCTCTTTCCGGTGCTTGGAGAGCGGTACAAACAGCTTGCCGGCACACTCTCCGGGGGTGAGCAGCAGATGCTTTCAATCGCCCGCGCCCTTATGTCGAATCCAAAGCTTCTTCTCCTCGATGAACCGTCAATGGGGCTTGCGCCGAAAATCGTCGAGAATATCTTTCACACACTCATTGAGCTGCAAAATACAACCAACCTCACGATTTTTCTCGTTGAGCAGAATGCAAAGCTCGCCCTCGATGTATGTCAGCGCGGCTATGTAATCGAAACAGGACAGATAATTCTCTCCGGTGAAAGGGAAGAGTTGCTGCATAACAAGGAGGTGCTGAGGGCGTATCTTGGCAAGGAGTAAAATCAGAGACGGCAGATACACGGTCTCATCCCAGGGTGAGCTGTATTCTGAATATGGCGCTCTTATAGCAGGCGTCCCGTGTGGAAAAGGGGAATATGATGCCAATATGGAATGAAAAATATGAAACGATGCCACGGGCCGAGCTCGAACAGGTTCAGCTCGAAAGACTCCAGCAGACCCTCGGAAGGGTTTACCGAAGAGTTTCGTACTACCAGACCCTGTTTAACAAGATCGGTTTTGATCCTTTTGAGCTTACCTCCACCGGCGATCTCAAAAATATACCCTTCACTACCAAGGAAACTCTGCGTATCGCCTACCCATTCGACATGTTCGCCGTCCCGCTCAGGGAAGTCGTAAGAATGCATTCAACATCGGGCACAACCGGCAAACCGCTGATCGTTGGGTATACGAAGAATGACATCGATCACTGGACAGAGCTCAGTGCGCGGGTTCTCTCTGCAGGCGGGGTCACGCAAGATGACATTCTGCAGATCAGCTTCTCCTACGGCCTCTTTACCGGCGGGCTGGGATTTCATTACGGCGCGGAAATGGTGGGCGCTTCCGTCATTCCGAGCTCGGAGGCTGATATCGAGGATCAGATAACCATTATGAGGGACTACCGGACGACCGCGCTTGTATGTGCGCCGAGTTTCGCCGCAATTCTATTCGATACAATCCAGGAAAAATCCATCTCACCCGCAGAACTTGCGCTGAGCAAGGCGCTTTTCGGTGCGGAGCCGTGGAGCGAAACATTCAGAAAAGAGATAGAGGCAGACCTCGACATAACCGTTACCGACAATTACGGGCTTACCGAAGTAATAGGTCCAGGTGTTTCCTACGAATGCAGCGAAAAAGCGGGTCTGCATATTTCAGAAGATCACTTCATACCAGAGATTATCGACCCCAAAACGGGGAAAAATATCCCTGACGGCGAGGAGGGTGAACTGGTAATCACCACCATCACCAAGGAAGCGTACCCCTTGATCCGCTACCGAACGGGTGATATTACACGGATCATCACCGAAACATGCCCCTGCGGCAGAACATTCGTGAAAATGGGAAGGGTCTCCAGCCGCATCGACGACATGATAATACTGAACGGACGCAACATGTTCCCCTCGCAATTCGAACACATTCTTACAGACGTGCTGGACAAGACGCCGAACTATCAGCTTGTCATCGACAGGAGGGACAAGCTCGATGAGCTTGAGATTCAGGTGGAAGTATCACAGGACTTCTTCTCGGATGAAATAAAGAATCTCGATAAAATCGAGGGTTCTATAATCAAAGAGGTGAAGGAGAAACTGGATTTCTACCCAAAGGTGAAGCTCGTCGAACCCCGTACAATCAAAAGGTTGATGAAAGGCAGGAGGGTTGTTGACCGCAGAAAAAAATGACAGCCCTCCTGTTGGTAATCACTACTTTTTCTTAAAAAAGAGCTCACCGTTTTTCACTGAAACGCTGACCATATCCTTTTGCTTGAAATTACCTCTAATTATCTCATGGGCAATCGGTGTTTCCACCCTGTTCTGCAAAACCCGTTTCAGTGGGCGAGCGCCGAAATTAGGATCATACCCTGCTTCCGCAAGGAACATAAGCGCATCATCCGTTATATTCAGCCGTATTCCCCGCTCTTCGATTCTTTCTGCCAACAATCCGAGCTGCAGACGCGCGATGTCGATTATATTCTCCCGCGTCAGGGAGCGAAATACAACGATTTCATCCACTCTATTCAGGAACTCAGGCCTGAAGCTCTTATGAAGAATATCTAAAACCAGTTTCTTCATCTCCTGGTATGAATCTTCCGACTTCTTTGTATTCTCACCGGCATTCAGTATATACTCAGACCCGAGGTTCGATGTCATAATAATAACGCTGTTTTTGAAGTTCACCGTTCTTCCGTGTGAATCGGTAAGCCGCCCTTCATCGAGTATCTGGAGCAGTATATTGAAAACATCCGGATGCGCCTTCTCGATCTCATCGAGGAGAATCACCGAATAGGGTTTTCTCCGTACCGCCTCAGTGAGCTGACCGCCCTCATCATATCCGACGTAGCCGGGTGGAGCGCCTATGAGTTTTGCTACTGTATGCCGCTCCATATATTCGGACATGTCTATTCGTATCATATTCTTTTCGTCATCGAACAGAAATTCGGCCAGGGTACGGGCAAGCTCCGTTTTCCCCACACCTGTCGGACCGAGGAATATAAAGCTTCCTATCGGACGCTCGGGGTCCTTTATACCAGCGCGGGCCCGTATTATTGCGTCTGAGACAGCCTTGACGGCTTCATCCTGACCTACAACCCGCTCATGAAGATGATCTTCGAGAGAAGCGAGTTTTTCCATCTCGCCCTGCAAGAGTCGTGCTACGGGAATACCGGTCCAACGTGAAACCACACGGGCTATATCCTCCTCGTCGACCTCCTCCTTGAGAAGCCTGTCGGTCTGGTCCCTGTCCATTGCATTCCTCAGCTCCTCGAGCTCTTTTTCGAGCTGTATGAGCCTGCCGTACTTGAGCTCGGCTGCTTTGTTGAGGTCGTAATTTCGCTCGGCCTTCTCTATTTCGAATTTCACATTCTCAATCTCACTCCGCAGGTCTCGTACCTGTGCAATCTGTTTTTTCTCCTCCTCCCACTTCGATTTCAGGGAGTTCCCCTTCTCCTTCAGGTCCGCAAGCTCCTTCTCAATCTTTGAAAGACGTTCCTTCGATGCAGCATCCTTCTCTTTTTTCAAAGCTTCTCTCTCGATTTCAAGCTGCATCGTTCTTCGCATGATTTCATCGAGCTTAGTGGGCATCGAATCTATCTCCGTCCGGAGCTTGGCGCCTGCCTCGTCGATAAGGTCGATGGCCTTGTCCGGGAGATATCGGTCGGAAATATAACGCTTGCTCAGTACCGCAGCGGAAACTATGGCGCTGTCTTTTATCTTGATTCCATGATGTATTGCGTAGCGCTCCTTCAAGCCTCTGAGAATCGAGATTGTATCCTCGACCGATGGTTCGTCAACCAGAATGGGCTGAAATCTCCTTTCTAATGCGGCATCTTTTTCAATATATTTCCTGTACTCGTTTAGTGTCGTTGCCCCGATGCAGTGAAGCTCTCCTCTCGCAAGAAGCGGTTTTAAAAGGTTTCCTGCATCTATCGCACCCTCAGCCGCACCCGCGCCGACAACCGTGTGAAGCTCATCGATGAAGAGAACAATTCCTCCATCAGAATCGGTCACTTCCTTCAGCACGGCTTTCATTCGCTCTTCGAATTCGCCGCGAAACTTCGCCCCGGCAAGAAGCGCGCCCATATCTAGGGCGACTATACGCTTGTTCTTGAGACCCTCCGGTACATCCCCTTTAACTATCCTGCGCGCCAGGCCCTCGACAATCGCTGTTTTTCCCACACCGGGCTCACCGATCAAAACAGGATTGTTTTTCGTGCGGCGTGAAAGAACCTGTATCGTCCTCCGTATCTCCTCATCCCTCCCGATGACCGGATCGAGTTTCCCCTGCTGTGCCCGTTCTGTTAGATCTATTGCATACTGCTCGAGCGCCCGATACGTAGCTTCCGGGTTCTGCGAGGTAATACGCTGATTGCCCCGGATATCCTTCAATACCCCCATTACACCGGAGCGCGTAATGCCGAAGTCCTTCAGTATACCGCCTGCATCTCCGCTGTCGCCGATCAGCACCAGAAACAGATGTTCGGTGCTGATATATTCGTCCTTCATTTTCTTCGCTTCAGATTCTGCCTCAGCGAGCAGTTCGTTCAGTCGGGCTGATATATAGACCGTCTGGGATGCACCGGGCCCAGATACCTTAGGCTTTTTTGAAATCAGCCGATCGACCCCATCCGATACAACGGATACATCTATATTGAGCTTTTTGAGGATCTGCGGCACAACGCCGTTTTCCTGCCGCACCAGCGCGGCAAGAAGATGCTCGGGCTCTATCTGCTGCTGGCCGTATTCGCCTGCAACGAGCTGGGAGCTTGACAGCGCTTCCTGAGCCATGTCTGTAAACTTACTTATATCCATACATAATCACCTCTTTATGTCGAAACTTGTTCTATTGTTAAACCTGCAATAATCATACCAGATGAGGAAGGAGTTATGATGATGTAACTAATTGTCTTATTATGGTTTTATTCATTAAAATTCTCGTCTGGCGAAGCGATATCTTTTCCTTTTGTACCAGAATTTTTATGCTCAACTGACTTATTATGTTACAATTGCCTACTATCACGTGCCGCAGGTATACATTATATAGGTAAAAACCATACGGTAAGTGTTCTTCCGGCCTTCGGCCCTCAGAATGGGCTCGCCATGCAGTTGCACCGGAAAAACACTTGTCAGCGAGCCCGATCTGTTTTTACTTTTTAGGATTGAAAGTTCACTTACCTATTAATTATGCCCGTTACATCTAAAAGATGAAACACGCACCCCGCCACACTGAGTCGTTTTGATACATTCACCGGCCTAAACTATTATATAGTACAGAACAGAATAAGATTCAACAGGTACTATCCGTTAATATTCCCTTGCAAAGATAGCATCAGGGGTGTACACTTTTACCAATGCAAGCGGTTTAGCCGTGTTTAGAGTATGCAAAAAGTGTATAGCCGGTATAGATAGAGGTTTCCCTGACTAAAACCATAGGAATCGATACAATAGTAAACGACGGACTGGATTATGATAATCAATAACCAGGGTGAAGAGAAGAAGATAATTGCCCTCTTCATGGACATACGGGGTTTTTCTCATATGTTCGAGATGCTTCCTGATGAAAAGGTGTTCATGTTTACAAACAGGTACTTTACAAAGGCATCGGAAATTATCGAACGGTACATGGGAACGATCGATAATATCATCGGTGACGGCATACTGGCAATATGGGGCAAGGAGTCCTGGGAAGAAAAAACCCCTTTTTTCGCCGTTCGAGCAGCTCTTGAAATGAGAATGGCCCTGCTCCGGCAGAATATTCAGTATAAATGGGACGCCCATTTCCCGCTTGAAATCGGGATTGGTCTCGGAATGGGAGA
>CAZGJW010000016.1:0-34834 GCA_964525675.1 uncultured Spirochaetota bacterium
CGACCGGCCGGGCAACGGTTATCTACCATACCCGCCGTGATATCGACAACTGGACCGAGCTCGTCGCAAGAAGCATGTACATGACAGGTGTGCGCAGGGGTGATGTCTTTCAGAATATGATGGGATACGGCCTGTTCACCGGCGGGCTCGGCCTGCATTACGGTTCCGAACGGCTCGGCGCACTTACCATCCCCGCCTCTTCGGGCAATTCGAAGAGGCAGATCAGGCTCATGAAGGATTTCGGCACAACGGTAGTTCATGTAACGCCGAGCTACGCGCTTCATCTCTATTCGATATTCGAGGAGGAGGGGCTGAATCCGCGCGAGGACCTGAATCTGAGAATAGCATTTCTCGGCGCAGAACCGTACTCGAACGAGATTCGGAAGAAGATAGAGGAGTTGTACGGGCTCGATGCGTTCAACTCCTACGGGCTGTCGGAAATGAACGGCCCCGGGGTGGCATTCGAGTGCACTGAAAAGGAGGGTATGCATCTGTGGGAGGACAGCTATTTTCTGGAGGTGATCGATCCGGAGACCGGCGAATGCCTGGAAGACGGCAGGGAGGGGGAAATGGTTTTGACCACCCTCATGCGTGAGGGCATGCCGATCATCCGGTACAGGACCGGAGATATTGCGTCAGTGTATACCGAACCCTGCGCGTGCGGAAGGACGCACCGGAGAATATCCCGCATCAAGGGCAGAAGCGACGATATGCTCATCATCAAAGGGGTGAATATTTACCCGATGCAGATCGAAAAGGTGCTGATGGATATGCCGGAGGTGGGACACAACTATCTGATCGAGCTCGAGCGCGTGGACTATCTCGATACCATAAAGGTGAAGGTCGAGGTGGCCCAGGAGATATTTCACGGCAAAGCAAGTGAGCTTGAAAGCCTCAAGAGAAAGGTCGCCGATCATCTGAAGAGCGAGATTCTCATTACACCGCGTGTGATCCTGGTGGAGCCCAATTCACTGCCGAAAAGCGAGGGCAAGGCGATACGGGTTGTGGACAAGCGCACTATGGGGGCGGATCAATCCTGATGAGGATAAATCCTGATGAGGATCAATCCTTTTATACAGCGGGACGGTATAAAAGTATTATGCGAGAAAACGGAGGGGAGAACATGGCATCACAGGTAACGGTATTTGTTGAAAACAGACCGGGGAGAATATCCAAAATCGCCCGTATACTGGGGGAAAACGGCCTCAATATTAGGGCTATTACCATATCGGACCGGGGAGAGTACGGCCTCGTCAATCTAATCACGAACGACCCCGACAAAGCGTATAAAGTGCTTTTAAAAGAGGGGTTGAGCGTGTCGCGGCAGAACGTCATCGCAATTATAATTGAGGACAGGCCCGGCGAGCTCGCGGACGTTACCGAGTATCTGAACCGAAGCAGTATCAATGTTGCAAATGCGTACGGGTTTATTCTGCAGAGTCAGGAAAAGGCGGTTTTGATCCTGGAGGTCGATGATTTCGAAAAGGCGCAGCAGGTTATCGGGGGCGGGGGTTACCATACGCTGACAAAGAAGGAGCTTCACAACCTGTAAAACCGTTCTGCTGTCTGTATGCGTCGTCTGACCGGTGTTCAGGCGAAAGTCCTGTAAAGGAAAGTCCTGTGCAGATGCCTGTACGCATCGTCTGACCGGGTTTCTCAACCGAAAGTCCTGTAAAGGACATGTCTGTTCTGTTACGTATACTGCGCGGCTGCAGCCATGCACAACCAGCCTGTTTACAACTTTGAAAGAGGAGGCGGTATGAAAAAAAGGCTTTCTCCCGACATTTTCGATATACCTGTCAAACAAATCAAGAGCGGTTTTTTTACCGATGCCTATTTCAACCGGACCAGGGAAATCCTTGTCAGGGATAAGAACCGGGCCCGGGTCCTGATGCAGGTGTTCGTCAGGGACAGCGGCATTTTGTGCGGGATCGATGAGGCCCTAGCCGTGCTGAAGCTCTGCGCAGGCGGCCCTCTCCGGCTCAGTGCCCTGCATGACGGGGATACGGTGGCAAAAAACGACACGGTTCTGCTTATCGAAGGGGAGTACGCCGATTTTGCGCATCTTGAAACTGTTTATCTGGGTGTTCTTTCGCGGGGGACCTCCGTTGCAACGGCTGTGCGGGAGGCCGTTGATTCTGCGGAGGGAAAGACGGTGCTGTTTTTCGCCTCGAGGTTTGACCACTATTCAGTACAGAAGGCGGACGGGTACGCATCGCTTGTCGGCGGAGCAGACGGTGTATCCACCGATGCAAATGGCCGGTACCTTGCGGCACCGGGTACCGGGACTATTCCGCACGGCCTGATCGCCGCGTACAACGGCGATACTCTTAAAGCGTGCAAAGCATTTAAACGACATATGCCGGACGATGTGAACCTCATTGCGCTTGTTGATTTTAACAACGACTGTATAGGAACGAGCCTCACGGTTGCACGGCATTTCGGGGAGGAGCTCTGGGGTGTGCGGCTTGATACAGCGGGTGATATGCGCGATATTTCGGTAACGAAGGCCGATTCGTTCGGTGTGTGCCCGGAGCTTGTAACACGGCTCAGAGAGGCCCTCGACGCCGAGGGCTTCGGGTGGGTGAAGATCATCGTAAGCGGCGGATTCAATCCTGAAAAGATCGGCAGGTTCGTACGCCTGAATGTGCCGTTTGACGGTGTAGGTGTGGGCTCCGCTTTCTTCAGAAAGAGAATCGACTTTACCGCCGATGTGGTGCTGGTAGACGGGAAGCCGTGCGCCAAGGCGGGCAGGGAGTACAGGCCGAATCCAGGGCTCGAAGAGGCGTGATGCCGGGGTGATTTTACCGGATTTTTTTATGAAAAAGAGTTTATGTAATTGACAAAAGAATCATTATGGATTATAAAGCTTATATGATGTTTAGTCAGAGAACCATACTACACAAACGATGAGGAGGAATAAAAATGGCTGAAGTCAAGATGCCCCATGCAGGTCATGAAGAGCACCTCTGCTACCTGCAGAATGTAGGTTTTTTAATGAACAGTTTCGATGATTATAAGGAGCTTGTGAAAAACGGCAAGTACATCTGCAAAGCATGCGGCAGGGTTGCAGCGGATGGAAAGAATCTCTGCGCGCCGCAAAAGCTGTAGGAAATGGTGTGGATAGACCCAGCAAAGAGTAAGGGGAGTTTTGATGGCAGATCTTACTACAACCTATATGGGACTCAATCTGGAGAACCCGCTGGTGGTTGCAAGCAGCAGCCTGACCAGAGATGTAAACGGTATTCGCCGTCTCGCCGATAACGGAGCCGGCGCCGTTGTTATGAAATCGCTCTTCGAAGAGCAGGTAAAAATGGACATTGCGGATGATCTCGAGCAGCATATCGGGTCGTCCTGGCACTCGGAGGCGTACGACTACGTGCACAAAATGGGCATGGAGTTCGGTCCGTCCGAGAACCTGAAACTCATCGAAGAAGCGAGGAAGGCGGTTTCGATCCCCGTGATTGCGTCGCTGAACTGCGTTTCTGTAAACTGGTGGAAGGATTACGCAAAACAGATCGAATCGGCCGGCGCTGACGGTATAGAGCTCAATATCGCATACCTGGCAGCAGATGTTAAAAAAGACGGCAAAGAGGTGGAGCAGCTCTACTACAAAATTCTCGACAAGGTTAAAGGCTCGGTGAAACTGCCGGTGGCGGTGAAACTCGGCCCCTATTTCACCTCCTTTTCGAATTTCGCATATGAGCTCTGCAGAAGAGGGGCGGATGCGCTGGTGCTCTTCAACCGGTTCTACCAGTTTGACATCGATATTGAAAAAAGGAAGATCGTCGGCGGCAATCCAATGAGCAGCGAGCCGGAAATGAGCCTGCCACTCAAATGGATAGCGCTTCTCTCTCACCGGGTCAACTGTGACCTTGCCGCAACCACCGGGGTTCATACCGGAGTGCAGGTTATCAAGCAGGTGCTCGCAGGCGCCCGGGCGGTGCAGGTCTGTTCTGTTTTGTATAAAAACGGCGCTGAATATATCGGGACGCTTCTCAAGGAAGTAACCGACTGGATGGATGCGCACAAAGTAAAGTCTCTCGATGAGATACAGGGAAGCCTGAGTCAGGAGGAGAGTGACAAACCGGAGCTCTATGAGCGGCTCCAGTACATAAAGGCCCTTGTCGGCATGGAATGATCTGAATCCTTGCCGGCCTTGCGTCTTTTACCGAAAGTCAGGCGGCCCCAGACAAAAGAATACTGCAGCTCATCAGCTACCAGTATCCAACCGGTCGTATGTAGACCGCACGCACCGCTTCACGCCTTACCAGCTGCGCCTGTTTTTTTGAGCCATTTCCGAAGCACCTTCTTCATGGCATCCATAGCTGGATTATAGGCTAATGAAATCCACAGGTTTTGGCCTTCGTTCCACTGTGCCGTAAGTGATTCCCGTACTGCCTTCACGAGCTCGCTTGCAACGTTTATCTTTCTGATTCCAAGTTTAATAGCCTTTTCCAGGTCCTCCTGCGGTGTGCCCGACCCGCCGTGCAGCACGAGCGGTATGCGCGCCTTTGCATTTATCTGCTCTAAACGCGCAAAATCAAGTTTCGGCAGACTTGTGTACATTCCGTGCGCATTGCCGATTGAAACGGCAAGCAGATCAATACCTGATGTGCGGATAAAAATTTCTGCGTCGTCGGGATCGGTGAAATTGGTTCTGTCGGTTCCTTCGGAGGTTGTGTCGTCCACGCGGCCGACTGCGCCGAGCTCGCCTTCGACGGTAACGCCGATCGGATGGGAGAGTGTTACGACATCCTTCATTGCGCGGACATTTTCGTCAAAGGACTTTTGCGAAAAATCGAGCATTACCGAGGTATACCCGGCGTTGAGACACTCCTTCACCTCATCTATCGATTGGCCGTGATCGAGGTGCAGGCTCACGGGAACCGTGTAATGCTGTATGAGCGTATGGCAGGCCGCGCTGAAAACTTCCGGGCGTATGATTGGAAACTCTGCCCATCCGTTCATCAGTATTACGGGAGCGTTCATCTCCTGTGCGGTATCAAGTATTGTTTTCATAGATTCGATACCCCAGGCGCAGAATGAGCACACCGCATACCCCCTTTGTTGGGCATCCTGTACGAGCTCGATCATCGGCAGTAATTTCATTTCAGCTCCGAAACTCTTATGGTTTTATACCGGAAATTGATTTCAGTTGATTGTTTCCTGCGCCATTAAGATACTGCCGGAATCGATCAATACACAGAAAATATTTTACGCGCACACTCATAATCATTTTGACATGACCAGTTCGATCATTTATAATAATCCTTTACCAGGTGTAATTATACCCGGTTGATTCGGTTTTTGCTGCCTGGTTGCAAAGTTTCATAAATTTATTTTTTTAAACAGGCATAAAGGCAGAATAATGAAAGGTGAGATTTTTAAGGATCTGGTGAATGCTCTCGATGACCTTGTTTTTGTAAAGGACAGTCAACATCGTTGGGTATTCCTCAACGATGCGTGCTGTCAATTCTGGGGCTTTTCACGGGAAGAACTGATCGGCAAGTCCGATTTCGACATATTTCCGAAAGAACAGGCTGAGGTATACTGGGCAAAGGACCAGGAAGTGTTTCAGACAAAAAAAACTATACTCAATATCGAGGAGCAGACTATTGAAGGCAGGCTTTATATCATCTCGACTAAGAAATCAATATACAGAGACGAAGAATCGGGAGAAGAGTACATTGTCGGAACCATCAGGGATATTACGGATGAGCAGCGTGCACGCGACGCAGTAAAGGAGTCTGAAGAACAGTTCAGGCATCTCGCGGATTACTCTCCGAACATGATATTCATAAACCAGAAGGGCCGTATCGTGTATGCGAATAATAAATGCATGGAAGTAATGGGTTACACGCTAGACGAGTTTCTCTCACCGGAATTCGATTTCATGTCTATAATCGCTCCGGAGTACCGGAAAACGGTGAAATCTGCCTTCCAGAGGCATATACGGAGCGAGGAAGTGGCTGCGTATGATTATGCACTGATTACAAAAAATGGAATAAGGATCGACTCAATCATTGCAACGAAACTGATAAATTATCGCGGGGATACGGCGATTTTAGGAATTGTCACCGACATCAGCGCGCATAAGAGAATAGAGGAGGAGCTGAGAAGATCAGAAGAACGCTACAGAGCGCTTTTCAACAACTCTATCAATGCCATCTATATTCTCGATAAGATGGGTAGAATACTCGAGGTGAACCGGGTGGCAAGCGAACAGCTCGGGTACAGCAGGGAAGAACTGCTCGAGATGAAACTGAATGACCTTGCCGGCTCTGCATATCCTAACAGGAAGCAAACCTCGAAAGGTGAGACAGGGTCCGAGCACGTATACGAGACGGTTCATGTGAGCAGTGATGGCCGGGGAATTCCCGTTGAAATAAGCACGCGGCCGATTGTGTTTGAAGGAAAACCGGCCGTGCTCGCCGTTTCGCGGGACATAACAGAGCGGAAAAACGCTCAGAAAGAATTGAAGGAAAAGGAAGCGCAGCTTTTGCATTCCCAGAAGATGGAGGCAATCGGCAGGCTTGCGGGCGGGATAGCGCATGATTTCAATAACCTGCTTACCGCAGTCCTGGGGTACGCCGAGCTTCTTGTCATGGACCCCGAAAGTGGGGAGAAACAGCGGGAATATGCAAAAGAAATAAAAAGCTCCGCAGAGCGGGGAGCCCTGCTGACCCGGCAGCTTCTTGCATTCAGCAAGCGGCAGGTCCTTTTGCCGCGAAAGCTCGATATCAATGTATTAATCAAGAACCTTGAAAACATGATGAGAAGAATCATCGGGGAAAATATTGCAGTGACGGTCCTGAATGGTTCAGGCGGGAAGTGTATCAAGGCTGATCCGAGCCAGATTGAGCAGATTCTTGTCAACCTGCTTGTTAACTCGAAAGACGCGATGCCAAAAGGAGGCTCAGTCGACATTGAAACGGGTGTGGAGTATTTGGAAAATCGAAGATGTCATTTCGGACAGGAAGTTGTACCCGGTGAGTATGTTTTTCTTGAGGTGTGTGACACAGGCGTGGGAATCCCCGGGGAGCTTTCGACACTGGTATTCGAGCCCTTTTTTACAACAAAGGAATTGGGCAAGGGAACCGGGCTCGGGCTTGCCACTGTGTATGGAATAGTGAATCAGAATAGAGGCTACCTGTTCATGGACAGCACACCCGGTGCCGGTACGAAGATCAGGGTCATTTTTCCCGTATATGCAGAATAACAATTAACGGGTATGGAAAGAAAGAGTGTGAAAGAATGGAAAATATTGAAAGACTGAAGATCCTCAGCGAGGATGAAATCCTCAGGATTCACGAGAACTCCCTGGAGATTCTTGCTGAAACCGGCGTTTTTATGCACAGCGAAGAAGTGCTGAAAATATGCGAAGACCGCAGTCTTGAAGTCGATATGAACAACCGGGTGGTGAAATTCCCTCACGAAACAGTCGAAAAATGTCTCTCCGGGGTGCCCGAAAGCATACAGCTCTTCAACCGGAAGCAGGCCGCCTGTGCCAATCTGGGCACGGGCAAGAGTTATACTGCGAGCGGGCACAACGCAATCTACGTGCTCGATTACAAAAGCGCGGAGAGGAGAAATGCCGCTAAAGAGGATGTGGGAAGATTCGCCCTCATCTCCGACTACCTTCCGGATATCGATTTAGTCGGGATCGAGGCGATGCCGCAGGATGTAAAACCGGAGGCATCGCTCGTCCATGCGGTCGATGCTGCCCTCAATAATACGATAAAGCCGGTCTTCTTTTCCCCCGAGAGGGCGGAGGTGGCCGAAGCTGTTTTTTCGGTTGCGCGTATCGCAGCTGATGCAGAGGATATAAAACAAACCCCCTTTCTCATCTGTCAGCTTTCACCCATGTCGCCGCTCACCTGGGAAAAGGGCGCGGGAGAGGCGCTTGTTAAAACCGTTCGTGAAGGAGTGCCGCTCTGCCTCCTTCCACAGCCGTTTGCCGGAGTAACTGCACCCTACACCTTGGCGGGGAATATCACGGTGCACAACGCAGAGACCCTGTCCGGCATAGTGCTCGGCCAGCTCATAGCACCCGGTTCCCCGGTCATCTATGGAAGCGCCTGGTCCACTTTCGACATGAGACAGGCAAATGTGCTGATCGGCTCACCCGAGACCGTGCTGATGCGGATTGCAGGCGCGCAGATTGCCGAATACTATCATATTCCCTACCATACAATTGCTCCGGACACCGACGCCCATGTAATGGATGAACAGCTTTCGTGGGAAAAGTTTGCAACGACCTGGGGAGCATTTCTCGGGCATAGCGACCTTATCGTAAACGGCGGCATGTTCAGCACCGGACTGACGGTGAGTCTGGAGCAGCTCGTACTGGACAACGAGATATTTTCATATGTAAAGCAGCTTTCAAGGGGCATTCGCGTCGACGACGACACCCTCGCCCTCGATGTCATCAAAAAGGTCGGGCCGAAAGGGGAGTACCTTGGTGAGGAGCACACGCTGAAGCATTTAGGGAGCCACTGGGAGCCGATGCTCTCGACACGGGACATCTTCGAAAACTGGCGGAAAAAGGGCATGAAGGATGTCGTTGAAAAGGCACATGACAGAGCGGAGTGGATAGCGAAAAACCACGCTGTAGAGGGGCTCTCCGGACCCCAGCGCAGAGAAATCGGTGCGGTCATCGAGGCCTTTGAAAAATCAATATCGAAATGGGAATGATTAAAAATGCATCAGGGTTGATATGAAGGGAAAAAGGGCACAGATTCCTGCCTGGTGTGTGGAGGAATCGATACAAAATACACCGAGCGCCTTTTTTATGAAAGCGCGGAATTCGAGACACGACCTTTTTTTGGTGAAAACAGGCTCTATTTTTTAGCGGGAGCGGGCATGAGGATCGTGGACCTTGATACAGGGGAGGCACGGCTTGCTACCCTGAAAGAGCTCGACGATGCGTCTGTCGTATCGGATGCGTTTGAAAGCGTGCACATGGTCGCCGATACCGCTCCCTACACGGATCTGGTTGGCGTTGCACCTGCAATGACACCGATTGTTGATATCACCAGCCATTTGAGAAATACGACGAAGATAACGATAACGGATAACGGCAACGATCTCGAGCTGTTCTATATAAAGATGGCCCGCGCAGTCGGTGTGGATATACTCGCGTTTGTCGACTCTCAATGCCGCGCTATCGGGGGCGAACCTCATTGTGCTGCACGGAAGTGTATACGGTGAATATACATACAACCCTTGATGAAATTGTAAAAGAAGCGGAAGAATATTTCAAAACGAAAGGGCTGCTCTGACAGGTGGAGAGATATCGGTGTATACCGGTGCGCATAAATACGTTTTGACTACGGGTCAGATGGTCTGATAAGGGAGGAACCGACACCTCCGATAAAGGCGAGTACCGCAGCCAGAAGAAAGGCGGATGTGAAGGAACCGGTTTTGTCCGCAATGATTCCGGCGATACTCGGGCCCGTGGACTGGCCGATACCCATGAAGAGGGTTATAAAACCAAGTGCCGCCGGTGCAAGACGATGCCCGACAACGTCACCGCAGGCAGCCGCCATGATCGCCGGTATGCTCCAGGCGGTCAACCCGAACAGAACTGCTGAAATGAAAAGGCCTGCAGGTTTCGGCAACAGGGCGAACAGCCCGAAAGATGCTGCCTGAATTTCAAATACGAGCATGAGCGCCGTTCTCCTGCCGATGTGGTCAGAGAGTGTTCCCCATATGAGGCCGCATACCATGCTGAACCATCCCATTACCATGTACAGATTGCCTGCGGCAATCGACGAGTAGCCGACTTCGCCCACCAGGTACCGGAAAAAAAAGGTTGCATATATTATGTATGAGAATCCGAACGTGAAATACAGGGCACCCAGGTGTAGCACCCTCGGACTCAGATACACGAGATGCCACTGGAGCTTATCCCGGGTGGCGGTATCATCGGAGTGAATATCCACTCCTTCTCCCAGTCGACCGAGACCGCGTTCCCGGGGCGTGTTTCGAAGAAGAATCGCACCGAGCATGGCTAAAAGCAATGAAAATCCTCCGAATAGATACCAGGTTATCCGCCATCCGTTCTCCGGAAAGGCCAGAAGGATGCGGGGAACGATCGGACCTGTCACGACGAGTGCAATGCTCGTTCCTGAGACTGCAATGCCGGTGGCAAGTCCGCGAAACTGCGGGCCGAACCATGATGAAAGAAGCCCCATAACGGGTACGTTGCTCGCCCCGCTTCCGAGGCCGGTAATGGCACGCCACATCAAGACCTGCCAGTACGAACCGGAGAGCCCGGTAAAAATCATTGCACTACCCACGCATAGCATCCCGATAGAGATGACCACCCGCGCCCCGAATCGTGCCGACAGTGCGCCTCCGACAAGGGCAAGCAGTAGATACCCGATGAGATTTGCCGTTGCGAGTCCTCCTGCCCCAGTATTGTTAAGACCCAGTGCAGCCTGCATATCGGGGAGGAGGAGGGTGTAGCCGAAACGCGCCAGCCCAAGGGACCCGACTATCATGAATGTACCCACCGCCAGAATAATCCACGCGTAGTGTATCCGATGAGATTGACTGCCATCTGGTTGTTTTACGAAGATTTCTTTTTCCATTTGAGCTTTCACTATACTACAACAGGGTATAGATCCGCAACTGAATATTCCAGTTTATGCGCTCTGTATATTGTTAGAGATTTTACTATAGAAGGGTTTTGTGGATATCGATACTGCAGGTTTTGGAGAAGTGAGAAATCCTGAAGTTTCAAGCCATTCAGCACATTTTATTAATGTAAATTCTCCTCGGTGTACAACGATAGTTCGATCATTCTTTCGAGGAGCTCTTCACGGGTAAAACCGGGAAAGTTTTGCAGAACGAGTTCCTTCGCAAACAGGCGGCAGATGTATTTGAGCTTTCTCGCCTTCTTTTTTGTGGAGAAGAGGTAGTCGCTGTGGCCGTTGTTAATGATGATGAGGTTGTTCTTTTCATCGTATTTCGAACGCCACAGCTCTCCCGGCGCCCTGAGAAACGTATACCCGGGAAGCCCCTTCTTGATTCCATCCTCTGAGCCTTCTTTTTCCATGAGAGTCTCGGTAACGGTTATAACACTTTCGGCCATGCATACGGTATTCTCCTGAATAACGGTTACCTGAAGGATGCAGAGTCCCGGTTCTGCTGGAGCGGTAAATGTCGTCACCTCATTTGTCGCGTTCGAGAGGAGCCCCTCTCCCTCTTTCAGCTCCCAGTGGATATTGATGTTGTGTTCTACGACCCTCCTGCTCCTGTCGCGGGGTATGCAGCGAAAGTTCTTTGTGGTGTTAACCTTCATTATGCTCGAAGCCGGAGAGATGATTACACTGTACAGGGGACCTGCATGCTCAAAAAAGTTTTTTTCCTGTGCTGCAAGCCCTTCTTCTTTTCCTCCTTCAGATGGAGCCACCATGGGCAGGTCTGCTTCCTTTTCCCGCATTAGCAAACGCCCCTTATCCTCGCCGCCGCCCTTTTTCATCAATTTGTATATTTCAAACCAGTCGTACTCCTCTTGCGGAAGAAGCAGAAAAGCCTCCTTGAACGCCCTCTGCACCGACTTGAGTATATTCCTGCTCGCTTCTTCCTCCTCAGCTTTTTTCTCTTCTTCTATGAATTTATGAAGATCATCCAGAATCGTTTCAACTGAACGGCATAAAACGAAGAAGTGTTCATCAAGTATGATACCGTCACGTGTTCCCGGTGTAAGCTGGAGAAACGGCACATCGATCATCCCCTGCAGATATCCTGAGGTCCACGGCTCCCTGTTGAAGAAATCTAAAGCTGCAATCGAGGGCAAAACACGGGTCCCTGAACGGGAGAGACTGACCGTATTTTCGGGAGAATAGCTGTTGAGATACAGCTCGAGGTAGATCTCGCCTTCTTCGGTTTGAAGAACTTCCAGATCACGAAGCAGCCTCCCGTTGAATTGACGCGGTTTTACCTCAAACTCCTTTCTTGACTGCCGGTCTTTAATCTTTATTTGAACACCGGATTTTCTGATTCTGTCGCGAAGCTCTGAGGCCAGATAGTTTTGAATCCTCTCGCCGTTCAGCTGCCTGATGCCGGATAAGAGGGGGTGCACGATGAGCTCGGTACCGGGATGTGAAAAGAGCTGGCGTCTTGGCGTGATGATATAACCCGGCTCATTCTTCTTCATTTCCATCTGATAGGCTCTCCCGTCGGAACCGGCGGAGGAAAGTATGAGCTGCTCGCCAACCGTCCAGAAACTCAAAAGGCCGATCCCGAACTCGCCCTGTATTCCCTCAACCCCTTCCTTTCTCAATCGTTTCTTCACGGAATCGCATATATGGGTGGCAACATACTTAAAATCCGGCATGCCCGCCTCGTTTAGAGGAATACCCTCTCCGTCATCGATGATCTTCAAATAGGGCTCGCCTCGCTCCCTGCCGCGAATGATGGTAATGTTTTTCGCATATGCATCGATGCTGTTTTCAACGAACTCTGCAATCGCTTTAAGCGGGTTGTTCTGGGAAAGAGCGATAATGGTGATGGCATTCCAGTTGTCGCCGATACGAAGCTTTCCCGCCCTGTCTTTTGTTCGTGCTGGTGTTTTTTTTGTTTTTGTACTCATCGTTCTCTCACGTTAACTCGGGCATTGATGCGGTTAAAACAGAGAAGAATATCCTTTAATAATAAGGCAGATGTTTCAATAAAGCAATATTAGCGTTTTTGAAGGCATTGAGATTATATTGCACACCGATGCGATAGCTTGACAGCATTAAAATTATAGGATATTTTTAATTAATAGGTTATTAACCTATTAATGAGAAATAAAATGAAACGTAAAGGACCAGAATTAGGAGACCTTTCAGCGAGATTTTTCGCCTATGTTCAGTTGAAAAAAAAGGATATTGTCAGAACCGGTGAACTTTCCGCCGTTCTGGGAATCAGCGAATTGCAGGAACGTGATTTGCTCAGTCGCCTATCAACATCAGGGTGGATTGTTAGACTGAAGCGCGGTGTTTATCTCGTTCCGCTTAGAATACCCGCCGGTGGTAAATACAGTCCTGGATTCGGCCCGATCCTGCAAAAGCTCATTACAGAACGAGGGGGTTTGTATCAGGTATGCGGGCCAACGGCGTTTAATTATTACGGGTTTGTTAACCAGATACCGAATGTCACGTATGTGTATAATACCTGTATTTCCGGTAGTCGTACAATTGGAAACCTTGCCTTTAGTTTTATTAAAGTCACGAAAAAACGTCTTGGGGGAACAACTGTCGTTGACACACGGGAAGGAACTGGGGTTATATATTCTTCTAAAGTAAGAACTCTTATGGATGCAGTGTATGATTGGTCCCGTTTCAATAGCCTTCCTCAGGGTTACAACTGGATCCGACAAGAGATTAGCCTGGAACCAGGCCTTGCTGTTGAATTGATCAAGGTTACTATTAAGTATGGTAATCAAGCGACAGTTCGACGTATCGGCTGCCTTCTGGAAATGTTGAACCTGGTTCCTGACAATATAGGGTCGCTCAGCGTCCAGCGCAGTGATTCAAAGGCTTTAATTCCCTGGATACCAAACCGAGTTGCCAGAGGATCAATCAACCGAAAATGGGGTGTTATTGTGAATGGCTGATGACGACTATATATATCCTCATGTTACGGATCCCGAAACATTTAAAGAATCCCTTGTATACTCAGAAGCTAAGACAGGATTTACCACATCCTTAATCGAAAATGATTATTTCTGTTCACTTGTCCTTTATTCGTTCTTCAGCAATGAAACGGCACTTGTATTTAAAGGTGGTACATGTTTAAGTAAAGCACATGTGGATTTTTACAGACTCAGCGAGGATCTTGATTTTATAATTCCCGTTTCTGTAGATACAAGGAAAGCCCAAAGACGTGCAGAGATGAAAAACGTAAAAACTATTTTCGATAGGTTACCGGAGGTTATCCCTGGTATGGAAATCTCAGGGGTTTTAGTCGGGCATAATAATTCACGTCAATATATTGGCTATCTTGGATACCAGTCTGCGATTATTGAGAAGCTGGTGAAAATCAAGGTTGAGATCGGGCTTCGTGAACCCCTGCTGCTCCCTTTAGAACCGCAAAAAGCCAGTACATTAGCTGTTAATCCGTTTACCGGACTCCCTCTTGTTCCTTTTTTCACTGTTCACTCAATGGCACTCAGAGAGATGTATGCAGAAAAAATCCGTGCAGCAATGACCAGAAAAGAACCGGCTATTCGGGATTTTTTTGACCTTTTTCATGCTGTCCATACAAAAGGGATAGATCTTTTTGCAGAAGATTTTCTCGATATGGTTACGGCTAAATTAGAAGTACGGGGTAATGGTCCTGTTGATCTTTCATCAAAAAGGAAATATGAACTTGATCTGCAGTTGGAAGGACAGTTAAAACCGGTTCTCCGTCCCCGGGATTATGCCCAATTTGATCTGGATAAGGCTTTTGAACTCGTCTGTAAAGTGGCGGCGAAACTCTCACTATAGGAACTCATTATCCGGACGCTTTGCGTCCGGATAATGCCGTCGGTGAGCGGCATTACTCTACCTTCATGCTTTCAAGCTCGGCATCGATTCTCCGGGTATCAATAGGGTAGGTTCCGTACTCCTTCGCGGTATCGAAGAGGGCCAGTATATTTTCCGGAGGCATGTTGGCCTGGATGTTGTGGCCGGAAGAGAAGATGTAGCCCCCTCCCGGAGCGAGGTGCCGTATCCTGTACAGGGCGTCCGCAATCACCTCGTTTTTACTCTTATGGAAACCCCCCTGGTTATTTGTGTTGCCGTGAAAGACCATGCGGTCGCCGAACTTGCTCTTCAGGCGGGCTGCATTCTCGTTTCTCGCTGCATTGGCCTGCAGGGGCTGAACGATGTCAACGCCGATTTCATCCGTCATTCCGAGACAGGCGAGAAGATTTCTGTAGGCCTTCTCGTGCATACCGGAAACCACACCCCCGTTGTCGATAGGAACCCGATCCGGTTCCCGGTGATTTATGGCTGTCTTTATTCTTTCCCTGGGCGTCATAGTAATAATCTCCTGTATGAGAAAACGATGAAATTGTTTTAAATCCGTTATACTATACTACAGGCCGGCTTACTTTTCAACAAGGATAGATACAGTTTGCCGGTGTTTGCGCATTAAAACAGGATGTATTTAAACAGGATGACCTTTTCGAAACAACGAAAAAAACCGGAGGAATATCGATGGATGTGATACTTGGTATCGATTTCGGGACTTCAAAAATCGCAGCTGTGCTCGTCGACCCTGCTGACGGCAGGCTGATCGGGGCGAGCTCACGGCCCACTGAGGCGTATCTTCTGTTGGAAGAGTCATATAAAAGGGAGCAGGACATCCGGAAAATAGGTGAGGCCTTTTTCGCCTGCATGGATGAACTGTTTTCAGGCCGGGAGGTAAATGTGGTTTCTGCCGGGCTTACCGGGCAGATGCACGGTATACTCGGTCTTGACGACAGCGGCAGACCGGTCACCAATTTTGTGACCTGGCAGGATGGGCGGGGTGAACACAGGGGGCAGTCCGGTACAACCCTGCTCGAAGAGATAGAGAAAAGGGCGGGTATGCGGGCCATTGCAACCGGCTACGGGGTTGTAACCCTGTACAACTGGTTTATGCAGGGCGATGCGCAGGAGTTGAAACGTGTCTGTTCTCTTCCGGATTATTTCGGGATGGTCATTACCGGCGAAACTGATCCCGCCATCGATTACACCTTTGCCGACAGCCTTGGCTGTTTTGATTCTGCATCGATGAAATGGGACAGCGCCTTTCTTGAAGACCTCGGTATCGATGTCCGCTGCCTGCCCCGGGTTATCCCGACCGGCACGGCTTTCGGTGAAATAAGGGAATCGCGTCTCTTGAAATTGATGAAAAATAACCGTATCCCGGTTTGCGTGGCTCTCGGCGACAATCAGGCGAGCTTTATCGGGAGCGTTCGGGAGTTCTATACGACCCTCCTGGTCAATATCGGCACCGCGTCGCAGATCTCCTATGCAGTCAGGAGTTTTTATGAGGCGCAGGATAGCAGCAGAATCGACGGGTATGATGTCGTGGTGCGGCCGTTCGTAGAAAACGGCTTTCTCGTTGCGGGGAATGCCCTTGCCGGAGGGGCTGCCTATACTGTTTTATATGAGTTTTTCAAAGAAACGGGTAAAGAGCTTTTTAATGTCGAAGATTTCGAGGGTCTCTGGGAGCGGATGGCGCGTCTGGCAGAAAATAATACAGGTACCAGGGGCACAAGTACCAGGGGTATGTATACCAGGGGCATGTATACCGGTGGCATGAAAGTGCATCCTGTTTTCGGCGGCTTACGAAGCGACCCGATGGCACGCGGCACTATCGAAGGGCTGAACCTGACGAATTTCACACCCTCAAACCTCGTTCGCGCGACATTAGAGGGTATTATACGGGTGCTCTATGATATGATGGACGAGGAGGTGTTATCGCGGATCGAACGTGTTGTCGGAAGCGGGAACGGGATGCGCAGAAACAAACAATTGAAAAAAACCGCATCCCAGATATTCGGCCACGAGGTTTCGATTCCACTGAACGAGGAGGAGGCGGCAATCGGCGCTGCTATAACGGGGGGCGTCGCTGCAGGTGTTTTTGAAAATTTTGAAGAGGGGGGAAAGGCCGTTACGTATATCGAATAGCAAAGCGTCCGGAAAATATGACGATCAGCGCCAGCAGTCACTTGAAAAAGATTGAATTTAGCTGTATGTTAAAACTGAATACGAGAGAAAAAAATGCAGCGCTCTTGATACCGTAATTTTTGTAATCCGGGTGTTACGCTACAGTCTTACAGAGGAGAGACAGGATGTCGGATGAAACGATTTATAAAAGAGGTGAAAAGGGAAAAAAGGTCGCAAAGACCCTTAAAACCGGGTACATGAAGCTCAAGTTCAGGGACCGTTCTATAAACATTTCGAGAATGATTTCCATCGGAAGAGATGAAAAAAGCAACATCGTCATAGGTGACGATCCCCTTGTTTCCCGCAGGCATGCACTAATCGAAAAGGAAGGCGACTCCTACTACCTCATGGACAAGGGCAGCACCAACGGCACTTATCTCAACAACAACCCCATCCCCAAGTGTGAGCGTGTGAAAATTAAAAGCGGAGATGTCATCACAGTCGGGAAAACAAAGCTCGAAATACTGTAGCGTGTGCTCAAATTGTCGTTATCCGGACGCTATGCGTCAGGATGTTTACCGGCGGCATACCCGCACATTCCTACCTGTTTGATCGTGAATCCGGGGTCCTGCTGTGCTATACTTACATGGAAAATGCGCCTGATCGTGCGCATTTCAATTATAAAATGGGGAGAGCGTATGGGAACATACATGGAAGAATTACCCGGGTATATACAGGAGCATATTTCAGCGGTCATCGAATCATCGGACCTGCCGGACGATGAGACAACGAAGGAATTGCTCGCAAAATGCTGGATCGACAAGGAGAGAATTTTCGAGGAGAGTGTCAATAAATTCGGCATGGAGGAAATCGAAACCTTTGCTTGTGACGATACAAGAGGGGCGCTTGCTATGACCTATTCCGGGTCGCTCGTCAGAATCGGCCCGGTTGTGAAGGGCGTTAGAATGGCGCAGTATGTGAGCATCGGGCTCAGAACCGATGTACCCGATATTGCCGGAAAGGAAGAATCAAAACTTTCAGGAGATATGGAGATCGGCGGGACCATTCAATTCGATCCAGGGCCGGTAAAAAAAACCTCACCGGTTTACAAAATTGCGGTACTTGCCGGGAACCCCTCGATCGAGGAGCAGCAGGAAAAAATCAATGAAGTTACACTGCTTCTTCAGGAGGAGTTTACCAGGGTCAACAAGACGATTGTATCAGACCGCTGAGCATTCAAGGTGTTCACGTTGATTGAGAAAGGCGTTTTCGGATAACAGGCACCATGTCTTGAAATCCACAGCCCGCAGTGCAGGCTGCATGCCAGCAAACAGGGGAGAATGAAGGCCTATCGACGACCTGAAAGAAACGCTCGTTCGGATTTTTAAAGGAGAGACGGTTCCCGACCGTGAAAGATACCTCGATCTGCTTGATCGGGTGCAGTACGTGCTTGTCAATGAGGAAGAAACCATACGGCCCCGGGATGAGGAGGGGCTGCCGGGTGGTATCGTCTTTTTAAGACAGGATGTGCCGACCATTGTTGTGCCGGACCTGCATGCTAGAAAGGACTTTTTTTTCAGTCTGATGCTGTGGAAACCTCATAACGATGTAAACGTCATGCAGATGCTTGCCCAAAACAGGCTGCAGGTGGTGTGTGTGGGAGATGGATTTCATGCCGAGGGCAGAGCAGCCGAGCGCTGGCAGTGCGCCTACAACGAGTTTTCAGGCAGGTACAGAAAACACCGCTGTATGGACGAAGAGATGGCGGAAAGCCTCGGGGTCATGGAAATGGTCATGGAGGCAAAATCCGCCTTTGGGGGGCTTTTTCATTTTCTGAAGGGCAACCATGAGAACATCTCGAATGAAGAGGGAGGAGGAAACCACCCGTTCAGGAAATACGCGCACGAGGGCGCCATGGTGCGTGACTACCTTCTGAAGTTCTACGGTAGTGATTTTCTGGACTCGTTCTACAATTTTGAAAAGGAATTACCGCTTCTTGCCGTCGGGCAAAAATTCCTTATCAGCCATGCGGAGCCGGCCCGATTTTTCAGCAGGTCGGATATTATCGAGTACCGTAATAGGCCGGAGGTTGTGGAAGGTCTAACCTGGACGGCAAACGATGCAGCAGAAGGGGGAAGCGTTCAGGATATGCTCGCATATTTCCTGCAGGAGAATACGGACAGCGCATACTACTTCGGCGGACACAGGCCGGTGCAGGGACTGTACGGTCTCCGTGCCGGGGGAAAATACGTGCAGATACATAATCCCGGCAAATTCACGGTTGTACTGATAAACGGGGATATTAATATTGAACGGGATATCGTCACAATACCCGACCTGACAGGTCCTGAAAGGATGGATCCTGAAAGGACAGATCCCGACAGGACAGGTGAGTATACAGGGGGGGAATGATATGCCCAGGCAGTTGACGAAAGTCGGCAAATACGACATCGTTGAAAAGATCGCCCAGGGGGGGATGGGCGCCGTGTACAAGGCAAAACACCCGACGCTCAAGAGGTTTGTTATTTTGAAACAACTTACCCTCAGGCGCGGGAGCGGCCTTGTCGAACGGTTCAAGCGTGAGGCTTCTTTGATGATCGACTTCAGGGATGAACGTATCGTTCCCGTGTACGATCATTTCAAAGCGGGATCCTCCTACTATATCGTCATGGAATGGGTCGACGGCATAAGTCTCGACCGCCTCATCGAGCAGAGGGGGCGCCTGTCGAATGCAGCGGCCGTTCTCATACTTTCGGAGATCAGCAGGGGCCTCAAGTATGCGCATGACAAAGGAGTCATACACAGGGATATCAAGCCCGCAAATATCCTCATTTCAAATGAGGGAGAGGTGAAGCTGGTCGATTTTGGGATTGCACGCACAAAGGAAGCCGAAGAAGACGGGCTGACAAAGATGGGGATGACACTCGGCACGCCCGCGTATATGTCACCCGAGCAGATTTCTGATGTTCGAAATGTAGACAAACGTTCCGACATCTATTCACTCGGCGTGATGTTCTATGAAATGATAACCGGGAAAAAGCCGTTTCCCCCGGATTTCTCCGCAGAGGCAATTGAAAAAATAAAAAAGGGAGATTATAAAAATCCACGAAAGTACAATCCGTCTATCCCCGCTTTTTTTATCCGTATTCTCAGAAAGACCATGAACCGCAGGAAAAAGCGGCGCTTCAGGGATATACAGTCCGTCCTTGATATTCTCGCCAGGTACACGAAGCGATACCGAAGGCGGGCTGATGTCAACAGGGCGATCAAAAGATATATTTCAGGAGGAAGTATCAGTCTGACAGGGAAAAAACCCGGCAAAAAGGAAGCTGTGGATCGGGGCCAGCGCCTTTTGAAACCTGCTTTCGTGCTGGTCTATGTGCTTTTAGTCTGCGCCGGGGGCCTTTATTTCTACTACGGTGGATACTTTTACGAGTTACTGCAGGCAAAGCAGTACGGCAGGCTCGAAATCAGGGTGCCGGTACCGAAAAAATACTACAAAGAGAGCGATCAGGTGTACGCACTTGCTCGCATTAAAAAGAGAGACCAGGCCGATTCAGCAGATGAGATGGATTACCTGTTGAGCCCGTACGGGAGCGGCCCGGTTTCGATGGTTCGCCGGATTGCCCGGAAGGGGATATCGAAAGGATATGTCACCACCGGCATGATCTACATCCCTGCAGGAAATTACACACTGGAGATAGTGGTTGAAAATCAGAAGAACGCCCGTGTTTTCACCCTCAATCCCCGTATCATTCAGCGGCAGGAAATGAGCACCTATGACGGAAAGCGTATTCTGGTTCCGTTTCCCGAAGCTGAATTCAGGCCGATCACCATTGATCACCGGATAAGGGATAGTGAAACCGGCAGGCCCCTGTACAGGGATGCTTCGATATTGATGTATGTAGGAGATCGATGGATAGACTGGAAGAAGTATCGAGCCGACAGGAATCGTCGGAAATACCTTGAGGGCCTGCTCCAATCGGGAAAAAGCTACGTTTTCAAATACCAGGTGTCCGGGTATTTTCCGGAAATGGTGGAGCTCTATGTCGAGCCGAATCTCGATTCCGTACATGTCGAGGTCGACCTGATTCAAAAACCCGGAAATCTCGTAATCGAGAGCGACACTGCAGGCCTGCAGATTCTCATCGACAACAGGAAAGAGAATTATATCGGAGAGAGGCAGAAGGAGTTTGAAGAGTACGGTGAAACTACCCTTGGCATGCGGGAGTTTCATCTTCCGGAGGGGCGATACATGCTGAGCCTGAAAAAAGATATGAAGCATGCCGAAAACTTTCAGTTCAGTGTACACGCCGAAGAAACAACACGGATTAGGGTTTCATATAGAAGTGACACAAAACGGATACAGATTTCACGCTAATACTTCGCTGAGGGAGGAGCTATGTCTCTTGCTATGAGAATATTTTTTTTCGGGCTCACGGGCCTTGCGGCAGGAGCAGCAGCCTGGCCGTTTTCAGAGATCGTTCTTTTTTTTCAGGCAAAGTTTGCCTCGCTTCTTGCGTTCAATAGTGTGCTCGGGGTAAGTATCGGGTTTGTGATGGGCGGCGTATTCGGCATGAGTGAGGGCGTGCTGAATTCTTCCGGGAAAAAGACCGTAAACGGGGGATTGGCGGGTTTGATGGTCGGCATTGCAGGCGGAATTGCGGGCTTTTTTATCGGGCAGGCTGCGCTTTTGTACATTGGCACCAGGCTGTTCAACTCCACGAGCGCTTTTCAAACATACGGGTTTCCCCTCTCGCGGGCACTCGGATGGGCGTTGTTCGGTACGTGCATCGGCGCTGCTGAGGGGGTCCGAAGCCGCTCTTTTGCGAAGCTGAGAAACGGCCTGGTCGGCGGATTTCTCGGCGGGCTGGTCGGCGGGCTCCTGGTAGAGTTTTTACGAATACTATCTCCGGTGAGTATGTATGCGCGGCTCGGCGGGTTTGCACTGCTTGGCGTCGGTATAGGAATTTTTTATGGCCTTGTGGAGAACAGGCTGGCAGGAGCTCTGCTTCGAGTCCTGAACGGCAGACAGAGGGGAAGCGAGATACCCCTTACACAGAAGCACACCACTATTGGAAGTTCCACGACGGCGGATGTTACACTGCACGGGTACGGGAGTATTACCGGGGCGCAGACCGGTATTACGAAGCAGAAGGGAACCTATACGGTTACCGGGGCCTGGGTAAACGATGAAAAGGTCGGAAAAAAAGCGCTTCGTGACGGTGATATTATTCGTACAGGGGATGCGCAGTTTCAGTTCATCCAAAAGAAGGAGAAACGATGATGAAAAAGAGACTGTTTATATTTTTTTCTGCAATGCTCATTGTATTCGCCGGTATGTCTGTTTCAGCGGAGGATTCGATTCGCATCTCTCAGGTCGACAGCAGGACGCTGCTCATAAACCAGCAGGTAAAGGCGTATATCAGTGTGACCGACAGGGATGGACGGCCTGTCCCGGGGTTGGGCAGGAACTCCTTCAGTATGTCGGAATCCTCTGACAGCGGTATGGTGGGTTGTGAGATACTCTCCTTTCAGGAGAGTGTGAACATCAGCGGGGGAATCAACATTCTGTTTGTCATCGACAATTCGGGGAGTATGTACTGGGACAGCTCCGGCAGGGTTAAGAACTCCCCCGATGAAAAAATATGGCGGATCACCTTTGCAAAGGACGCTGTACTGTCATTGCTGAAGGATATGAAGAATCCAAACGACAGAGCCGGTCTGCTCTCTTTCAATGTCAAAACACAGTTGGCTGTCAGACCGACGAAGAACAGGGTCGAGGTGGAGCGTGACCTTGCGCAGATCAAAAAGCCGTCCGAAGAAGAGGCGTACACAGAGCTCTATGAAGCCCTCTACGAAGCCATTGATCTGCTGAAGACCGTGCGGGGCAGGAAGGTCATCATACTGCTCTCGGACGGCCAGAACTTTCCTCTTGAGAACAACCCCTCCTTTCCTGAGCGCCACGGCATGGACCAGGCAATCGATTTTGCGCTTCACGAGGGTATTTCAGTCTACACGCTCGGGCTGTCCGGCAGGGCGGACAGAAAAAACCTCGGCTCAATTGCCCGGGAAACGGGCGGCGCCTATTTTTCGGTGTATGATCCGAAGCGGCTCTCATCCCTCTATTTTCTCATTCACGAACAGGTCATGGGTGAGTATCTCATAACCTACCGTGCGACGATGGGTACAGGGGAAAAGCGGCTAGCCCACGTGGAGTATGCATCATCCGAAGGCGTTCTGTCCACCGAGCGATATTACTATTCGGGGACCCTTCTGGGTATGCCTCAGGAGCGTTTCGATCTTATGATTCTGTTAGCGATTCCTCTCGCTGCAGCCGTTATGATCCTGCTCGGCGCCCTGAAGTTCGAGAAGAAAAAAGGCGTGCCGAGCCTTATCGTGTACAGAGGAACGGGGAAAAGACGGCGGGTACAGTTGCTCACCATTGGTGACAGAGACAGTGTAACCATCAGCGCGCGCGAGGACGCGGATCTGACAATTACCGGAGATTCCGGCATCGGCGGCAATGAAGTGAAAATCGAGAAGAAAGACGGCGGGTACCGGGTGTCCGGTTCGAATCTCACGGTGAACAACAGGCAGGCTCGATCACGGGTGCTCAAGTCGGGTGACAGTATCACGCTCGGCAGCACGAGTGTTGTATTTGATGAAGGGAGCGGTAAGAGTACCGGGAAAAGCTCCAAAAGGACATAAAAGTTTCACAGGAAATTGGTTACAGGGCATACGTGACGGGATAACGGTGTGGGCAGGATACGGTCTGTGGATACAGACTTTATTTTATCCGGTCAGGTCTTCCTATTTATTACGGATGGTTGTTTTTCCCCGGGGCTTTGTTCCCGTGCCGAGCATACGGTTTTCCATACAGCCAAAATCGCCCTTCTTCCAGTGCGGCCTGAAATCGGTGATGATTTGCACCCCGTCAAAACCCGCTTCCCGGATGAGTGCTGCAAGCGCATCCGGCCGGTAAAAACGTATTGAGTAGGTTTTATCACGTATCAGACCGCTTTTTCTGCTTATCACGAGCTCTCGGGTATGCACGCAGCTTTCGTGAAGTTCCCGTTCCCGGCACACGATGATATCATCACCGATCTCATGCCAGGCGTTGGGGTTGAAACTCCGAACAACCGCATCACCGTTCGCCACATCAACCAGCAGGTCTCCACCAGCTTTCAACAGCCGGTACGCTTCCGCAAGTATCTGCCGGTCTCCGTCGGCAGTACTGCAGTAACCGAGTGAATTACCCATGATGAGTACATGTTGGAAGGTTTCAGGTGAAAGCCCGGTATCCCGCGCATCCGCGCGGAGCACCTGTATCGGCCTGTTCAACTGTTGGGCCTGACGCTGTGCGTGCCCGGTAAGATACTCGGAGTAGTCTACGAGTGTGCAGTGTTTATACCCCCTGGCAGAGAGCTCGAGGCTGTGTCTCCCATGTCCCCCGCACAGGTCGAGTATCCGATCCTCCCTGTGAGGCGTGAGGATCTTGCAGATGATGTCCACTTCCCGCTCGGTTACTGCCTGGTTGCATACGGAACGCGCATCGGTGAGAAGGTATACGTCGTCGAAGATATCCTTCCACCATTCAGGATCGACGCGAATGGTCATCTGTCTTTCCTTCATCTGCCCCGCGCCGCTTCTAAGTTACTTCGAACAAGTTGTTTTTGATACTCGGCCGCGAAGTGACTTGCGCCACTTCTAAGTTACTTAGAGCAAGTTACGTTTTGATACTCGGCCGCGAAGTGACTTACGCCACTTCTAAGTTACTTAGAGCAAGTTACGTTTTGATACTCGGCCGCGAAGTGACTTACGCCACTTTTTTATGAAGCGGCTGTTCGTGCGGCTCCGAAATTAAAGAGGCCGTCGGAGGCGATGATGGCCGGACCGCCGTTCCACGGCTGGGCACGGGCGATCTCGAGCTCCTCTTCTTCTATTTTGACCATACTGTCGAGCTCTCCTGCGCGCCACATCTTCTCAAGGGTGAGACAGTCGAGACAGAGCTCCCTGCAGTACTTTTCCAGGGAGACGAGCTGTCCGCGGCTTACGAGCCTGGGCCTGAGAGCCATTCGTATCGGGCCATGCAGGTAGGTAAACTCGTGCTCGACAGCCATTCTTTTCTGTACTGATACTGTTTCATATACCGTCCGGTAATCAAGCTCTGATATCGCCTTGTTTATCCTCTGCACGGTCTCCTGCATATCAAGCTCATCGGGTATAACAGCAAGGGCCTGCATACCGCCGCCGCTTCCGACGTTGGTCGGCACACCGCCGTATCTTCCCAGAAAGCCGAACAGCCCATCCGGTCCAAAAAGACTCCTGAAGTCGGTCTGACGAAGATTCAGGACAACTGTTTCGGATTCTTCATCAATCTCGGGCATGTCTTCGGACCACTGTTCGACCGGTATCTTCTCCTGCACGATGTACCCGCCTTCTTTGAGTGCTGCCTGTATAGCTTCATCGGCGCCGCTGTTGATGCCGCCGACTTTAACTCCTTTTCCTGAATACCCGCGTTCCGGTTTTAGAACAAGATCGTTCCAGTGCATTCGCGTCCATTCTATAAGGTCATTAATGCGCTCACCTTTCGGCCCGGTGGCGCTCCGATTGTAGAACTGTCTTGTCCAGGGTGTGCGCCGGACGATTTCAGGGTGAAAGCGTGTATGAAGGGGCCCGGTGATAACTTCGAACATGCTCTTGATGTTGATGGGCTCTGTACCCCGTGGGTTTATCACCCGGTTTTCCCGAACCGCCTGAATGAGGGGATCAAGGCCGTGCTTTCGGTGCAGTGAAAGGAGAACGTCGGTGTTGAAATCCATGAATATAACAGAAACAGGCCTGCCCTGCAGGCACACCGTCCCGTTTTTCAGCTCCAGGTCCTGAGGAGCGGCAAGCCGGCCTGTGATGCCATCGATGCTGTTGAGCCTCTGCGCCAGGTTTTTGTTTTCAGTTACTGTGTCGAGGGTTTCCTCTTCCGCTATAATGGCGATGAACCCGGCATTCCTCCCGGCGCGGCGGCTGTGGGCTTCGACGAGCATACGCGTGAACCCCACAACCGGGAAGAGCAGGGGATGGTCAAAGTCGAGATCGAGACCGGAGGGCATATGCTGTTCGAGCAGACGCCACACCGCCTTGCCGATGATCTGCGTGAGGCGCTGGTAATCCCAGCCGCCCGGGCTGCCGAGGTTCCATTCCGAGTGGTATCCTGAAAATTCTTTCATAATGCGCCTCTTGTACGTTGGTGTCATGTCAATCGAAGCCCTGCTCCGGTTCTCAACAGCACTGCCGGGTTATTCGGTTGCTGTTATTAAATATTTTATCGTTCGCGGTTTCCGACAAGCAGCTTTTCAAGCAGTGTGAACGGAAGCTCTCCGGCATCGAGCAATTCACGGTGGAAATTCGACAGGCCCAGTGCGTACCGCTGCCGCAGCTGCAATATCTCGTATCGGCCGAGTGTGTAACACAGCTGGTACCCGGGGTTCAGAAGGAATCTGCCGATCTGCGCGCGTGCCTCATCCTCTTCGAACCCTGCCTCTTTTAAAAGATCGACGCACCCGTTCATGTCGAGCAGACCTGCAGCGAGCCCAGCATCGATCTGACACCGGGCGGCCCGCCACAGCTCTCTCTTCTGGTTCACGAGGAGCTCTATTTCTGAGTCGATATACCCGTACTCTATAAGAAGGGACTCGGCATAGCACGCCCATCCCTCGTAGAACAGGGGCGATTCGATTTGCCTTCTGATCGGATTTTGCAATCTCCTTCGGCAGGAATCGAGGAGGTGATGACCGGGTATTGTCTCATGAGCGGTCAGGAATTTGAATTCCCGGTGAAGGCGCCGGTTGACGCGCTTCTGCATGTCCTCCTGCGAGGATGTGTCCGGAAGCGGATGACGATCTTTTTGCATATCTCCGCTCGTTATATAGAAGTAATCGCTTCCGGGGCTGTCCGTGGGAAGTGAAGCGCTGAATGATGCCGAGCCACGAACTGATCTGAGGTACAGCGGGGTCGGCATGATCAGCGGTTCTGCCGGGACGTCAAATCCCTTATTGCTGAAAAATCCACTCAGCCGACTGCACTCCGACCGGTAGAGGGACAGGATATCACCGTTTGTGACCGGGAGATATGCGCTGTACAGCTCATTCCAGGTTTTATCAGGTTCGATTGCCGCCTTCAGGCTGTTCAGTTCTGCAAGACAGCGCTCGCGTTCTTCCATGCCGATGCGGTACACCTCTTCGAGGCTTCTTGTGCTGAGAAAATGCTTTTTCAGGGTCGCTTCGATCGTGTCTGCGGCCCGCCTCGTATCAGAGACATGTCTCGCACCAGAGGCCTGTCTCGTATCAGAGACCTGCAGATCGGATGCTCCGGCTCCTTCACCTGATGAGATTTCGAGAAACTGCCTAAAACCTGAAAGTGAAGAGCGTGCTTTTGCGCACCGTGTGCCGAGTGTTTTACAGTATGCTGCGCCTGCATTGCGGGAAAGCTGCCGTTCGACTTCATCCAGATACAAAATACAATCTGCTGTCATTTTTTCAGCAGGTTCGCGCAGGGATACAGGCACGCTTTCAAGGTTTTTTACCGCCTGTTCAAAAAGGTCCGGTATACGGCGCAGGCGCCCCAATGTGCGGTTATGCATGGTTGCGGCGCTTTCTGCGGGTCGTGAAACAGCATGGTCGAGTCCGATGAACGCGACTTTCAGGTAGATAAGGGGGTTGTGCGTTAAAACCGCCTTGTCTTCGAGCTCGATGAGAATACCATCGATATTCGAAAGAAGGAGGCTTTTATCGATGGAGGATTCCAGATCACCTTCAGGGACAGGAGTCTTTTCGAATTCTTCCCTGAAACGGTGAATTTCCTGCAGGTTTTCCCGGAGGACATTACGGTCGAGGTTTTCCAGGACATCATAGTATTCCGCCGCAGCTTCGGCGCGGGGCATGAAATGAAACTCATCGCTCGCGCACATGACGGGAAAATGTTCGGCGAGAAATGCGAAGTACCGGCCGGCTTTCTGGATGAACGGCATTTTTCTGCTCCGAAAGGTTGATTCTACCAGCTTTTTTAATATCAATCAATCGCTTTTGCTGGATAGAGCTCCCCGTGAACCGATGTGCCCTGATTGAACTCAGATTTTGTATTGTTGCTTCCGTATACCTGTTGAATATTGCATTGTGACGGGGTATTATGGTGTTTAATATGTCTTTTTTTATACATTGAGGGGAGTTTTGCAATGGACGAGAAGAAGTACAGAATAGAAAAGGATTCGATGGGAGAGATGATGGTGCCCATCGATTCGTACTGGGGTGCGCAGACTCAGCGGGCGGTCGAAAACTTTCGGGTAAGCGGCATACGTTTCCCCGCTGGATTCATCAGAGTTCTCGGTATGGTAAAGCGAGCCGCCGCGCAGGCGAATATGGAGCTTGGTCTTCTTGAAAAAAGGCCGGGAGATGCCGTTGTGCTCGCCTCTGAGGAGGTCATCAAAGGAAAGATGAACGGCCACTTCGTTGTCGATATATTCCAGACGGGGTCGGGTACGTCTACCAATATGAATGCCAATGAGGTTATTGCGAACAGGGCGAACGAGCTTCTGGGATCGAAAATCGGAAGCAATGCGCCGGTGCATCCGAACGATCATGTCAATATGGGGCAATCGAGTAATGATATCATCCCCACATGCATTCATATCAGTGCAGCGGAGGGAATACACAATGCCCTTCTCCCGGCGCTCGAAATACTTGAAAAAAACCTGCATGCAAAGGCCGAGGAGTTTTCGGATATCGTGAAAATCGGGAGGACCCACTTTCAGGATGCCACGCCCATTCGTCTCGGCCAGGAATTCAGCGGGTATGAGAGTATGGTGCGTCACGCAGGGACGAGGGTCAGGGCGGCTTTGCCCGGATTGTACGAGCTTGCCGTCGGCGGCACTGCGGTCGGCACAGGTATAAACACGCACAGGAACTTTGCAGGTCATATTGTCAGGGAAATCAGCCGGATGACCGGCCTGCCGTTTACCGAAGCCGAAAACCACTTCGAGGCTCAGGGTTCGAAGGATGCGCTCGTGTTTGCCTCTTCAGCATTGAAAACAGTTGCGGCCGGTCTCATGAAGATTGCCAACGACATCCGCTTTCTGAGCTCAGGTCCCAGGTGCGGCATCGGCGAGCTCGTTCTGCCTGCGGTTCAGCCGGGTTCCTCGATCATGCCGGGAAAGGTAAACCCGGTTATCGCGGAATCGCTCTGCCAGGTCGCGGCGCAGGTGATAGGTAACGACGAAGCGGTTACGCTTGGCGGGCTTCTGGGGCATCTGGAGCTCAATGTGATGATGCCGGTCATCGCGCACAATATCCTGCAGTCGATCGAAATACTTTCAAACGGGGTTAAAAACTTTGCGGAGAAATGCGTAGCGGGGATAGAGGCTGATGAAAAAAGGATTGAAGGTATGATAGAACAGAGTCTTGCGCATGCCACTGCGCTCAGCCCTCGAATCGGCTACGATGAAGCGGCGCGGATCGCGAAGGAGGCGTACAAAACCGGCAAGACCGTGCGTGAGGTGGCCATTAAAAATGGGGTGCTCCCTCCGGATGAGCTCAATAAGATGCTCGATCCGCGGCGCATGACAGAGAGTTCATAAACCGCTCGGCATGGGGGCCAATTGTTTACGATTCCATGCACTGTTCAACACGACTGCTGCCGGGTTTACATGTATTTTCTCTGCTGAAGTTTTTTTTATTAATGGTTAAATAAAATTGAAAAAACCCGATATTCTTACTGGATATATTATGGTTAACGACCATACAACCGGAAAAATGAGGCAGCTATTAACGCTGCCTCTTTTTCTAGTTAGACATGTATTGAGGGAAAAAATAGGCAAGAGGAAAAGACCATGAAGTTTCTTGTTGTTTATTACTCGAGATCGGGCGCAACGAAAAAGGTTGCGAGAACGATTGCAGGACAGCTGGATTGTGATATTGCCGGTATTGTATCAAAAAAGAAATTCGCCGGTCCTTTTGGATTCATTATAGCAGGCTTCAATGCCGCGCGAAAAAGGTGTACACCGATTGAAAAACTTGCCCAAGAGCCTTCTGCATACGATCTTGTGGTTATCGGAACTCCGGTCTGGGCCGCGACTATGGCTGCTCCGGTACGCACCTTTCTTGATACATATCGGAAGGATATAAAAAAGGCGGCCTTTTTTTTGACCAAGGGTGGGCAGAAAAACACCGGTACCTTCGCAGATATGGAGGGGGTATGCGGCAAAAATCCGAAGGCGACTCTTGAACTAAGGACAGGGCATGTAAAAAAGGCTCAGGTTTTTGCAGATGAGGCAGTGGATGAAATCAACAGGTTTACCGCCCGGTTGAAAAAATAGCGGAGAAGGGGGTCGGGCATGAAAAAAACGATTCGCGCTGCATCCGTTCAGTTCGAGCATGCTCCGGGAGATAAACGCGCGAACATAAACAAAATAGACGCTTTTCTCAATACGGCTTGTGAGAGCGGCGTTGAAATCATCGTTTTTCCTGAATGCTGTATCACCGGCTACTGGTTTCTCAGAAAGCTCTCGAAGGAAGAGCTGCTCGCGCTTGCCGAACCAGTATTCGGAGGTGAATCATCACAGGCGCTTGTCGAACGGGCAAAGCGATACAACATGACGATCGGCGCCGGACTTATCGAGAAGACCGGTTCCGGGAATCTGTTCAATAGTTACATCGTAGCCCTTCCTGACGGAAGGATATACAGGCACCGAAAGATCCACTGCTTTATCAGCGAGCACATGGATTCAGGGTCTGAGTTTACGGTATTTGATTCGCCGCACGGAGTGAAGCTCGGGGTTCTTACCTGTTACGACAACAACATAGGGGAGAATGTACGAATTACGGCATTGAAGGGAGCACAGATACTTCTCGCACCTCATCAGACCGGCGGATGCACCTCAACGAACCCTCATACCATGGGACTTGTACATCGCTCCCTGTGGGAAAACAGGCGCAGCAACAGGAAGGCGATCGAGGATGAATTTCGCGGCCCTAAAGGAAGGGGCTGGATTCTTCGATGGCTGCCTGCCCGCGCGCATGACAACGGTATATTTCTCATTTTCAGCAACGGTGTCGGTGTGGATGATGATGAAATCAGAACCGGCAACGCAATGATTATCGATCCCTATGGAAGAATCATAAAAGAGACCTGGAAAGCGGATGACGATATGGTGATCGCCGACCTTGACATGTCTCTGCTTGTTGAAAATACCGGGCAGAGATGGATCAAGACGAGACGCCCGGAGCTGTACACACTTCTTTCAAAGTCGACCGGTATGGAGGAAGACACCCGGTCGGTCAGGTTCGACCGCAAAGGAGTGTAGGGATATATCGTTTCATCCTCTGCCCGACATCCCGAATTTATATTCAACCCACTCATTATCAGGCCGACTCGATTTGAATTGCCGCTTGTAATAAACGCCCAATTCTGGTATAATATTTTTTAGTCTAACCTGCCATGTTTGGCTGCTTTTTATTGAGGGACAATCTAGTTTCAGGAGCACACATATGCACCTCTACCTCGTTCAGCATGGTGAAGCCCAGCCAAAGGAAGTCGATCCGGACCGTTCTCTTACCCAGAGGGGTTCCCGGGCAGTTGAAAAAGTGGCCCTGTTTCTCGCTCAAAAGTCCGATATCTTTCTCGATGTAATTTATCACAGCGGTAAAACGAGGGCGCAGCAGACTGCGGAGATACTGGCCAAAAGGCTGAGACCCGTCAGAGGTGTGCGTGAAGGCAAGGAGCTGAATCCTATGTCCCTGCCGTGGGGATGGGTGGAAAGGTTGAAGGAGATGGGGGAAAACATAATGATTGTCGGCCATCTTCCCCACTTGAACAGGCTCACAGCACTTCTCATCTGCCAGGATGAAAGCAAGCCGTGTGTGCAGTTTTATAACGGCGGCGTCATACACCTGGAGCGGGACGAGTCTGGCATCTGGACTATCAAATGGCTTGTCGTACCCGATCTTCTGCCCTGATGTGCGTATCTGTCCTGATTTTTCTGGTCATTCAGGTTAAACGTTTTCTTCCATTCATCATTCTTAAACACCATTGTATACTGTTTTCAGAGTATTTTGCCGCTACAGGGGATATCTATGCTCTTGTTGTTGATTATGGTTTTATCCATTAAAAGTCTGGCATTTTGTACCAGAATTTCGATTACAAATGACTATATTATACTACATTGCCGTAATATTACATACTTTAGGTAAAAACCATTAGGTAAGTGATAATTTTCAACTTCTAAGATTGACAAGTTTACTTACCTATTTTTTACACTACATGGGGGGAATGCCGGAAGGGATGAGTTTCGCGACGTGCATCTCCGGGTTTCTCTTTGCGCACGGCATTACTCAAAGGCGATTTTTTCGCGCAATCCCTTTTAAACTGTTGAGTCGGCTGCTCTACGCGGTACGTGTGAAAAAACTCTGATGCTGTAAAAATTTTAGAGAGTTTGCAAAAAGCTGTTTTCCTGTTATGAAATTGATGTTATAGTATCAGAATTGATACTGTAAGTATCAGAACAGTATTGCCAGACTGGCTTTTATCAAACAGAGCTTTTTCCGGAGTTAATCACGCATCCGGGTAAATAATCGTTGGAAAATCCATATCAAAAAATGAAAGAGGGGGGAGACCATGAGAAAGTACCGTATTCCGATTGCTGTAGCAGTGCTGGTATTCATCGTTGTTTTTCTGTTTGTGGGATGTGACACGAACAAGGAAGGGGCACCAAGCAGCGCTCCGACTGTTGAAGAAACCTACCAGCTTTTACAGACGACAAATGTCGGGTATCCGCCGTATGATGATCCAAACTATTCTTCTTTCTATTCTTCTGGTATATATATCATCGACTTTTTTATTATGTTTGCAAATATGTACCTTGGTCCTGATATGCCCTGGCAGGGGAGTGACGGCAGCTACTCGTTCAGCTACTCGTATGGTACAGAAAGTTTTACCGTCACACTTACCGTCGTATGGGACAGCGACAGAAGTATGTGGCATTACACGCTTTTGTTGGACGGCACCTATGATACCGGCTCCGGTATAGAGACCTTTAACAACTATACGGTATTCGACCTGTACGCAAAGCCCGACGGCTCTGAAGGAGAGGTTACCTTCTATACATTCGATTCGACAAGCGATTACCTCAACGTATCATGGATCAAAGACAGCACATATATAACTTTCACCATGACGATGGTGTATGATACAAACACCTACACCATCACCCTGAAGGAAACGATACCAGTATTCGATCCGACGCAGGGTGAAGGAGATGGAGAGTATGTAAGCGAGAGCGGCATTCTTGAAATAGATGATGGGTCGGGATCCCCGGATGTTATCACATGGGGCTCGAATCCTCCCTCGCTTTCATAGGCATCTTCGATGAAGCATTTTCGAGTTGCCGGCGGTTACGAAGCGTCCGAAGAACGTTTGAAGTTTGGCTTTTAAATAACTTCGAGCAAGTTACTGTTAGATACTCGGCCGCAAAGTCGCCACTTTTAACAGGGTGCCCGTATGAAAATCCTTGCAGTTGCCGATAAAAGGCATCGGGCTAAGGGCGCTATTATTGGTGGGCTGGGGGAAAGTTACTGGTACAACGGAAAGGACCTGCAGTACACCGAGGCCCGAATGGCAAAGAGGGCCCGGCGGCTTGTGCGCAAGGCGAAAAAATTCGGCAGGCTCGATATACTCGTGACGCATGCGCCGCCCAGGGGAATTCACGACCAGGACGATGTGTGCCACACCGGTTTTAAAGCCTTTTTAGACCTGATCGAAACTCTCCACCCGAAAGTGCTCGTGCACGGGCACAACCACGAGGTGTATAGCAAGAAAGACCGTGATATGACGGTCAATGGAACGCGGATAATTAACGCCTTTGAATATTACCGCTTTGAGGTAGATATTCCAGCCCGGTAAGTGCTCTGAGAATGATCTACAGGTGGATGGCTGCTTCCTTCAGTGGATGGTACTCACCACACACCCCGCGTACTCTCTGAGAATCCCCTGCAGGCAGATGACTGCTTGCCCGGCATCACTATGCGAAGCTCATTGCAGGATACCCAAGCGCACATGAAATGAACCAGGTCTCAGCCCTCGACTCTCTTTTTCGTGTATTCGAGCACCGATTCATCGGGAGGCGACCCATACCTGGGAAAGCTGATGGCAAAAGAGGCGATCATGCAAAAGGTGAACGAGGAAAACCATACCGGCCTCCATATCGGTATCGGCATCAATTCCGGCGAGGTAATTCTGGGAAACATAGGAAGTGAAAACCGCCAGGAGTATGCGGCAATCGGCGACACTGTGAATGTTGCTGCTCGGTTGAGCGGCATTGCAAAACGGGATATGATTCTCATTTCAGAAAGCGTCATGAAAGCGCTCGAAGGAAAGGTCGCGGCCAAACTGATCCCGAACCAGAAAATCAAAGGGAAAATGACGAAGATCAATTTTTACGTGGTGAAATCCTTGCTAGATGAAGAGATACTGAAGTGGCTGAGCTAAATTCACCCTTGCTACGCTGCTCAAAGCACATTATCTTGTCGGTATGAGTTCTATACTCAATCAACTGCTTTATAAGCCGGCGCGATCCAATGAACAAGAAATGCGTGAAGATAAACTTCACACTCTGCAAGCCTCAGGACTGTACGGATGGGGTATATGTTGCCGTTGAAGCGTGCACGAAACATCTTCTCGAACAGGATGAACCCTTTGAACCGCCTATGCTCATATCGATAATGTGCAGCGGGTGCGGTAACTGCGTGCGGACCTGTCCGCACAATGCTCTGGAGATCACGACCGGCTGAAGCAGCTCCTGCTGAAAATTTTATCACAGACATTGGTGCGATAGGGGCTTCAGCCCGCCTGTTTTTATCTATTTATGGTTTTAGAAGGATTTATCCTTTTCACAAGGATACATCCTTTTCACAAGGATCCATCCACTTCAGACGGAAGCAGGAGTGAGAGCACCGCCGCGAGTATGGGAAATATGGATAAAATCAGGAGTCCCGAAGCAATACCGGAAAAACCGCGTATGCTTCCCCCGGGAGCGGCTTGTATCTATAATAATGGGGAAAAATAGTTGCAGCATGCTGAAAAGATTGAAAAAACAGCGGGAAACAGGCAGGCACTTCGGTTTCTTCTATCCTACATCAAAAGGCATATAC
>CAZGJW010000017.1:0-8323 GCA_964525675.1 uncultured Spirochaetota bacterium
GTTTTCTCATTTTCCGAAAAGGCACTGATAATACCTATCAGAGTCCCCTCCCGTGAAAACCGGGTGTCGATATACGCCATACCGACCTGCAGCTCATCGGTTCCCTGTGCGCAGCTCGTCACCCTGCCGATAATACGCTGGCTTCTGATTTCAACCACGCAGTCACCCGTTTTCGCCATTCGCACACCGCGTGCCCGTACCTTGAAGCGGACGACCTCCATTAAAGATTTCTGCATATGCTGCAAAAGGGCGTCTCTCCCGATGAAAAAAGCCTTGTGAAACTTTACATAGGGGCCGAATCCTGCCTCCAGGGGAGTTATGTCCCAGGGCCCTGCAAGCTCATGACCATGCAGGGGGAGGCCCGCTTCGATCCTGAGAGAATCGCGTGCCCCGAGGCCCGCAGGCTTTACTCCGTACGGTCTACCCGCATCGAGTACGCTGTTCCAAAGAAGAGACGCCCTGTCAGGATGAACCATGATCTCATACCCTATCTCCTCCCCCGTATAGCCTGTCCTCGATACCAGAACATCGCAACCGCCGATCTCACACTGAACAAAGGTCGATTTCTCAAGGCGGGCAATTTGTGTCCTGACCGCGTCTGATCCGGTGAGAGCGCACAGAGTTTTCAAAGAGGCCGGTCCCTGAAGGGCCATGCCGACACGCGCATCAGATCCGACAGCCTGAATATCCTTGAGGTCCCGAATAACTGCATCGCCGATTATTTCCCGAACCGGCATATCAGCATCGATACAAACTGCTTTTGCATTTACCGCAGTGAGCCACCTGATATCGGTGCCACTGTTTGCCGCATTAACGACCACAATGTATCTTTCATCGCCTAGTTTGTAAATCATGATATCGTCAATCGTATTACCATTCTGGTCAAGCAGGTACCCGTACATCGATTCCCCCGTTTTTATCCAGAGGACATAGTTACTGCATACCGCATCTAGAAACTGCATCGAAAACCTGCCGCTTACTTCAAGAATACCCATATGGCTGATGTCGAACAGTCCGGCGTTCTGCCGCACAGCCCTGTGCTCATCGATTATCCGCTCGTACCGCACAGGCATTTCCCATCCTGCAAAGGCAACCATGTGCGCCCCGCGCTTCAGGTGTTCCTCGTGGAGACAGCTCGGCATTGCACCTTGTTTCTCATGAAGCTCTTCTACCGGGTGGAAAATTTTCTTATCCGTCTTTTTCGCCGCACGGTCCAGAGCATGGATGCCGATGAAATAGGGCTTTGAAATATCAAAGCAATCCGGCCGTTGTTTGAGTAGCTCCTGGGCCTCTGTCCCCGGTTTGAAAGATGCGGAAATTTTCCCCTGTATTTTCTGTTCTATTTTCAGATGTGGCGAAATCGTTTCAAGCATACTTACGATCTCACGTTTCTCGCCTTTACTGCATTCCTCATGCTCCCTTATCACAACCGGGCCGTCAATTTTTTTGAAAATATCTTGGGGATCAAAAGCAATGTATCCGTCGGACAGCCCCCTGAGCCAGGTCAGGACCTTTTTACAGGTTTCACCCGGACACACGAGGAGAAATCGGTCTTTCCCCCTGTTATCGGGAGAGAGTCTGACCACAGCCGCCTGTGAAATGAGCGTTCCGTTACCCCCGAGTAAAAAAGTTTCGATTTCATTGCCCTGTATCGATGTAGCGATCGTACGTGTGGAAACACCTTCTAAAAACAGAGGAGAACGTTCCCCCTTAATCAGGATTGAGCAAGGGTGCTGTATGCCGGTTTCTTTTGCGGACAACAAACCGTACTGGGGGTAACCCATTACCGCTACATCTTTCGGTTTTTCGAGGCTCCCGGCAAGAGACGCCACGCGGTTTTGTATATGGATAAGCTGATCGAGGTCGATCTTGCCCCTCGGCAGGTCGCCGGTGATCCCTCTATAGGTGAAAGGCTGTATGTTTTTGATTGTCTTTGCTATGAGAATGCCTAACTCCTCGATCCCCTCCTTCGTTATTCCTCTTTGCGTGATCCACGGTGTACCGATACGCACACCGCTCGCTTCGGCTGTTGCTGTGTCGCCTGGTATGGTGTTCTTGTTGGCGACGATCCCGCAGAGGTCCAGGATTCGAACAGCTATCTCACCTTTGAGCGAAAACCCGCTCTTCGTTTCAACCGCATTGAGGTCGAGAAGAAGAAGATGGGTATCCGTTCCGCCGTAGGCGAGTTTCAGCCCGTTTCGCTCGAGCACCTGGCCGAGAAAACGCGCGTTTTCAACAATATCCTTCTGCACTTTTTTAAACGCACTACTTCCCGCGATTCCGAATGCCACCGCCATTGCTGCGAACTTGTTCACGTGGGGCCCCCCCTGCTCGCCGGGGAACACCGCCTGATCAATACGTTCAGCATACTCCCTGTTTGTGGTCATGATGACCGCGCCACGGGGACCGAACAGTGTCTTGTGTGTGGTGAATACAACAACATCCGCATAATCGATTGGATTTGGGTATACACCGGCTGTAACCATTCCCGCAGGGTGAGAAATATCGGCCAGCAGTATTGCCCCGGCATTATCAGCCGCCTTCCTGAATTTTTTCCAGTCTGGGGTCCAGGGATACGAGGTATAGCCTGCAATGATCATCCGTGGCTTATGGGTAGCGGCGAGATCGATGATACGGGAGTAGTCGAGCTTCCCTGACACGGGATCGACCTCGTAGGAGACGATGCGGTGTTGTTTTCCAGACCTGTTGAACTCGCTCCCGTGGGTGAGATGTCCGCCGTGCATCAGCGACATTCCCATCACGGTTTCACCGGGCTGTACAAATGCATCGTACACGGCGTTCATCGCAATCGAACCAGAGAGCGGCTGAACGTTGATAAAAATATTCTCAGGTGGATTTTTTCTGGTCCGAAACAGCTGAGCCGCCCTGCGCGCAGCGATCTTCTCGACGAGATCCGCATACTCACACCCCTTGTAGAACCGCCTGTCCGCGTACCGCCTGTACCGGGTAAGCTGGAAATCAATGTCGGACAGGGTCGGCTCATCTTCACCGTCCATGAAACCGGAGGAATATCCTTCCGCATATACGTTATTGAAGGAAGAGCCAAGGGCTCTGAGCACAGGCGCCGGGCATATGCTTTCGGATGGAATGAGAATAATTTTTTTTGCCTGCCGCGCTTCCTCGAATTCTACGATGCCTGCAATGGTCGGATCGATATCCCCGAGCGTCTTACCGAATACATAACCAGCATAATGCATAGTACTCTCCTGCAGCCAGTATACTCCGTACTACCTTTTCTGTCAAGCGATAACTACAGATAACACAATTATTTTACAATAAATTACATATTATATGTTAAATGTACTTCGTTTATACGAATGCAATCAATAACAACATCTTTATTTACTCTATTTGATAACAGGGCAGCCGCACGTTTGATCGAGCTCACATAGACGAAGAAGAGCTGGAAAAGCTGTGTTTTTTATGCAATAATTAATGATGCAAAAACAGGGAGTCACCTGATTTATCATGGATTGAAGGTCTTTGTACCCGTAATCAACCCGTGATACTAAATAGGAGTGAAACGCATGGAAAGACACTACGTACTAACTGCATTCGGAAAAGACCGGCCTGGCGTCGTTGCGGATGTTGCCGGGCTCATATTCGAAATCGGGGGAAATCTCGAAGATTCCACCATGACCCGGCTTGCCGATGAATTCGCAATCATCCTCCTCTTTTCGATCAGTGAGAAAATCGAGGATGACCTTGCCAGGGCGTGCAGACGGCTCGAGAAACAGCGTGGTGTTTCGGCCTTTTTCCGTCCGGCAGACAGCTCAGGCGGATGGATGCAGGAGTCGTTTACCCTCCGGCGTGTGCATGCCGAAGGGGTCGACCATACCGGTATCGTGTACAGGATAAGCGATTACCTTGCATCTATGAAAGTGAATATCGCCAACCTGACATCCCGGCGCATCACCTCACCCGAGAGTGGAACGGTGCGTTACTCCCTGGAGATCGAGATCCAGGTCCCCGTGGATGTCTCTATTGAAAGGATAAAAAAAGACCTCGACCGTATCAGCCGTGAGATAGATGTGGATATCGATGTATAAACTGTTTAGCGTTTTCCCAGGACCTGTCATCTGTATAAACCGTATCTGCATTCGGCACGTTATCAGGACGCTTTGCATCCGGATACTATACCGTAATTTCAGCGTATCTGCCGACGGGTACTGACAATGCTGGCATAATTGTTGTCATACCGAACTAAGTTGTTCGAGATCGATTTGGCTCAGGTATGCTTGGCCCTCAAGGAGCCTTCTTCCTCCCTGATCCTCTTCAGAGACTCGGTATACTCCCTGTCGTAGGTTGCGCACCCGACATTCTTCTGCCGGATCAAGAACTCTATGCAGTTATCGCACGCAGTGCACCACTTGATCTCATCTTCCCGCCCCTCTTTCAGCTTCAGAGGAATAAGGCTGTCCGCAAGCGACTGGCGTCCGAAGGCTATCATATCGCATACCCCGTCCTTGATGTTCTTTCGCGCCCAGTACAGTGCAGACGCCTCCTCTTCCTTTACCGCAAGGAGCTTGTTCTTTCCGTTCCGCAGCACCGAGTAGGCGGAGCCGATAACGACGGTCTCCGGTTTGACCACGTCGCTGACCGCCTTCTGGAAGGTATGGTGAAGATATACGTCGTCCGGTATGCTTTTATCGGGCTGTGAAAGTGCGAGGGTTATCGAAGGGGAGCCTGCAGAAACGAGGATGAATCGGGCGCCACGTTCCTCGATACCCTTCACGAGATCTAAAGATTCTGTAAGGTCAATTATCGCTGTATCCGGACCGGCACTGCCCTGGCCGCCTGGAAAACCCTCCCATATCGAAACCTTGGATCCGACGATGAAATCCGGGTCGCTCACCTCTTTTATGATTCTCTCGTATGTTTCATAGGCAAATCGCGTTCGGTTTTCCCATGAACCGCCGTACTTCCATTTTCTGTCATTGTAGGGCCTGAGGAGCTGTGAACCCAGGTACCCGTGGCAGAGCTTGAAATCTATGCCGTCCGCGCCGCAGTCGTGGGCGATTTTAGCAGAGAGCACGAACTGGTCCATGATCTTCTCAATATCTTCCTCGGTGAGCAGGTCTCCCCCGAACCCGGGAAGGGGTTTAACACACACCCGATGGGAAAAATCCGGGTGACTCAACTCGCCTGAGTGAGTAAGTTGCCAGAAGAAGAGAGGTTTGTCGTTCACCTTTTTCATTTCCGATACGAATTTAGTCAGCGCTTTCTGGTTCCGCGGCATAGCACTGAGCTCCATGAGTCGTCCCCTGCTTTCGTAGGTAACGGTGATTGCTTCGAGCACGATAACCCCGGATTCCCCTCTGAAATGACGCTCGTACCGCCGATACGTCTTGTCCGTTGGGTTTCCCTCCTCGTCCGAGTCGCAGCATTCCATGGCGTTGATTGCAAAACGATTTTCCACCTGCCTGCTTCCGATTTTGATCGGTGTAAAGAGAATAGCGTTTTCTTCCATAATAAAGCCTCCTGTCTTAAAACATCCTGTTGGAATTCTCCCCGCTCTGATTGAACCCGGATTGTCCGTAATTCCTCTTGAACATACTATTCTTCAACCAACTTGCACAATATATTTTTATTGAGCCGAAAATCACTGCGGCACTGGATTGACAACAGCAGCAATAAATGATACAGTATGGAATGATCAAAATTGATTCCATAGATCTGAAAATTGTTGATATACTCTCCCAGAACGGGCGTATACCCAACAACGAGATAGCGTCCCGGCTTTCCATTTCGGAAGGCACGGTTCGAAACCGTATAAAAAAACTCACAGAGAACAATCTTCTGAAAGTGAAGGGGCTCGTCAATCCGGACCAGGGCACGGAAAAACAACTCATCTACATTTTGATCACGCTGCAGATGAACAAGAGGTGGAAGGAAACCGCGCAGAGAGTATCAGAGCTGCACAATGTACGGTCCGTTTCTATGATCACAGGAAGATTCGACCTGATAGTGGAGCTTTTCATTGAGCCGCACAACCTCATAAACTTTCTCACCAATGAATTATCCACAATCGGAACGGTTGCATCAACCGAAAGCCTCGTAACCATTAAAAACTTCAACAAGTGGGTGTAATCATCGGTAATCAAGGGCAACCGCATCGAGCTGCACCTGCTGCGTCCCGTCGGAAACAAGAAATGCCCTGAAGAAAAAGGTGCCGGTTCCAACATCGGTCGCGAACCTTGAAATCTGGGCATTGACTTCAGGCGCTATATTTGCCTCTACAGCAGAGGAAGCATTAGCCCATGTGCTCCCGTTCCACCAGTACCAGGTTGTCCCGTCGTTACTTATCTGATACTGCACTGACCCTGCACTCGAGGAAGCGGCGGTCTCGCTGAAAGAGATGAGCTCGGTGTACGCCTGTCCGGTTTTCGGCGTGACAGAGGGCTTGTCTGTAGGATAGGTTGTTTCAAGCTGATCGAGGCTTGCGGACGGGTCGGGAGAGGTATACTGTCGGATACGGATATCATCCGTATAAAACTCGTATCCGCCGTGCACTACAAACCGGTCGAAGCTCGTAACCGTGCTGTTGGTTGCAGAAACCGAATCGACAATAGCACCCGAAGCATCGTATAGAACAAGGTCTATAACAAAACCAGGGGATATGAAACCGAACACTGTCGTCAAGCGGCATATTCTCTGCGAAATGCAGGCTGTTGTTATGTCCGGAATGCAGAATTCCCTGGGAACCCAATTCGGGAAAAGACGGAAAACACCATTTCCATCGGAATCAGAACATTCAGATAGATAAAGGGCTTACTATTGAAGTAAAATAGATTGTAACTGAATAGAATATTGCGTATACTGTGTAACACTATAACCTTGCCGGGAACTTCGATAATTGATATGACAGATACAGGAAGAGTATATTACAAAAGGAACTTCTTTGCATTTTTATGGCATGCACTTTTTCTCGCACTTGCACAAAACTTCACCGATACAAACACTATAATCCCCTCTATGATTTTAAATGCAGGCGGCACAACAGTTCATATTGGCATTCAGACAGCGATTATGATTGGTGGTTCAAACTTCATGCAAATATTATTTGCAGGTTTTTTATCGAGGAAGGAAAAGAAGAAAGGGTATTTGATACTTGGAATATCTTTAAGAATCAGTGCGCTGTTCAGCCTGAGTGTGCTGTTGTATAAATCAAATGCGATCGAAAAAGGTCTTATTATATGGCTTATCTTTATTATAATATCGGTTTTTTCTTTCAGCGGGGCCTTCGCAAACATTTCATACGTAGATATTCTTGGCAAATCCATTAAAAAGAGCAGGAGAAAACAGTTTTTTACCCTGAGACAAACTATTATAAGCAGCGGAATTCTGATTTCAGCTCTCATTGTTAGAAAGCTTGTGCGGCTTCATCCTTATCCGTTCAATTACAGCTTGTTATTTTCCATTGCCAGTGCCCTGCTGCTTACCGCATCGATAGGTTTCTGGATCATACGTGAGAGGCCCACAGATTTAAGCAACTCTTCGCTATGGAAAAGATCAATCGTCAGTGCCTATGTGCATATATTCAAAAGTGATAAAAACATACGGATGTATCTTTTACTCATCAACTGTGCAGGCCTTGGATTGACATTGGTACCCTTTTATGTAGGACTTGCAAAACAAAACCTTGGTCTTGATTCTAAAATAATAGGGAATTTCCTCCTGGTTCAAATTGTAGGAATGATTATCTCAAATTATGTATGGCATCGGTTACTCAAGAGCAGCAGTTACAAGGGAGTCGTCAGGATATATGCTATATTAGGAAGCATTATACCCATACTGGCTCTCTTCCTTTCAGGGGAGCTTGGGCCCAGTTCATATAAAAGACTTTATCCACTGGTATTCTTTCTTGCAGGTTTTAACTTTTCCGCATACCAAATATTTATTTCAGGTATCCTGCTCGAGATTTCACATGAGTATAATCGGGCTCTCTATACCGCACTTTCTGGTGCTGGAAGTATAACAACGATAGTTTTTCCCCTTATAGGAGGACTCTTAATTTCCTTGCTCGGATATACCATTGTCTTTTTATTTGATATAGTGTTCATAGGATTAAGTATAATTATCGTTAATAAACTGGTATGCCCGCCACCTTCATTCGAAAATTATTAAAGAGCGGCAGGGACGAGGAGATCGTGCTCAGAAGACCCGTGAGAAAGGGGCTGATGATAGTGCCGATGCTCCATGAAAAGTTGTAGTTTGATAAAACCTTCCCCAGTTTTACTCCCTCTATACCGTGTGAAAGCCATCCCATAATAAAGGGTCAGAAAAGTTACATCGCAACTCC
>CAZGJW010000017.1:8423-34774 GCA_964525675.1 uncultured Spirochaetota bacterium
TATTTCAAGGCTGACGTTTTGCAGTTGTTTAAAATGCTTTGTTGCGTATTTGCACTTTTGTCCTGCACCATACGGACTGTAAACGTGGAAAAGTACCAGAGGCTCAGCACTCTATCGGGAACAGTCATCGATAAGGCTGTTCAATTTATTTCTATAATACTGAAAATTCTCCCAGTCGACATCCGGTGGTATGAAGTGATCACCAAACGGAATATACCCGCCTGTTTTCAGCACAGCGTCAACAGGCTCCAGAATCTCGTCAATTCTCTTATTTCCCAGACAGATTTCTGATTTCGGAATGCCACCTAACATCTTCAACTGGGGGAAGGCCTTCCTGACCTTCACTATGTCCATCCCGCAGTGCCATTCAAATGGATACAGACCGTTAATACCGCTTTCAATGAACAGCGGAATAATACTCATGCAGTCACCATCCGTATCTAGCAGGATAATATCTATACCCTCGCTGCGAAGAAAATCCGTGAACCTCTTATAGTACGGCACCATGAACTCCTCTATTACTTTCGGCGAAACCATCGAGCCACTTCCAAAGGAGATATCCTCCCATATCTGCACATGGTCGACCCTCACAAATGAAAAAACCTCCGAATAAACGGCAATCCATAAATCGGTGAATGTGCCAATTATATCATGCACCATACCCGGGTCATCATAATAGGCCAGAAATAGTTTGTCATACCCCATCAGATTGGCAAGGGTACCGAAAAAGCCATGGGGATATCCTCCGAGCGCGAGCGGAAAATCTCTGTTTTGATAGATGTCGACCAGCCGATCCCAGTTCGGCGGGAATCTTCCCACGATATCGTTCAGGTTCAACCGCTCATCCTTCAGCTTCTCCCAGCTCTTCCGGTCACTAATCGGCCACTCGATGCCGGAGGGAATGGTCTGACCCGTTTTCGAATCTTTGAGAAAACGTCTCTTTCCTCCATCGAGATCCATATAATCGAAGTAGTCATCATCTTCGTAGATTACCTCCTGCTCGAACATCGGATGAAAGAGGAGGTTGACATTAACGAGAACCTGCGTCTTATCCATCCCGAAGAAATCTTTCACGTCATTATCGAGAGGAAAACCCTGGGTCGGCCAGTACAGGCCGCCAGCCATTACTGCGACACCCGTGGGAAGCCTTCCCCCGTTTGCCCTCCTGCCAGCGAGCCATGCCGGCGTATAGAGATGAGACGTGGGTGTAGTTACGTTTTCAGGAAGTTTCGGGTACTGTCTTTTGGGTAAACCTGAATCATACCAGTTTTCAACGGTAGCTCCCCAATATCCGAATTCCCATTTCGGCGGCGGAGCTTTCTTGTTGAACCGCATTATTTCCAGAAACTTTTCCCGTACATTCATTATCCATCCCCTGCAAAGCGGGTATAACCGCTTTTTACAAACCTTTGGCTTGATGCGAAGAACATACTATTAGTGCCCTTGGTACCGAAGGTGCTGGTGAGTACCGTTTACCGGCGGCATTATGATGGTTGCATTTACGCGGCATATTAAGCGGTTATTATTTCACACCTGAAAAATCCGATCTTTTCGCACATTGCTTTCTAACATCACGTGCTATTGTCATGTCGATAATCGATATACCGAAAGCCCTTAATAGCCTCAGTCTCTCGTCATGCCGCTGGGCCGAAATGCTTGAGAATGACGAGCTCGTCGGTGCTGCTTTCATTCTTAATAGCTATGCCCTCTCGGGCGGCATTCACGCTGACGAAAAGCTCATCGCTCGTCATCTGGCCGAATCTAACCAATGCAGGCGCTTCTACATCAAGCACACCGAACTTTCCGTGCCCCTGAACGACAATCAATCCGTACGCAGCATCATCCTTTATTATGACTGAACGTCCAGGCAGAACCGTCAGTTCCTTGGCATTGAAATACTCAGAGTTATACACAATATGGTATTCCTCATTTCCCTCACCCCGCATCTCTTCATCAGGCCTGACAGGTTTCGGCGCTAAAAACCGGTTTTTATAAAAATCCGGGTCGAGATTCAAGTCCCAGTCGATCATATTGATGATGTAATCGAGATCATGCTTGTACTCCTCCGGCACATCCTTTACGAGAAGCTCCCACGGAGTATACTGCTCCCACACAAGGGACTGAAACATGGCAAACACATCGGAAGCTCTCTGCGGCTCATAGGTCAAAAACGACCCGGGCGCGTGAAGAATACCGGCCGGAACATCCCATCCTGTGCCTGGTTTCAGCTTATATGCGCGGGAGAGGTACAGAATTCCGTTGTCTCCCCTGTCCCAGTTCTCCAGGCACTTTCTCACCTGATCCTTTGTGGTGCCGGGGTTGAGACCAAAAAATGTGTAGGGGAACCAGGCAGGATGATTGTTGAGCTGTTTGGGAAAATAGTAGCCTTCGGGTTTCCCCTTCTGCCCCACCTTCGCCGCGCTCTCATCATCTTGATGGAGATGATGGGGAAGAGGCTGCATATTGTCAAAGAACTTCGAGTACATCGTCCAGCCGCCGTGCTTTTCCATCACCTCTTTTCCGAGGATCTCATCCCCCATCAGCCCGACAGCATCTTTGAGAAGCACTTTTTCAGGTTTGGTTCCGTCTTCTATATAGATATAGCTCAAGCCCTCATCCTCCAGGGTTTCAGGCCCGTTATCAGCCTTTGTGGTCGATGCAAACCACCGCTCGCTGATTCCGCCCCTGTGCGCTCCGAACGAGAAATAATCATCCGGATGCAGCTTCAGCCGCCTTCCGGGAATACAGAATTCTCTGGGAACCCAGTTCGGAAAAAGCCGGAAAACACCGTTCCCCCTGTCAAGGGCATTTTTCAGTAGTTCAATTGTATTTTTCATTACAACCCTCCCGTATAATTGGATTTAAATACTGATGTCAAACAGCCTCTTATGATCAGCTATTCAGGAATCACCGGTTCTATACCAAGCACCTCACACGTTGTTTCAAGTTCCTTTTTGTAATCACCATACACAACGTGTACGTGATTCGCCCGTAGAGCATTTATAAAACCATCCTGGCTGCAGTCAAGCCGTGCAAATACATGAGGCTGCTGTGAGTTCGTCTCGTTTATCTTTTCAAGAGGCATATCCAGGGCCTCTCCGCCGGTAATAAGCATAACATATTCCCCGTTGATCCTGCTGAGCCGTGCGATAGTCACCTTCCCCGGCTTTCCCACATATCGGGGGCAGGCACCACCGATCACCCAGTCGAATTCCCTCAAACCCTCGGTAACCCAGGTAACATCCTTCCTCGATCGTGCAAAATCTGTAGGTTGTGACCCGCAGTTGCACATCCTCACCATGTTCTCATCGTAATCATAGTACAGAACGTCTGTAAACATCGTGGTATTGTTCGTAATGTTGTTCAGTATCTGCATGGTAAGAGCGCCATTGGCATCTGCCTCGCAGGCACAGACAAACGAGCTTTTTTCACCGAATCCGTCATCTGATGAATCGTTGAGGAGAGCATGCGCAACGCAAAATGTAGTATAGCAGGACGGGAGCTCAGGAAGGCATTTTACCGAAATAAAGTCATACCCCTTTTCACGTATCACTTCGCGCAGAGCCAGGTACATCCTGATCTGTGAGGCCATAACCTCATCCTTCACCTCCACTCCGCCAAAATCCTTTTTAATCCAATCGAGAAGGGTGACCACCTCCTTTGCGTCGTATTTCTCCGCCCTTCTGATTACATCGATCTGTTCAAAGCCGTCTACATCAATACCGAATCTGCTCATCCACTCCGATGGATCAATCCTGGCCGTATACATACCCATACATCTACTGCCGCCCTCACCGTACAACATACCCCGCAGCTTCGTCGCTCCGGCAATGCCGCTGCAGAGTATTTTCAGCCTGTCGAGAACCCTCTGTTCTTCGAAGTCGCCATACACCAGATAGTTCTTTATGCCGACTTCATCCAGCGCCCCGCGGACGATCGAACCGCCGACGATCCCGAAGGTTTCAATGTGCGGATCCGCCCATACGATAACCGGTACATCGGTTTTAAACGCAGCCATAACAGCCGTACTCGAATACGTCCAGGTCCCGACATAAATAACAAGGAGATGCACTCCATTTTGCCTCAGTGTCTCACCCTGTTTGGCCATCTGACGGTTTGTCCGGGCAATTTTGCCGCAGTCAAACACCTGCATGCCGATTTTTTCTAGGGATTTTCGCGCCTTCGGCAGGTAGCTCTTTACCCGCTCAACAAAACTGTCCGGCCATGTCTCATCCGGCGACATTGTTACTATGAGGCCTGCTTTTGTTGTTTTGTCTTTGTAAAACATCTTCAAAACCTCGCTTCAATAAAATTAAAATGGCCCAATACCCTCCTGGATATCGGGCCATTCACTTGAGTGACGGTTCATACAAATCAAAGAAAAACGACACTACTTCCAGAGTTCTTCTACAATTGGCAGATACTTGTCAGCATTGTCACTGTTGATAATGGGGGTATCCATATAGGTATAGTAATCAACCTTCTCACCGTTCAAAATCTTCTCCATCACCTGCATACTCGTTGCTGCATCAACAGCCGGGGACTGAAAAACAGTAAACAACTGCCATCCGTCTTTTATCTGTTTGACCGCTGCAGTCTGACCATCGCATCCGTTGAAAATAACCTGACCCGGTTTCAGACCGGCATTCTGAAGTGCTTTGCAGATGCCGATCGCCATTCCGTCATTATGCGAGTAGATCATCTGGAGCTTATCACCATAGGTCGTAAGCCAATTCTCTGTCATTGTCTGGGCCTTATCCGGAGACCAGTCACCAGGTTGCCGATCGAGCAGGATAAAACGATCCTCTGCGCCCATCTCCTTAACCTGGTCCGCAAACCCCTTCTGCCTGTCTATTGCCGCGGAGTATCCTGCAGTTCCGGTTATTTCACAGAAGTTGATTTTATCGATACCCTTTGAGTCGAGGTATTCGACATAGGTCTTGCCCATCAGCCTTCCCTCGAGATAGCTGTTCGGTCCTGCAAAACCGATTAACGAGTCAAGCTTCGGCGGATCTGTCATAACATTTGAGGTAATAACAGGGAGCTTCCCGTTCGTTTCTTCGTATACCTTGTTGATCACAGACACAATACCGTTTGCGTCAACAGGCATTATCATCAGCCCGTCCACTCCCTTTGCGACAAGGTCTTCTACCTGATTCACCTGCTTGTTAAGATCACCGCTGGCATCTGTCATTATAAGCTTCCAGCCACGTTTTGCCGCCTCTTTTTTCAACGCCTCTGCATAGGGAAAAACGTAGGGGCTGTCTTCTATAAATGGCAGTGAAAAACCCACTGTAATCTGCTCCTTACCCCCTTTTTTTTCACCCCCTCCTGCATACACCATGAAGGCACCAAACGCAAATGTGATGAGTACTACAGCAAACAGCAAAACCTTTACCTGCTTTTTCATAATTAACCCTCCTATTTGAATTGTAATAAAACAAAATCTTCTGATTATCTGTTCCGGCAAACATCACCCCTTTCATGAATAGACTTGGTTTCGGGCTCCAGTTCCAGGTATGTGCTGATGGTGACAATTCTAGGTTTCACCTGCCCGAAAAGCAACTTTCTCCTTTGATACAGTGAGTGCATCAGTAACGACAACAGCAAGTATTATCAACCCGCGTAAAAGTAGCTGATAGTTGGTCGAAACATTAAAAATAACCATCGCCCTTTCCACAAGCCCCAGAATCAATACACCCTGGAGAGTACCGATTACTTTACCCTTTCCACCAAAAAGGCTTGTACCGCCAAGCACTGCAGCAGCGATCACGATAAGAGGTGTATTATCACCGAACACGGCCGATCCGGTATTGACTCTGGAAGAGAGAATTACTCCCGATACTGCAGCAGTAAAGGAACACAGAACAAAATAAAAAAAGGTATAAAGATTTACGTTGATACCTGCTAGCCTTGACGAAAGTGGATTTCCTCCAATCGCATAATCGTTTCTTCCAAATTTCGTATATTTTAAGATGTACCATACGATTACATAAGAAATTATCAAGTAGAAAACGGGTGCTGGTATACCAATGACTTTTTCCTGACCGATGAATTGAAATACATCAATACTGCCTTTCACCGGGTGGCTTCCTGTTACGGCAAGCCCCAGACCCTTGAAAATAATCATTGTGCCAAGTGTAACGATAAACGCATTGATCCTTCCCTTTACTACAAGAAGGCCGTTTAATGCTCCCACGCATGTACCAACGATTAGCCCACTGAGAATCGATAGGAACATACCGTGAGGCTGCAACATTATTGTGACTATGCCAGTAAACGACATGACAGAACCGACGGAGAGGTCAAACGACCCGCTGATCAGAAGAACGGTCATTCCAGCCGCCATGATTCCGTTTATCGTGATGTGGTCAAGAATACTGTACAGGCTTCTTATTGTAAAAAATCTGGGATCAGCTGCCGTCAGGATTATGAGCAGCACAAGTGTGATAAAAAGAAGTTTCTGCTCTCTTATAAAATGTGTAATTTTTCCCTTCATTTTTTAATACATCAACCTCTTTCTTCTATTGAATTCATCATACAGCACAGCAAGAATAAGAATTACTCCTTTTATTAACTGCTGGTATTCAAAAGGAATAGACAGAAGAGCCATACCGTTATTGATAATGGCAAATATAAAAAGTCCGATCGCCGTTTTATAAATACCGCCAACACCACCCGACAGCGCTGTTCCGCCGAGAACGACAATTGTGATTACATCAAACAGATACGTTGAAGCGGTACCCACCCTGATTCTGGGCAAACGAGAGGTAAGAACAATAGAACCCAGCGCAATTATTAGTCCATTTATGATGTAACTCCACATGACAACATTCGAAACATTGATACCGGCGACCCGTGCGGCCCTGTCGTTCAGGCCGACAGCATACAGTCTTCTGCCTGAGATTGTTTTATGTAAAAGAATTCCCACAAGAAACATGGTAACAACAAGAAAATATGCAAGTACAGGTATACCAAGCAGGCTTTCATCGCCGATGAAATGGAATATTCTTTCCGGCCTGCTCTTCAAATTCCTTCCACCGGAAATGATAAGGGCAACACCTTTATAGAAGATCGACGTTCCCAGTGTCACTATTATAAAATTGGCTTTCACCTTTCCGATGAGATACCCGTTGATGAACCCTGCGATAAAACCGACGGCAATTGCTGCGGCAATGGCGACTAGATAACCGAATGGCTGAAGCATAACATTGACAACTGCACAGAGGGCAAGAATCGAAGCGGCAGATAGATCCATGCCTTTTCCGATTACAACGATCGTCATCCCGCACGCGACAATGCCATGTACAGTGATCTGTCGAATTATATTGAAAATGTTTCCAACCGTTAGAAAATCTTTTGCGACGAGACTCATACCGATAACAAATACAAGCAGAACAATGAGCATTGCCTGGTTAAAGAAAAAACGTGCGAGACTTCGTCGAAACTCAAAAGAGGTATGCTGTTTCTGAACATTCATTCAGTGTAACCCTCTTTCACATATTCCCGACCGCTGCATACATGAGATTTTCTTCGTTTATTTCCTCTTTTTCAAATATCTTCATCAACCTTCCCTCGTGTATTACGACAACGCGGTGACACATACCGATGATTTCCGGTAATTCAGAAGAAACGAGGATAATCGAAACTCCCCTGTTTGCGAGTTCTTTTATAAGGGTATGAATTTCTTTTTTTGCGCCAACGTCGATCCCCTTTGTCGGTTCATCGAGTATGAGAATTTTCGGATCGGTTGAAAGACACTTTGCGAGAGCTACCTTCTGCTGGTTACCCCCGCTCAGATTCATTACAAGCTGTTCCAGTGATGGTGTTTTAATATCGAATTCTCGCACGTAGCGCGCTGCGAGGTCATTTTCTTTTTTTCTTTTAATGAGCCTGAGTTTCGAAAGCACTTCTTTCAATAATAGGATAGTAATATTTGCCTTTACACTGAAACCCTGAATTATGCTTTCCAGCCTTCTGTCCTCCGACACAAAGGCAACACCCATTTTGATAACATCGGCCGGCTTTCGGGAAGTTATTTTTTTTCCGTATAGATATATTTCTCCGTTTTCTATTTCGTCGAGTCCGAAAATCGCACGAACGATTTCACTGCGGCCGGCCCCAACAAGACCGGAAAAACCAAAAATCTCGCCTTCCTTTAAATCAAAGCTAATATTTTCAAACACGCTGGATGTGGTGAGATTTTGTACCTGAAGGACGATGTTTTCTTTTGATTGATAACTTTTATCACCGAAGATATTGCCTATATCGCGTCCTACCATGTACTTGACTATTTCGTTTTCTTTTGTTTCACTTACTTTCATCGTTTTAACTGTTTTGCCGTCACGAAGCACCTTGACCATATCCGCTATTTCGAAAATCTCCTGTATTCTATGCGAGATATAGATTATCGATGTCCCGGTCTTGACAATACGGCGAATAAGGTTGAATAAGTTTTCCGTATCTTCCTCGGTTATAGAGGCAGTCGGCTCGTCCATGATGATGATCTTTGCTTCACGGGAAAATGCCTTCGATATTTCGATAAGCTGCTGCTGTGCAGCCGATAATTCAGCAACAATCGATGCAGGCGATAGGGGGATTGAAAGATTCTGGAGTATTTTCTCGGAAGATTCAATCATTTCCTTCCAGTTAATCCGTCCCCATCTTGTCTGCGGTTGTCTTCCAAGAAATATATTTTCCGCGACAGTAATATCCTGTACCAGGGATGTTTCCTGATAAATGGTGTTGATCCCGAGGTCAATTGCATTTTTCGGTCCCTTTATGTTCACCATCTGACCATTTATTTTTATCGCACCTGTATCGTTGCTGTATACGCCTGAAAGGATTTTGATGAGTGTGGATTTACCCGCACCGTTTTCACCAACCAGTGCGAAGACTTCTCCTCTTTTGAGCCGTAAACTGACGTCTTCAAGCGCCTTGACTCCAGGGAACTGTTTTGAAATATTGTTCATCTCTAGAATGTATTGTTCTTCAGACAACTTTTATTCTCCTGTATACATAAACAAAAATTAATCTTACCACATTGTGCTATGAATTGCTGCCGTTTAAAACGGTTGAATCCCTTACAACAAGCCCGGGCTGAAGAATTATTCGCTGGTGCCCTGCTTCACTTTCTTCACTAAAAAGAATATCAACCGCCTTTTTACTCATTTCGTCAAAGGGCTGCATGATTGTTGTTAACGCCGGGGAAACCATACGTGAAATTTCAAGATTATCCATTCCCATGAGGGCAATCTCCTCAGGAACACGGTATGAATGTATTTTTAATGCCTTTAACGCTCCAATTGCCATAAGGTCATTCTGTGCCCACAAAGCGGTTAGAATGCTTTTTTGTGAGAGGAGATGCTCCGCCCCTTCGAACCCGGAATCAAAGTCAAATCTTCCTTCATAAATCTGATTATCTTCAAGTTGTAAATGTTCATCTTTAATGGTATCGGAAAAACCGGCCAGGCGTTCTCTGCACAGTTTTATATTTAATGGGCCGGTGATACAGGCCATATTTTTATGACCGAGTGAGATGAGATGGCGCGCAGCCATTACCCCTGCACCATAATTATCAAGAATTACGTGCGGCACATCCTGTACATCAAGCTCTCGATCTATTGCGACAACCTTTACCTTACTTTTTTTAATGAGATTCAGAACTCTACTTTCATCTGACAACCGGGAAAAAATGATCCCATCGACATTTCTTCGAAGCAGATTATCGAGCAATTTCTCTTCAATGTCAGGATCGTTATGGGTGTTCCCTATGATGAGGCTGAATCCCCTGTTAACGACATATTCTTCAACACTGTTGATGATCTGAACAAAGGCGTGCAATCGTATCTCAGGCAAAATCAGCCCTATTAATTGCCCGCTTTTAACCCTGAGGCCTTTGGCAAGAAGGTTTGGCCTGTAGTTTAATCTTTTGATTGCAGCAAGCACTTTCGATCGGGTTTGCTCATCGACAGGGATGGTTTGATTAATTACTCTCGATACTGTAGAGATCGAAACACCTGCCATGCCTGCGACATCCTTCATAGAAGGCATACCATACAATCCTATCAATAAAACTAAAGCGATACAAACACTTTCTTAATGGTCCTATATCTACATGTTCTAATATGAAAACATTTTTAGAAACAGAGGACACACAAATAAACTTTTTATATGCCGGATGTTTATTTATGAAAACGATTGTGCAAACGATATCATACTGAGAAAACACTGTCAACATTTTTTTAAAAAAAATAGTGATTACTATAAAAAATTCCAGATGCTACAGAAAATTGTTTAAATTACAACTGTATCGATTTGAAACCCTGCACCTTTCAGATTATTTGTAGATACTGCGGAGATTAGCTTCATCTTCTGTCTTTCATGGCAGGATCTGTTGCCCATATTTTAAAAACGAAGGTTGTTTGAACAACTGCCCCGAACAGCACCAGCCCTGCACAGAACAGGTAAACAAGGGACATTGTATACCTTTCATACAGGAGTCCACCGAATAAAGACCCGATGATAAGGCCTGCTGAAAGTATCGATTCGTGAATCGCCATCCTCCCCGCCCTGTTGACACTTCCCGATACGCCGTGGAAGAGGCTGTTGAAATAACTCAACGACATAAGGATGCCGATCAGGGCAAGCAGCATCCCCAGGGGAAAAGGCATACTCGTATATTGAAGCAAGAAAACCATTGCCGAAAGCAGAATCTGCCCGATTATCATCTGCAAGGGTTTAAAGTGCCAGAACGAGGTCCGTCCAAGAACGATAAACCCCAGAGTCGCGAAAATTGCCCGCTGCTGCAGGATCAGACCAACGAGATTCTTGCTCATGCCGAGATCGGTCCTGGCGTATATGGGAAATATGTTGAGGACCACACCGACGACTGTATATGTCGTAAACAAACCGATCCAGGAGGGAAATCTCAGTAAAGTGCTCCTACCCTTGTGAGAAACATCCCTCCTTTTGGCCGCCTCGATCCATCTGTCGCTTTTTATTTTGGGCAGGGTAAGGGTGGCCCCGATGATGAGGACGCAGGTGAGGAAAAACAGAAAGCTTCCCAAGAAGAGCGGCAGGGAGGAAGAGAACGTGCTCAGAATACCTGCGAGAAAAGGGCTGATTATTGTACCTATACTCCAGGAAAAGTTGTAGTTAGACAAAACCTTTCCAAGTTTCACTCCCTCGATACCGTGTGACAGCCAGCCCATGATGAATGGCCAGAAAAGTGACATCGCAACGCCCCACAGGCTGTAGAAAACATATACCATAAAAAACCGGTAAGTCAACACTGTGGACAATACAAACACAGTCATAAAAAAGGTGGAGGCGATTAAAAGATAGTGTGGAAGAACCCTGTTGAATAACTGGCGGATGAAGAGGCATCCCAGTATATAGTGCAACGACCACAGGGCGGTAAGGTAGCCAACCTGGGACGGGGTTGCTGCAAAGACATCACGCACGTAAAAAATCATACCCAGGGCCACGGTACCGACACCAACGGCGACGAGGAAGGCGGCCGGCAGCAGTACTGCTGATTTTCCGATACCGGTGTAGAAGGACTTTACGATCTGCCATCTATTGCTAATGTACTTGATCTGCAGTTTCCGTACCTCCGTATTTCCCTTATAAAAACTGTTTTTGATTTTTTTTTCAGACAAGCCTGTTCAGGTAAGGCTCTGGATGAGGATGCGTACTTTTAAGTAACGTTACATAAGTTGTGATACTCGGCCGCAAAGCGACTTTCCCCAGGGGGGACATACGCCGCTTTTTATTAACTTCATACGAATTTACTTGTCGATACTCGGCCGAATGAGGGTATATCCCCCTGGTAAATAAGTATACTATCCCCATAATTCGCCCCGATCGATATCGAGACGATACAATTCATCGCTTCATGACTTTTTCAGGGCAGAAAGCAATCTCTCGACGTTTTCAGGTCGCGCAGTGTGGCCCATCAGGCCGATTCTCCATATCCTCCCCGCAAGCGGGCCCAGCCCCCCGCCTATCTCTATAAAATGCTCGTTGCGAAGTTGGTTTCGCACTTCGGCTTCGTCAACCCCTTCAGGTACCTTCACCGCATTCAGCATAGGAAGACGGTATTCCAGTTCAACGAGCATCTCCGCATCAAGCTCCGCGAGACCTTCCACCAGCCGGCGGTGTGCATCAAGGTGCCGCTGTCCTTCACCAGCCAGCCGATTTCTTCTACCGGATTCCTGACTCCCGTCGAGGTTTCCGCATGAACGACCGCCACTATTTTATATGAATTACCTGACAACTTTTGAGCCACCTGATCGGGGACAACTGGTGTTCCCCACTCGAACTCGAGCGTGTCGACCTGCGCGCCGAGCCGGCCCGCAACATCCGCCATCCTCTTACCGAATACGCCGTTTATCAGAACAAGAACCCTGTCCCCCCGCTCTATCAGGTTCACAAAGCAGGTCTCCATACCCGCAGAACCTGTTCCCGAAACCGCAAGGGTCAGGCGGTTTTGAGTCTCCATCAGTTTTTGAAGCAGGTTTTTGATTTCATCCATGATCCGGATAAAATAGTAGTCCATATGCCCGAGTGTCTTACATGAGAGAGCCCTGTACACCTCATCCGGAACGCAGGAAGGCCCCGGACCCATAAGCAATACGTCATCGATGTTATCCAGTAGATTTTTCATAGTTTCCCCTTCTCAGTAATTACAAATCAGTTATCTGTTGATACTCAGCCCCGCCAGGGACATACACTCCTTTGATGAAATTCGGTCGTCTGTAAATACTGCATCGATGGCTGAATCACTTGATTCAATTATCTTCTTGTATCACAACTGTATTAATATCATATCTAAAAAATTACTATAGCGGCAGTATTCGTAATCTTTGCTTCCGAATACTTTTTTATTATACCATGCACGCAGATAAAAAAAATATCTTAAACCCGAATTGACTTACTTAAATACCATTTGATGCTGTAAACTTCATCATCTCTTCTTTGAAAGTGTTCTTTCGACCGCGTCACGCCAGCCGGCATACAGCAAGTCTGCATCCACCCTTGAAATATTCGGTGAGTACCGCCTGTCGACTGCACTGCACTTCTTAAGTGCGTCTGCATCCTCCCAGTATCCGACCGCAAGCCCGGCAAGATAGGCTGCCCCTAATGACGTACTCTCTATACACCGCGGCCTGATAACATCGATACCGAGAATATCCGCCTGAAACTGGCAGAGAAAATCATTTTGCGCTGCACCGCCGTCAACTCTCAAAGCCTGAACTTTCAGACCCGTATCTTTCTGCATCGATTCGAGTATGTCCTGTGTCTGGTAGCACATCGACTCCAGGGCTGCCCTCACAATATGGTTTTGCGTCGTCCCCCGCGTTATCCCGAATATGCTCCCACGGGCATCAGGGTCCCAGTATGGGGCGCCGAGCCCGACAAAAGCAGGCACGAAATATACTCCCGCTGTATCATCAACCGCCCGTGCCATGGCCTCGGATTCAGATGCAGAGTGCAGTATTCTCAAACCGTCACGAAGCCACTGTACTGCAGCACCCGCGATAAATATGGATCCTTCGAGGGCAAATACCGGCTCACCGTTTCTGTCACAGGCCAGGGTTGTTACAAGACCGTATTTTGAAACGGGGCGTTTTGTTCCTGTATTCATCAGGACGAAGCAACCGGTGCCGCAGGTGTTTTTTATCGATCCTGCATCGAAGCAGGCCTGTCCGAACAGTGCTGCTTGCTGGTCGCCAGCAATCCCTGATATCGGAATACCCGCAGGGAGTTTCCCCGTCCCGGCTGTCTTTCCAAAAATTCCTGAAGATTTTTTCACCTCCGGAAGCACATTTATTGGAATGCCGAACATCTCCAGAAGCTCCTCATCCCATGTACGTGTTTCGATATTGAACAGCATGGTGCGAGAGGCATTCGTGAAGTCCGTGGCATGAACCGCGCCGCCGGTCAGTTTCCAGAGCATCCACGAATCGGGTGTTCCAAAGGCGAGCCTTCCATCTTTTGCATTCCGGAGAGCATCGGGAACATTTTGCAGGAGCCATTCCAGTTTTGTCGCTGAAAAATAAGCGTCGATCGGAAGGCCTGTACGATGTGAGATAAGTTTGCTCTTCTCTTTAACCCCTTTAAGTGTACTGCATCGATCCGAGGTCCTTCTGCACTGCCACACGATGGCGTTGTGCACAGGCTCCCCGGTTTCTCTGTCCCAGAGTATTGTTGTTTCCCGCTGATTGGTGATGCCGATCGCTGTAAGAGACCCCACAGGAATCGTTTTCAGAACGACATGAATCGTATTTTCAACGGTCGCCCAGATCTCCATCGGGTCGTGTTCAACCCAGCCCGGTTTCGGATAGTACTGGTGAAGCTCTTCGTATGCACTCGCAACCTGCATGCCGTTTCGATCAAATATGACCGCCCTTGTGCCGGTTGTTCCCTGGTCAATAGTGAGGATATACTGGTTTTTCATCTCTATTGTAGTCCCCCAGGGATTCCCGGTTCACCCGAACACAATACCAATCACCCGGATACCCAAAATGCAAACCACTTCACACCACCATGCAAACCGAAAAGAAAGTCGTGCTCAAAAAAAATAAAAAAACCTTTTTGAGTCTGCGTTGAATGATACTGTGCGTATCACTCATGCATTGTTCTTTCTACCCAGATAAAGATTGGTAACTGCTAAGGTAGAAGTGGTAATAATGAGTAGTAAGGCAATCGCATTTATTACAGGGGTTGATCCGTCTCGTACTTGTAGATAAAGATTGATAGGCAGGGTGGCGTCAGAACCAACAAGGAATAATGTGGTATTGAAGTTCTCAAAGGACATCAGGAATGCAACTGCAGCTCCACCAATAATTGAGGGACGCAGATACTTCAATGTTATAAACCAGATTACTTCTAATCTGGTTGCTCCAAGATTGTACGCAGCTTCTTCGAGCGTTCTGTCAAATTTCCTCAACCGTGCAGAAACAAACAATGCTACAATGGTGGTAATAAATGAAAACTGGCCCATTACGACCAGCCATATACCCGGGCTCAAAACCCTAATATTCCAACCAAATGCATTTTCAAAAAACAACCCTACAGCAGTGGAAAACATTAATATGGATATGCCTAAAATAACTCCCGGTATAACCATGGGAGCGAGCATGAGGAAATATAGAATATTTTTAAGCCTGAATTCTTCCTGCTCAAAGAGAAAGGCTGCCATTGTCCCGACAATTGTAGAAAGAATGGTAACGGCAATTGCAACTCTAAATGAAGTAAAAATACTCCTCAAATTGATCGCATCATGAAAAATACCTATTTTGTCCGGCCCTTTTCCAAAAAACCACGCAAGAGTAAAGCCATTCCATGGCAAAGAAGGAAACATTGAGTTATTAAATGCAAGGACCATGGTTACTAAAAGAGGCGCAAAAAGAAATATAAAATAAAGTATTATGAAAATCTTGAAGCCTGTTAAATATACTTTTGTGTTCGGCAAAGTACGTATCATTTTATTACCTGTGAAAATTTCTGCCCTGTAATCTTCAACGCAGCAAATATTATTAATGAAGAAATAAACAGGAGCAGGAAACCGAATGCTGACCCCTGATTCCAGTTAAAGTAAATAATAATCTGGTTGTAAATCTGCTCCGTGAACCACAACGCATTCTTCCCCCCCATCAGCTTCGGTGTCAGATAACTGCCAAGAACCAGCATGAAAACAATGATGCTTCCCGACATAATTCCGGGCATGCAATACGGTATGATAATTTTACGCCATATTGTTAATTTGCTGGCTCCGAGATCAAGGGCTGCCTCAATGATAGAATCGTCGAGGCTCTCCATAACTCCGATGATTGGAACGATCATAAACAACATGGTGGTATACACCAGCCCAAGAATCATGGTCGCATCATGATAGAGCATCTCTAAAGGCTGTTTTAATATATGCGCTCTGGTAAGGAAATAATTCAACACTCCACTTTCGCGTAAAATTATTATCCAGCCATAAATTCTGATGAGCTCGCTGACCCAAAATGGGACCAACAGGAGAACCATTAAAAATCCCTGGAATTTCACTTTTACAATTTTTGTTATATAGAAGGAAACCAGAAGCGCTATAATTAAAACGATAAATGTAACCAGAATAGAATATAACGTTGTTCTTACATATGTAAGCCAGTAAACAGGCTCTTTAAAAAACCCTCCATAATTCTCAAGGGTGAAACCGGATTTCCCATAATAATCAGTACCTATGAACGACATTCTGAGAAGCTCAAGATGCGGTAAAATGATCAACATAAATAACCAGAGGAAAACCGGTGTAAAAAAGATTATAAAACCCCACCGGATTCCGAACTTATGAGATTTCTTCATATATCCTTTTACCTGTCCCCTTGAAACATACGGCTGCAGAAGGATACCAGCCAATTTTTAATCTATCTTTGACTTTGAGCGTGTCATATTTCCTGTTTTGCGGGAGGGAAACAATAATCTCTTTGTTGGAACCCTCCGGCACAATGAGGATTCTACTGTTACCACCGTCAAATAGTATAGACTTCACTTCTACATTCAATAGATTAACGCTGTCCTTGTCTTCCTTGGGATTGATTATTATTGCCTCGGGTCTCACATACATTTCGAATGAATTGTCTCTCGTTAAATCATACGATTTGTCCAGTTTAAACGATTGTCCTTCATCTGTCGTTGCGTAAAAAACACCGTGCCTGTCCGTACCGAGTTTGACATGGAACTTATTATTGTCTCCGACAAACTGTGCAACAAACGCGGAGGCCGGTTTGTTATAGAGGTTTTGCGGAGTATCTATCTGTTCAAAACGGCCAGCATTCAGAACAGCTACATGATCGCTCATCACCATTGCTTCCGATTGATCATGGGTTATATAGACAAAGGTGGTTCCTACTTTTGCCTGCAGTTTTTTAAGCTCAACTTTCATATTTTCTCGTAATTTAAAGTCCAATGCACCAAGCGGCTCATCTAAAAGAAGAACCGTCGGGTCCATCACCAAACATCGTGCGATGGCAACTCTCTGTTTTTGTCCGCCTGAGAGCTGATTTATTTTCCTGTTTCCAAAGTCGGTGAGCCCGACCCTTTCCAGCATAGATTCGACCTTTTTTTTCACATCCTCGCTCTTCTCACCCCTCCTTTTCAATCCAAACGAAACATTCTCAAAAACGTTCATCATCGGAAATAAGGCTAGACTCTGAAAAACAAGATTAACCGGCCTCTTGTTCGGACCAACTCCAGCCATATCTTTTTCGCGTATCTTGATTGACCCGCTTGAGGGTTCATAAAACCCTGCTATCATTCTCAGCAGTGTTGTTTTACCGGATCCTGAAGGTCCGAGTATTGAAAAGAATTTTCCGTCTTCCACATCGAAGGAAACACTATCAACTGCTATAAAATCACCGAATTTTTTTGTTACGTTTTGTACAGATAATGCAATCTGCATTTTGATTTCACCTTCCGGGTATACAGCAAAAAAACCGGCAGTAGTGTCACTACTGCCGGTTTGAATGTTTTATTTCGCAGCCCTGATTCTATCCAGTACCTTTCCTTCCATCTCTTCCAAACCCGGGGGTACGGGAGGATACCAGTGGGCTTTCGCCAGCACTTCGGGAGGAAGACATCTCTTGAAGTTGTCAGCAGTACTGGGTTCCAGGAATTTTACAGCATCTTTTGAAGCTGTGCCGTATTTTTCCTTATTGGTGAATACCGCAGCATTCTCAGGCCTCAGGCTGAAATTGATCCATTTGTATGCACCTTCGATGTTTTCAGACTTTGCAGGAATCGCAAATGTATCAATCCATGCCATTGCACCGCTCGTCGGAGCAACATAATCTATATCAGGGTTATCCCCGTGCAGTTTCCAGCCAGCCTGCTCCCAGGCCATTGCAGCCCAGACTTCTCCTGATCGAAGTGATTCAAGCAGCTGATCGCCGTTATCCCAGTAGTTTCTTACAACCGGTTTCCCGGCAATAAGTTTCTCTGCTATCTCATCGAGAAACTTCTGATAAGCAGCTTTATCATTATAGAGAGAAAATGGATCATACCCAAAAGAATATCCCATTGCAAGCAGGGTAGGCCTTTTCATCCTGTAAGAGACTCTTCCGGTATATTTAGGGTTTAGCAGGTCTTTATAGTCCTTCACATCCGGTGCTTTTGCCTTATTTATCACAAGACCTGAAGTGCCATACACGTGCGGTACTGCATAGGATTTCCCATTCACAAGGGTATTTTTCTTTACAGCAGCCAGAAGCGATGGGTCTATCTGATCAGTATCAACCTTTGAATAGTCAATTGGCTGATAGATATTATACTGCTCTACCACTGCAGAAATTCTGTCCTGTGATGGCTGGGCAAGGTCAAAACCCCCGCCCCTCGTGGCTCTGAGTTTCGAGATCATCTCTTCGTTGTTACTGAGGGTAACTTCCACCGTTATGCCTGTTTCTTCTTTAAACTTTTCAACAAGCTGCGGTGGTGCGTAACCTGACCAGGTAATGAGTCTCAAGACTTTATTCTCCACTTCTTTAGTACCTGCTGCAAACAAACTAGACGTGACGCCAATAAAAATGATGAGCAAAACAACCAAAAGCTTTTTCATGGCTTACCTCCCTCTCTTTAATTTTTTGATATTTTAACTCAGATTCTGCATTAATTCCAGCAGAAGATCATTCTGGTTATCATAAATGAGACGCAGCCTTGGCTTTTAAGTAACTTCTCGCGAAGTTACTTTATGATATCTAGTCCTGTAAAGGATCGGTCCCCTAGGAACGTAAACCACTTCTAAGTAACTTCAAAGAAGTTACTTGTCGATATTGAGCCGCAAAGCGGCTTTGGCCGAATTTAAGGATGCAACCACTACCCGTATTCCTATCTCCTCAAGGCCATTTCGATATTCATCATCGATCTTATCATCTGTGACCAGAACATTCACCTTATTTATTGGTGCAGAAACAAAGTTTGATACGACCCCTAATTTACTAAAATCAGCTACGACTATAACCATCCCCAGCGTAGATTCGATCATCTTATTGGCAATCCCCGCTTCTTCCAGTACAGGAGTGGTCAATCCATACTTTATGCTGAAACCATCAACACCAATAATTGCCTTTGCACCGTATACACGTTTAAGCAAAATCTGGGCGAACTCACCAACAAGAGAGTTTGATTGTGAACGAAATAAACCTCCAAGCATTATAAGCTCAAATTTACTCTCTACGGATTTATATATGGCAGAAAGATTGCTTGTAATGATTCTCACACTTTTATTTCTAAGATTGTTGATTACTTCCAGCGTTGTGGAGCCACTATTAATCAGAATAGTATCATCCTCTTCTATTAGTTCTGCTGCATACCGTCCAATTGCTTTTTTTTCCTCCTTGTGAAGATTATGTTTTTGCTCATAGAGAGGCTCTATCGGCATTCTCTGATTGTAAATTGCCCCTCCATGTGTTCTCTCGAGGATTTCCTTTTTTTCCAATACATCAAGATCCCTTCTGATGGTTAGCTCAGATACACCTAACAATTTACTAATTTCATTGACTTTGACAACACCCTGTTCACGGAGGAGAGCGTAAATCCGTTTTTGCCTATCAGCAGGAATAAGGCCTGATGACATTAAATTTTCCAAGGGAAGAATTAATGTTGTATTTTATTGAATCATATCAAAAATATTCTGAATGTCAAGTAATTATTTTGAATATTTCTGAATCTTTAATCCAATCTCCACTGATAAAGACAAAAAAAACCTGCCTGGACTTTTATGAAATCCATATGCAGCCTCAAATCAGCTCATGCAGCCCCAGCTCTTTCAGTACCCAGCCAAGATCTATTGTAATGCCGCGTTCCCGGCGCATGGATGAAAGGCCCTGTATGTGGTCCTTCATAAGATTAACAAGTCGCGGCCGCATATCGGGATTATCGGCTGCCTCACGTGGAGTCATGTTGTCAAGCGCAGGGATTGTGTCGTCGAGAAACTTCGTATAGTGCTCCCGATAATGCTTCTCCAGTATCTGTTGTTCAAGTTCCGGAGGCAGGGCACCCTCCGGCTCCCTCTGCTTTTTTACCGAAGGACGATCCCCTGCTTCGTCAAGCTCCTCTTTCAGCCTGTCCTTCAGGTCCTCTATTTTCTCATGTAAAAAGATAACGTAACCTCCGAAATAGGTCTGTATCTTCTCCTTCGCGAATTCGAACTTCTGACGGGAAAATGTTTCGAGTGTCAGATGTGTATCGGTAAGCTTCAGGCTGCCGACAGTACCCACACCCTGGCTCTCATCATCGAATTGGAAGACAGCCGGCATTGAAGACTCCAACTCTTTCGACTCCCCTCTGCGAAGCCATACGTAGTACACCGACCCCTCAGGATCATCAGGTTCAGGGTCCCGGTCATCGAATTCAAAGTCATTCTTCTTTTCAAGTATCTCCTCGATGTCGCTCCTGGTCTCCGCAATTTCATACACCGCTTCACAGTGGTGTATATCAAGCGAGTTCAGTAGTCGGTCGGAGTATGTGCGTTCCAGCTCGCCGAGCAGATCGCAGCACTCACTAAAATGCTCAGCGAGATAGGATTTTGCCGAACAGTCGGGGTTTTCTTTCCGCTCTTCTTCAATACGGCGTAAAAGTTCATTATAGAAATCATCAAAAATAGAACGCTTCACAATATATCCACCGGCGGCGGGACAGCTGAAATTTGGGTAATGTGTTATCCACATAAAAAACCGGCTGAAGCGGTCCATCGACCGCGCCATGCTTCGATCGAATAAAATAAACGGACTTTCTTCAGAATCAAAAAGATCAATGCACTGCATTGATTTGTCGTCGATAATCCTCTGCACTTCGATAATTGTGGGAAAGCTGTGACGCCTGGACTTCATCATCACCCGCTCGTCATTACTCAGCCCGCGCCAGCCCTCCTGCTCCCAAATATCGGCAACAGTCTTTCCATTTACACCACGTTTGAACCCCAGTAGATAGTTGACTGCTGCGGGAAAAGCAACCCCAGGATTGTCTTCGAGCAGTGAGCCTCTGGCTCCAGTCTTTTGGAGCACTTTCTCTACATACTCTCTACCGAAAAAATCAAGGACATACTCCATAACTTTCTTTGTGCAGGTCGCATCGATTTTCAACCTGGCGTCATATGCCTCGGTGCCGAATGGGAAATAACTGCAGTCAGGCGGGCATGCAATATCGCTTCCCCTTTTTGCTCCGCAGCAGCTCGTACAAATCAATCCTCCAAGCACTGGGCAGGCCCGTCTTCCTTTTCGACCGCATACAATACATTTTATTTCCGGCATGGTTTATACCCTCTCCATAATCTAATATTGTGGGTTTAAAAAAACTATATTCTTTTAATTTGTGGAAATGGAAAAAATACGATACTATTTCATGCAGGTGGTTAAAGTGATTGAAAGGTCTCCGTTTTCAGGGACGAGACCATCACCGCAGTACTGAAACAAAGATGGCATCCCATAAGAGACCGTGAGTATTCATGGACGATATTCGGTTAATCATCTTCGATTTGGCCGGGACGACGATAGTCGATAACGGGCAGGTTCCTGCCGCATTTATTGCCGCGTTGAACGTACGCGGAATCGATATTTCCAATGAGGACATACGCAAAATCCGCGGGACTTCCAAACGAGAAGCAATCTGCGGTTTTCTCTCCATGTATTCTTCGGGCAACAGGATAGATCACTCTCAATTGACGGATATGATTTACAAGGATTTTATAAACCGATTGGCAGGCATCTACCTAAAACAGGGTGTGCGTGCTGTTCCCGGAGCTACACAAACTTTTAAATGGCTTCATGAACACGGTATAAAAGCGGCGCTTAATACTGGATTCGATCGATCCATCGTGGAAATTATTCTTAATAGTTTAGGCTGGAAAAATGATGTATTTGATGCAGTCGTTTGCGGAGAGGACGTGTTCCACGGCCGCCCTGCTCCATTTATGATATTTCGGGCAATGGAGCTGACGGAGGTCATCGACATACGACAGGTTGCGAACATCGGAGATACCGTACTCGACCTGCAGGCCGGCTGGTATGCGGGAGTGCGCTGGAATATAGCCGTGCTGTCGGGCGCTCATACTGCCGAACAACTTTCAAATGAACAACACACCCATATTATACCAAGCATTGCTTCCGTACCGTCTCTATTTCGATAATGTTCAGCCGAATCGTAACCGGACAACACGTGTATCTGGCTGTACAACAGACGCCTCATCCACCGCTGATCCGCAAAAATTCACTATCCTGCATTTTAAAGATTGCTGTTGTCCATGATACCATATCTCAAAATAAACACCACAAAACCGGATTGATCCAGAAGACAGGATAAATCAGGACAGCTGCAATACAAACTTCTGTTCGAGTACTTCCTTTCCCCACTGCGTCCCTTTGCCCTGCCGTACAATCCTGAAATCGAACTTTTCATAGATATGTTTTGCGGTATCAAGTCCTGCGGGCAGTATCTTCTTCTGGCAGCAATAAATCGGTGTGTAGCAGCAAGCAGTAAAGCCTCTCTGTACGAGTGGTATCGGCATAGTGTTCTTCATCGTCTGATCCCAACTTCTAAGAGCTCTCTGGCAAGTCAACTTTCTCACCTATACCCGGGCAATCAGAACGATTCAGCGATGTTCGGAAGTATCACCGAGAGTCTTGTTGCCCGCTATCGCCGACTGGTTAGGGAATGTGAGGATGTTACCCTGGTTTTCGATGGAGGAAACACGTCGAAAGGAAATATGGAATCCCTTGATAAAGGACCTTACCACTTTGTCACCTCCTTAACCTTGATCCATCATAAGGATTTACTAGAAATACCGCTAAAAGGATTTAACTCATTTAAAGATCAAAGGCTCAAAGGTACTACAGCGTACAGAACCACGAAGCTAATCTGGGGGAAAGAACGGACAGTAGTTGTCACTCGAAGTGAAGAATTACTATCAGGTCAAGTGGCCGGTATTGAATCGGCTCTTCGAAAAAAACGAAAAGCCTTTCGCCAACTGAAGATAAAGCTTATAGAAAGCCAACAGCTTCTGAGAGGTGTTCCGAGAAAAGCAAGAGTCGTTTCTGATTACAACTTGGGCAGAGGTACCAGCTTTTGCAGGCTATCTCCGCCTTAGCGGCAAAGGGTCTGAAATATTCATGACCACAGTGGGGATTAGCGCATTTAATTCTGGCTATACCTTTTGAGTAGTCTCCGCATTCGAGAAAATTCTCAACTGCTTCTTTTATACGTATTATTCTGTACTTACCGTACTGCTTTGCATAGAGATCATCGTAACATTCCTCAAAATCTGAAAAGTGGTCTTTGAGTATCTTTTGTATAACATAGGGTTGATGAAAAAGAAGTAGCACTCCGTGATCATGCACTACGATATTATCAATCCTAATGCATCAAGATTGCTATTCAGGGCATCGTGTTGGACAGAATCTCCCCGAGGGATCTTCCCATTTCGATGAGAGCATTTCGACTCGCTTCGTCTTTTGTTTTTCCGGTGCCGGTTCTCGTGGCCTGCCATGTCCGTATAATGTTTTCCGTTTCCCGGTCGAAGAGGTGCACGACTGCCTCGGCCCTCGCCGTTTGAAAGGCCGATATCTCATCGAATCCGGTTATCTGAATTCTCCCATACAGTAGTCTCTTTACATTTTTTCCGGAACTGTTCTCGAGTATTTCAAGCACTTCTGACGATTTTTCGAGAACCTGCTCCGGTTTGATGTCGAGCACACGAATCAGAAACTTTTTTTTGTACAGCACATCGTAAAACACAGGAGCTGCCACAGGTTTTGCAAGAGGACTGCCGTTGATATCGAGCTGCAAAAAATAGACCGCCGTTTTTATCAGCCGCGCATGGGTATCGGAAACAAAATAGAAGCTCGTTCTTTTTTTTCCGGCGACATCCCTGAACGCATCGATACTTTCCCGGTACTTGTCAGGTGCAGTCTCGAGACGGGTGAGCACGGGCTGAAGGTCTATACTCGCATCGACCCGGTTTCTCTCGTTTACTTCATACACCATATCTATCTTCAGGGAAGCAATGCCGTTTTCGTCTGTAGCTGTGTGTGTCACAATCTGCTTATAACCGGCGGAGTTCACTTTCGGCACCCTGTAGGAAAAGATCACCGGTACACCGGAAAGGAGAATTTGCGTCTCATCCCTGAGAAAGAAGACCTTCAGCGCTAGCGGCCGATCGAGTGCCTCACCCACAAACCCGACCTGATCCTCTCCGGATTTCTGAAGCTGTATTCTGAGTAAAGCTTCGGATGCCCTGACCAGGTTGCGGTCAAAAAATACGTCGCCGTCGTCGATCTTCAGCGATGCAGCACTCGCATTGATATATGAATTCACCGCCTTGAAAAGCTTGCCGTTTTCTTCCTGCTGCCGGGCCTGCTCCTCAAGGGACGTTACTTCTCTGTACTTCAGCTTCAGTATCTCTTCAAGACGGGCCTGCTCCTGCCGAATATCTTCCTTGCCGTACTTCACGAGCACCCAGACACGAAAGAATACGCTGCCGTCGGGGTTCTCATACTTTTCGTAGTAGATCTCTTTGAGCTCCGCATCCTGGAGCCTGGCCTTTCCCTCTGTGTAAAGCTCGGACTGAAGAGTTGTCTCATACTGCTCTGCAAAGTATTTTTCTTCAACCGTCGAGCTCGTCGTAACCTCTATCCCGATAGTGGCAACAACCTGCGAAAGGGCATCTGCCAGTGCGCCTTTTTTCCCCTCATCAAAGCTCGATACATCTTTCGAGGTGCCGACATAGTAGTAGTAATTTTCATCCTCAGGAATCTCTGTTATCCATGACGGGACCTTTTTTTGAGAAGCCTCCACCCGAACCGGTGCACCTGTCTTTTTCTGTTTTTTTGATGACCGGTCCGCTTCTTTCGCCCGTACAGCTTTTGACGATGCACAGCCGGCAAGAAGCATGGATAGCGTAACAACAGTCAGAACCAGCAAACCCAGCGCTTTTTTCCAACCCATCCAGCGTTTTTTCATACTATAATTGTTCCTCGATGCCCTGATATACTTTTATGCAGAATCCTCCCGCTTCATCTCCTCGACAAGCCTTCGGAGCTGCTGTTTTTCATCCTCGGTTGCTGCCCGGTCGATCACATCCTGCCAGGCCTTGTCCCGCGCATCAGCGTAGTTGTTGTAGGGCATCTTTCCGCGTTTAATTACCCTGTAGATATATTCCACCTCATTTTCGGATTTGACCCTCTGTATCTTTTCCCAATAGGTTTCGGTGACAATGAGCCCCACAACGGGAACATTCTCCGCAACAGTAACGACATAGCTGTTGAACGATTCCGAGTAGGTCTCGTTTGTTCCACCCATGGCTTCTCCGAACTGAGACTGCACGAGTGTTTTGATGCCTTCTGCGATTTTTTTCCTGAGATCGCTCTCCGCTATCCGCTCAGCTGCCCGTTTTTCCTTCTGGCCGTATATCTCGGCCGTTACGTATATGACCTTATCGCCCTTCTCCTTCACAACCTGAAATTCGGGGTCTTCGGTCCATTTCGGCGTCTTGCTCTCGCTTTTCTGCACAACGAACTCCTCGCCGACCTTTGCCTTTTTTACCGGCTTCACATCGACAAGACTCTTCCTTGAACAGGAGGCAAGCATTACCAGTGAAATCAAAAACACTGCAACCACCGACATCCAAATCAGTATCAATTTCTTCATGGGAAATACCCTCCGCTTTTGTAAATAGAATGCCGCCATCATGCATCATGCTCGAATGACTGCTCACTCCTCGATGCCGAAAATAACGGCGTTTCCGCGTGAAACAACCACATTGAAGTTCTCAAAACCCTCTTCGTTTCTGATACTGCTCATTACATCGTCGATAAGCTCCGTCTTCCGCCCCATGTAGTACACGTAATACTTTGCCTGCTGGGCTGAAGCGGAAACCTCTTTCATGCTCTGAAAATTGCGGGACTCTCGAATCGCGTCGGTAAAAGTCTTCAGCATATCATAGGCCGGAAGCCCCTGAACAACCACCTCGTACCGTATTCCCTTCTCGTAGGCCTTCATCATATAGGAGCGTGCGAGGGTTATAACGGGCTCGGTCGCCTTCTCGACAGCCGTTTCCACTGCCTTTCTCATTGCAGCGTCCTTACCGCTCGCAAGTCCAAGCCTGCCAGAATAACCTGTTTCGGTTCCGAGCCCACGCGCCGTTGCGCTCTCAAATGCTTTCAAATCGATGGACGCTGATGCGAAATGGAGATTTCCCTCCTGGCCGGCATACTCGACGATACCGTCGACCACAATGTACACATCTGCGTTCAAGGCCTGCGCAATAAGCTGAACCACACTCACAGAGCCCTGAGTCTCCTCATAGAGTT
>CAZGJW010000018.1:0-33182 GCA_964525675.1 uncultured Spirochaetota bacterium
GAACCCTGTATCCCCTGTTCAGACGGTAGTTTCCTCTGTCATCCTGCCAGGGCACGCGAAACAGAACGACCCGTTCGGGCTCCACGAGACGCTCTAGAATCAACGCCTTCCTGTAGCGGGGATCCCTCTCGACAACCAGTTCAAGGGATGAAAGGACCTCGCGCGCTGCCTGAAGAAACTCTGTCTCCCAGGGATACCTCTTGCTGATTGAATCAATAACCTCGCGTACGTAACTTGCCATTTTTTCCTCTGGATATTTTTTCCTTTATTTCGGTTCCGATCCGAAGCATTTTCTGCCGTTGCCGATATTGTTCCGATGATAGAGGTTGCTGTCCTGAATCGAGGATACTGAAAAAAATATCGAAGGTAAAGAAATATTATCCGGATGCTTTGCATCAGGATAATACCGCCGGTCGGGCTATAGCTTCCTCGGGCCGGTGAGTGCCCTGCACTCGGACGCGAGGATTCGCATGTCCATTTCGGTACCGAAGTCCCGATGGTCCAGATACTCACCGGCCCCACCGCCGGCACGCCCGAGTGCGAAGGCAATAAATGGAATGTCCGCCGCACGGTTTATGGTCATACGTTTTTCGCGGAGTTTTTTCCAGCATATACCGAGCCACACACAGGCAATTGCCGCGTCGACGTTCACCGCAAGAACGCGTGGTGTGGACCCGTTGTTCTTCAGTGCGAAAACGAGGTGATGATAGAATTCGAGAAATATGTTCTTCTTCCCCGCTTCTTCGAAAAACCGGTAGATTACCTGCTCGCGGGGATCCAAGTTTACCGCTTCATTTCTAAAAACCGGGTGTCCCAGGCATGGAATCCTCTCGTACTCTACACCGGCCTCTTTTGCCTGATCTTTTTTTTGTTTGAAATCTGCGGCCGCCTTTTCTGCAATCGCTTTTGTATCCACCTGCCCGTTATAGGAACTTTCGATATCAAGATGGGCAAAATATTCGAGAAGAAACCGCACCGCCCTGGCGCCGTTTCCGCCGTGAATTACTCCGATAGTTGCGAGTGTGGCAATCATTGCCGTGTTCGGGCTGTTTCCTGCTGATGACGAAAGCTTCGCGCCCTGCGCGGAGATAGTCCCCGGGCCGTTGGTGAGTGACGCGACGAGCGTTAGCTCTGCGGCACGCTCCTCGAAATCATTTTCAGGAAGATCTCCGGTCCAGTACAGTATCAGGGCTGCGGCAAGAGAGAGCTTTTTCATTATTTCAGTGAGCGAATATCCGTATATACGGGGGGTGTGCCCGTCATTGGAGCTCGCATGAGACGCGTTTCTCATCGGCTGACGTATCATCCCTTTAAGCAGGTTCTGCATCTGGTCTCTGACCTGGTCGGCATAAGGCTGGGGAATAGTTCCCTGCGGGAGTGAGAGTTCTGCCGGGAGCCGTTTGCCCAGATTGCCGAGGCCCACAAACCAGGGATTGAGACGAATCGGTTTCGAACCGCTGAAGTCTTTCTTCATCCCGAGAGTGCTCAGTACAAGTGAAACCGCGCCCGGAAGGTGGTGCAGGACCTCGACCCGAATACCGCGTTTAAGTGCTGCCTTGAGATCTTCGGATTTTCTATACCGTTTGTCCGGATTAAAAGGCATTATACCGAAATAATCGTCGAAGGCCTGTTTTTTGGCGAGTGCACTGCTTCTGCCGCCTTCGACAACCGCACCCGCATGACCGAGCGATATGCTGTACCGCTCCGCTATCTCGCCTGCCATATACACGATTGCCGATTTGGAAAATCCATCTTTTTTCATCATTTCAACGGCCTCGTGTTCATACGTCCCACCCGGTTCGACATAGAGAACGATTACCCTCGTATGCTCATCCCTTTCTGCCAGTGTAAGAAAATCCTTGAGCGGTGTGAGAATGAGCCTGTCCTTTCCCGTTGAAATTCCAAAGGATGTGCCGATGCCGGCCGAAAGGAGGTAGCTTGAAATGGTATTTACCATGTTGCCGGAGTTCGATATAACGGCAGCAGCTCCGGGCTTGAATGTTTCTTCCGGAGCATCGCCGCCGACAGCGCCGATCCGTACCCCATCGATGGTGTTAATAATTCCCAGTGTATTACAGCCGATAACGTCGATATTGCTGTTTTTGCAGATCTGATGGATCTTCGCCGTCACTTCAATAGAAACGTGCTCCGTGATGATATAGATGGTTTCGACAGTAGATTCAGCGTGCTTTACAACCTCTTTTACCTCGCCGTATACGGCCTCGGGCGGGGAATAGATGAGTATCTTGTTGGGGTGATGCTCCACAGGTGTCATGTGTAACAGTTCGTCAAAAGTAGCGAACACCGGGACAGGTCCCTTCGCTGTTTCTATTTTCTGCCCACCCCTTCCAAGAGCCCAGCCGCCGATGATGTTTTCACAGTACTTCTGGCTGACGGCTGTTACGCTTGAGGCCTCCCTTCCGGTGATGTTGGATACCGCGACTCTATCTCCCTTTTTCAGCAGGTCCGAAAGATTTCGCGCCCTCATATTTTCACCTCCTCGATAGTTTCCACAGCGTTTAGGAGACGGGCTGCATACTCCGCTACCATGGTCACCGGCGTATCGGACCCAAAAATAATATAGGGAAGTTCGAGGTATTCGAGCGCCTGTTTCATGACGAGCAATCCTTTGATGAGTTTCGGGCCGCCCCTTCCGATGACAACGGGAATATAAATTGGCCCGTTTTTCTCTACATAGGCGATCAATGCATCCGCAATCGCTTTGAAGGTGACGTCGATGAGCGTGTTGTTTGCCTTGCCGCCAAGTATGAGAAGGAGCTTCGCTTTGGCAAGCCGATGCCTGAAACATATTTTTACCGTCCCGAACATCCGTTCATAGGGAGGGTTCCCGCCGAAATCGGAAAGAAACATCGGGCTCCCGCCCGCAAGGTCGAGGGTTTCGGTGATGATGGTCGATGCCCCGCCGCCGAACAGTATCGGCAGTATCTTCGTTCCTCCAAGATCGGAAACATGCGCCTGGCCCCGATGGCTCGATGCATCCCATGCATTCATCTCCTCTTCGAAGTCCGAGAGGTTTTCCGGGTATTGCGGAAACAAAACTCCGGGGACTTTTGATTTGTAGTTTGCTTTATCCACCACTCCTTTGAAGTCGCAGGCAAACGGCCTGCCGTCCGGGGTGATCCTCAGCGGGTTAATCTCCGCCGATTCCATTCCGGTGGAGATGAAAAGGTCCCAGAATGAAACCATTACACGGGAGATGCTGCTGATCAGCTCCTTCGGGCAGGATAGGGCAACGAGGATATCCGAGGCCTGGTACGCATCGAGGCCGGTGAATATGTCGATCGGTATTGTTGTCTTCTTCTCTTCCGGAATGGACTCGATTTCCGTACCACCCTCGAGTGACACGGTAAATGCAGGACCTAAAAAGGCAGTGCTGTAGGTGATAGCGGTGTACAACTCGAGCCTGGAAGGAATTTTTTCAACGATGTAGGCGGTTCGCGGCATTTTACCGTTTATCTCGAGGCTCGAAACCCGTTTTATTTCCCGCAATGCATCGTGGATGTTTTCCACTTCAACCACTGCGCCTGCTTTCCCCCTTCCGGTCGTCAGTATGTCCGGCTTAACAATCGCCTGTCCTCCCCAGCTTTCAAAGTTTGTTTTTATATCACCGATTTCAGCTGTTCCGCTTATATACCTTGGAACAGGTATCCCGTACCGTCGGGCAAAATGCTCCAGAAATGTTAATTCGGTTACTGTGAAAGAAGCCATACATCTGCCTCCCTGAATACGCCTCAGAGGGCATTTTTATCCACTGAATCATATTTAAATCAAATTATATCATTTTTTACAGGATTATAACAAAGATATTATTAATTTCAGAAAATCATCATGGAAGGTGTGTAAATTTATTATTGACACGAATCGTAGTAAATGTTAGAATGGTTCAACCATTCTACGATAAGTGTAAAGTACGGAGGGCCCGCCGCGTAATGTTTCAGCAGGTAAGACAGAACAGGATGTTCCAGGATGTCATCTATCAGATAGAGGAGGCAATTTTAGACGGCAGGCTCAGAGTCGGCGACAGGCTCCCGCCGGAGCGGGAGCTTAAAGAGATGTTCAAAACGAGCAGGGGAACACTTCGGGAGGCGCTCAGGGTTCTGGAGCAGAAGGGGTTGATTTCAATCAAGACCGGTGTAAACGGGGGAAGCTATGTTCGCGCAGTTACGAATCACCAGATCAGCGAAAGCCTCGATCTGCTCATACGGTATAAGAAGATTTCACTGAGTGATCTGGCGGAGTTTCGTGAGGGGGTGGAGGGATTGGTTGCGGGCATTGCCGCCGGGAGAGCAAACAGAGATGATAAAGAGCGGCTGCAAAGCCTTCTTTATGAGGCAGAAAAATTTCTCAGCGAAGGCATGTCAGCCTGGGATGCATTTATCCGAAACGACAACGCTCTTCACATGGAACTTGCTCGGATAGCGGGTAATCCCGTGTATGAATCGGTGTTGCGCACCGTTCACGATAATATCAACCGCTACTACGAACAGTTTCTCCCGCGGTCCGAAGAGGTGATGAAGGAAAATTATGAGGACCTCCGTCGAATCGTTGATGCAGTTGTGTCAAAGAAGCCTGAGGATGCGCGCAGGCAGGCGCAGGTTCATGTTCGCCGTTTCAACCGGTTTATGGAAAAAAAGGGGGAGTTGAAATAGAGGTGGGGGGTGCGGTATGGCAAACGCAAAATACACTGTTCCGCTTTCTGTAAACGAGCCTGTTCAGAGCTATTTGCCCGGGTCACGGGAGCGCACTCTGCTTAAAGAAGAGCTGAAAAGGCTAAAAGAGACGCATGTCGAAATACCCCTTATCATCGGCGGCAGTGAGATCAAAACAGGGAAGTTAGCGCGGTGCATTATTCCCCATGATCACGGCAGTATATTGGCATCCTTCCACCAGGCCGGTGAGCAGGAGATCGAGATGGCGATCGAGGCGGCGCGTCAGGCCCGGGCTGACTGGGCGGAAACGGACTGGGAGGACCGCATTTCTATATTTTTAAAGGCAGCCGAAATCCTTGCCGGCCCGAAACGGTACACTGTTAATGCCGCGACCATGCTCTGTCAAAGTAAAACGGTGTTCCAGGCGGAGATCGATGCTGCCTGTGAGCTTACGGATTTTTTCCGCTTCAATGCGTATTATGCCACGCAGATATATGAGGGACAGCCGCCGTATTCACCGGAGGGTATCTGGAACCGGATGGAGTACCGGCCACTCGAGGGTTTCATTTTTGCGGTAACGCCTTTTAACTTTCTGTCGATCGCCGGAAACCTTCCATCTGCACCGGTGATTGCGGGAAATGTTTCTCTATGGAAGCCTGCGTCCACTGCCGTATACTCTGCGTACCGGGTTATGCAGATTTTCCAGGAGGCGGGGCTGCCGGACGGAGTTATCAATTTTATTCCCGGGCCAGGTTCTGAAATAGGCCCCATGGTGCTGCGCTCGCCTGATCTTGCGGGTATTCATTTTACCGGAAACTCCAGTACCCTGCAGTCTATATGGGAAACCGTGGGGAGGAATATAAAGCGGTACCGCAGTTACCCGAGAATCATCGGTGAAACGGGGGGGAAGGATTTTATCGTCGCGCATGTGAGTACCGATATACAGGCGCTTTCAACAGCACTCATACGGGGCGCCTTCGAGTACCAGGGGCAGAAATGCTCAGCCGTATCGAGGGCATACATCCCCGCCGGTGTCTGGCGCAAGCTCAGGGATTTTCTGGGTGATGAGCTGCAGACCGTGAAGATGGGTGACATCCAGGATTTCAGCACCTTTATGGGGGCGGTCATTGATAAAAGCGCATTTGACAAGATCGCCGGGTACATCGACTATATACGGGAATCGAATGAAGCCAAGATTATATTCGGCGGGGGATGCGATGACAGCAGCGGGTATTTTATCGAACCGACCGTCGCCCTGACGACAGACCCGAGGTTTCGGACCATGCAGGAGGAGATTTTCGGGCCTGTGCTCACCGTGTACGTGTATAAGGATGATGAGTTCGAAGATACTCTTCACCTCTGTGACGAAACTTCCCCGTACGCACTAACCGGTGCGGTGTTTGCCCGTGACCGAAAGGCAATTGCCGCTGCTGAAAAGATACTGGTGAATGCTGCCGGCAATTTCTATATAAACGACAAGCCGACCGGCGCGGTAGTAAGCCAGCAGCCGTTTGGCGGAAGCCGAGCGAGCGGCACCAATGACAAGGCTGGCAGCATATGGAATATGATGCGCTGGGTGAGTCCTCGGGCGGTAAAAGAAAACTTCATGCCGCCGCATGATTACCGCTACCCGTACATGGACCAGGACTAGCGTACTCTGGCTGGAGACGTATGCGCCCGGTCCCGCAAGGGATACATCCCGTCAGGGACTTACACCGCTTCAACGTAACTTAAAATAAGTTACGTGTTGATACTCGGCCTCGAAGTGGCTACTTTCACGTCTGTATTCTGTATTAACAGTAGCGGTATAAAACCATATATAAAATTTTTATTATCTGCAGCGTACGGATAACTGTCAAGTGAGACGTATTACACAACATCCGATTCTACCGGTGATCCCGAAAGGAGAAATTGCTTTTACCTTCAACGGGATGCCCTGTACTGCGAGGGAGGGGGAGGTGATATCGTCGGCGCTCGTTGCCAACGGCATAGATGTATTCGGACACCATCCAGGAGATGCCGCGCCGCAGGGTTTGTACTGCGCAAACGGCCAGTGCGCGCACTGTATGGTGCTTGCAGACGGCATTCCGGTGAAGGCGTGCATCACCGAAGTCAGGCGTGGTATGGAAGTGATGCCCTGTGAGGGGTTTCCCTCGCTTCCCGAAGATGACAGCCTGCCTTTTATGCACAATATCCCGACGGTCGAAACGCAGGCTCTTATAATCGGCGGCGGGCCTGCTGGTGTTTCCGCCGCTCTTGAGCTTGCAGCATACGGGGTGTCAGGCATACTCGTGGATGATAAACAGCGCCTCGGCGGAAAACTTACCCTGCAGACTCACAGCTTCTTTGGCTCCCAAAAAGAATGCTACGCAGGAATCAGAGGAACGGATATCGCCATGCATCTCGAAAAAGAGCTTCGATCATACGAAGATCAGATACAGGTATGGCTCGATTCTCCGGCCATAGGCTTATTCAGCGGAGGGAAAGTGGGAATTTTGAGGCAGGGCTCATACATTTTCGTAAAGCCGGAAATACTGCTTGTTGCCGCGGGAGCGCGGGAAAGCACACTCGCCTTTCCCGGCTGTGACCTGCCCGGCGTGATCGGAGCGGGAGCATTTCAGACTCTGGTAAACAGAGACCTGGTGCGCCCCTCCGAGCGGGTCTTCATATGCGGGGGAGGAAGCGTTGGGCTGATTGCCGGCTACCACGCGCTCCAGGCAGGCATCGATGTTTTGGGGCTCGCCGAGGCAATGCCGGAATGCGGAGGCTACGCGGTGCATCTCGATAAGCTGAAGCGCCTCGGGGTACCTGTATATACCTCTCATACTGTTGTACGTGCAGATGGCGGAAACAGGGTGGAATCGGTGACTATCAGTGAAGTTGACCGGGAGTCTCGCCCGATACCGGGTACTGAAAAAACGTTTAATGCAGACACGCTGCTGATTGCAGTCGGGCTCAATCCGGTGCATGAGCTCTACACCAAGGCAAAAGAGTACGGCATGAAGGTGTTGAGAGCGGGTGATGCAGAGGAGATATCCGAGGCAAGTGCGGCAATGGTGAACGGCCGAATTCAGGGCAGGATAATGGCCAGGGAAGCGGGGGTTTCATGTTCGATCCCCGAGGAGTGGAAACGGCTTTCAGCTCTGTTTATGCGCCCTTCGGGGAAGAGGCGAACACTCCATCTCACTTCAGTTCCGGGCACAGTGTATCCGGTTATACGCTGTGACCAGGAAATTCCCTGCAATCCGTGTGTGGATGTATGCCCGAACGGGGCAATTCGGATGGGAGGTGACGGTATTACCGCGCTCCCGTTTTTCGACGGTGAGTGTTCAGGATGCGCGCGCTGTGTTCTCGTATGCCCGGGCCTTGCGATTATACTCGTTGATGAACAATACGATGCGGAGAAAAAAACCGCGCGGCTCACCCTGCCGTTTGAGTTCACAAATGAAGTGATAAAAACGGGAGGCGTCCTCTGCACTACAGGATTCAGGGGGGATGTCGTGGGAGCGGGCAGGGTCGTCGGCTTCAGAGCGTCTCCCAGGGGAGAGCGTCGGCGTCTCATGCTGCTTGACGTTCCCTTTTCAGACCGCCTCAGTGTCGCAGGAGTCAGAATTCGAAAACCGAAAGAACCCGTCGCCGGCATATCTCTGCAGGACGATGACCCGGTGGTGTGCCGGTGTGAACGGGTGAGAAAAAGAGAGATTGTGGGCATGATTCAGGGCGGCTGCAGGGATATGAATCAGATCAAAGCGGTGCTCAGAGCAGGAATGGGGGCCTGCGGCGGCAGGACGTGTACACAGCTGATACTTGCTCTTTTCAAAGAGGAGGGTATCGATCCGGATACCGTCACGCTGCCTGTATACCGGCCGCCTGAGATGGAAACACCTCTGAAGCTGTTTGCAGGCGCACAGGAGTGAAAAATGGCCAGCAGTTTCGATGTTATTGTCATCGGTGCCGGCAGCGTGGGGGTTCCCGCAGCGATGTTTCTTTCTTTTGAAGGACTGAAAGTCCTCGCGCTCGATAAGAGGGCGTCTGCCGGACAGGGCGAGAACAAGGCTGCGATCGGCGGCGTGCGGGCAACGCATTCGGACCCTGCTAAGATACTGATATGCGGGGAGAGCATCCGGATCTTCAGAGAATGGCAGGAAACCTACGGGCAAAATATAGGGTGGAAGCAGGGAGGGTACTGTTTTCCCGTATTCAGGACATTCGAGAGGAATATCCTTAAAAACCTGCTTCCCGTTCAGAAATCCTGGGGTCTTGACATCGGCTGGGTCGATGCGGACATAATGGCGGAGATCGTCCCCGGCATACATTCAAACGGGCTTCTGGGAGGCACCTATTCTCCCGGAGACGGCCAGGTGTCTCCGCTTCTTGCGCTGGGCGCAATGTTTGCGGTGTCGCAGGAGCATGGATGTGTGTATCATTTTAACGAGCGGGTAACGGGTTTTATAATACGCGGTAACTGTATAGAGGGTGTAAAAACCGACAAGGATGTATATTATGCGCCTGCTGTTCTGCTTGCTGCTGGGTCGGATGCAGCGGAGCTCGGAAGATTGGCAGGCCTGGAAATACCCGTTGCCGCCGAAAGCCATGAAGCAGGAGTGTCTGCACCGGTCAGGCAATTTTTAAGCCCCCTGATTGTCGACATGCGGCCGGGACCGGAGGGAAAAACCTCCAACTTTTATTTTGCGCAGGACTATGACGGTGCCGTGCTCTTCTGCTGCACCCCCAGAACACCTCTATTGGGTGCAGGTATTGAACCGACCTCGGATTTCTTGACGATTATTGCGCAAAGGATGATACGCCTGCTCCCCCGTTTGAAGAATATACTCGTGAGACGGGTGTGGAGGGGACACTACCCGGCAACGCCTGACGGCCTTCCGATCTGCGGCGGTGTTCGTGAGGCAGAGGGGCTGTACCTTGCGGTCGGTATGTGCGGCCAGGGCTTTATGATGGGGCCCGGATTGGGAAAGAACATGGCAGACCTTATTATGAACGGGCGCCCGGAGATACAAAAGCCGATATTCGATACGCTTGGCTATTACCGGGATTACAATAGAGCAGAAAAGGAAGCGCTCCGGTAGATTGAGCGAGCTGTGGACGTTTATACTGACGTGAAAACAGTGTGCAGCAGATTCTGTACGGGTTAACCCGGAAATGGCATTATGGATCGTCAATCCTGAATGTCTTGACCGTGCGGGGATTGTATGGTATGACATTTATGACAAAAGTATGACAGGCAGCCTGTAGTGTATGGGAAAAAGCTGCCGTAAACAGGGCGGGTATACGAATTGATGAATACTTGGTAAGGAAGCATGAATATCGACCCCTTTACCGTTGAAATAATCCGCGATCAGCTTATTGCAGCAGCCGAGGAGAGTTTTATCAGCCTCGGAAAAAGCAGCCAGAGCCCTATCATTTACGAAGTTCTTGATTATGCGTGCGCGATAACTGACAGCAACAGCAATCTGACGGCGCAGGCAAACGGTGTTCCGGGTTTTTTAGGCACGCTGAGTTTTGCCGTTGCCGCGGTGCTTGAAAAATATGGCCCCGCTGCAATGAGACCTGGAGATGTCATTATCACCAATGACCCCTATGCAGGCGGTGGCAACCACCTGTCGGATGTGGCGCTGATTGCCCCGATATTCGCGGACGACATGCTCATCGCATTCAGCGTCAACAAGGCGCACTGGACAGAGGTCGGCGGAATGGCACCGGGAAGCTGGACGACGGACAGCACAGAGATCTACCAGGAGGGCCTGCAGTTTCCGGTTATTTATCTCGGGAGGGGCTACGAGCTTGACCGGAGCCTCATAGACCTGATCGAGGCGAATGTCAGAACGCCTGATAAGACTCTGGGTGACCTTTATGCAGGAGTTGCATCTCTGCGGTCGGCAGAACGACGGGTGCAGGAAATCGCCGGGCGGTACGGAGTTGAAGTGTTTATGGAAGCCGCCTCCCGTATTCTCGACCATGCCGAGCGGCTTGCACGAATCGGTCTCAAACAACTGCCGAAGGGAACATTTTTTGCGGAGGACTGGATGGACGATGACGGTCTTTCCGAAACACCTATATACCTATGTGTGCGGGTCACCGTTTCGGACGACGAGTTCATAGCCGATTTTTCCGGCTCGTCTCCACAGGTTCCGGGACCTATCAATTGCACTCGTACGCGGCTGCATTCAGCGTGCAGATCATTGTTCAAATCGATTACAGATCCGGCCTTTCCGGTCAACGACGGGTGGTTCAGGCCTGTCCGCATCATCTGTCCCGAGGGCACTGTGTTTACCGCACGGCGGCCCGCTCCGGTCTCGACGTACTGGGAGACCGGCGCGTATGCGGTTGATCTCATCTGGCATGCGCTTTTTCCCGTGCTCCCGGACCGGCTGACCGCCGGACATTCACTGAGTGTGTGCGGTACGATCATAAGCGGCGAAGATGAAAAGGGAGAACGGTTCGTTCTCGTCGAACCGCAGGCCGGCGGGTGGGGGGCGGGCGCGACAAAGGACGGGGAGAGCGGGCTTGTTGTGGTTGGAGACGGCGAAACCTACATCATGCCCGTCGAGATATGCGAGGTGCGCTACCCCATTATGGTTGAGCAGTACACATTTAACATGCAGCCGAAGGGTATCTCGACACCGAAGGGTATCTCGACACCGAAGGGTATCTCGACACCGAAGGGTATCTCGACACCGAAGGGCATCGGCAGATTCCGAGGCGGATTCGGACTGGTGCGCGAGTATCGGCTTCTCGGTGAGGAAGCGGTGCTTACAGCCACCTTCGGACGCCACCGGTATCTCCCGTGGGGAGCAAAGGGCGGAATGGAGGGCTCTGCGAACGGCGTCTATGTCATCAAAAAAGGATCTTTCCGCCCTGCCGTGTGGAAGGGAAAGCTCGCACGCTATCCTCTGAAAAAGGGGGACAGGGTGAAGCTCGTTACCGGTGTGGGTGGCGGGTACGGGTCGCCGCTTGAGCGTGACCCGAAAATGGTACAGGATGATGTTGAAAACGGTTTTATCTCGATTGAACAGGCCGAATCTCTGTACGCGGTGCGTATCGGCCCGCAGTCGGGTGCTGTCGATCATGAAGAGACCGATAGGTTGAGGCGGCGGGAGGAGAAGCAAAAAAATGTATAGAAACAGGGCAGCAGCCCTTCAGGGCATTCTTTCGAAGCATGATGTGGACCTTGCGGTTCTGGGTCCGACGGCCAATATGCGCTACCTGCTCGGTGATGCGCCCTTAGCAGATGAGCGGCTCTGCGTGCTTCTCGCCGGTAAAAAGCTGCAGATCGTGGTTCCCTCCCTCAATGCGGCGAGTGTTTCTTCTATCCCCGGTATTGATGAGTTGGGTATGGATATGCGGACATGGGGGGATAATGACAGCCCGCTTCCGGTGCTTGAATCGGCGCTGGCAGCAGCAGGGAAGGTCAGGAAGCTTGCGGTTGATGGTGCGATGCGCGCTGATTTTCTTATCCCGATTCTTTCATATATCAGTCCCGAACAGGTTGTTCCCGCGGATCCGCTCATTTCGGAGCTCAGGATCAAAAAGACTCCCGGGGAAATCGATGCGCTGCAGGCTGCAGCCCGGCAGGCGGACAGGGCCATGCAGCAGGCAATCGATGCTTGTACGCCGAGCATTGCAGAGCAGGAAGTTGCCTGGGCTGCTGAGCAGGCCTTTCGGACTGACGGTGCCCAGACCGTAGAGTTTACCCTGATTGCTGCAGGGGTAAATGCCGCGTTTCCCCATCATCATAGCGGCAAGACAAAGCTTGAGCATGGAATGGGGGTAATTATCGATATTGGGGCGTCTCTGAACGGGTATAAATCTGATATCACTAGAACGGTCTTTTTGGGGAAGCCCCCTGATGAATTCAAGCGGGCGTATGAGGCGGTTCTCAGGGCGAATGAACGGGGAAGAGAAGCGGTTAAGCCCGGGGTAACGGCGGATGAGGTTGATAATACGGCGAGAAGCGTCATTGCAGACGCAGCATACGGCAAGTACTTCATACACAGGACCGGTCACGGTATCGGGCTTGATGTGCATGAGGCGCCCTGGATAATGAAGGGCAACGAGATGAAGCTCGAGCCGGGTATGGTGTTCAGCATCGAGCCTGGTGTGTACCTACCGGGCAAATTCGGTATTCGGATAGAGGATATTGTCGTTGTAACGGATACAGGAGTGCGGATGCTGACCGGGTATGATCACGAGTTGATTGTTAAAGAGTGAGGATGTGTTCGAATCACTCGGTCAGTTTCTGCTTGCGCCAACGTACCACAGGCATTATAAGCATTATCCGGACGTGAAGCGTCCTGATCATACGAGGAATGCAGAAAAGGAGGGTGGGTCGTTTCGTGAACAGATGAAGGGATGTATGGATACTTGCACTGATTTAATGATGGAAGCTGTGCGGAACATTGAACCGGAGAATATTAATGGATACTTTATACGAATATGAGCTTGGCAGGGCTTCTGATGTGCTCTGCAGGGATCTGTTCAGGCTAAAACCGGGTGAAACCTGCGTAATTACGGCGGATACCGAAAGCGACTGGCGGGTCGTGAATGCCCTCGCGCGTGCGGCATTTTCATGCGGCGCGAAGCCGATGGTTGTCACCACGGCATCCCCGCTCGGAGTCGGCAGGGATGCCGATGCTATGCTGCCTGTTGATGCGCTGACCGCGGTGCTGAAGGAAACGGATGCATGGATGGAGCTGAACAATCAGTGGCTCACCTATTCAACGCCCTATGAAACCGCGCTCAGGGAAAACAGGCGTTTGCGGCACAAATGCCTTGTCGGTTTGAATGCGGATATGTTCGTCAGGTGCATAGGCCGCGTTGATCATGCCCTGCTGGGTGAATTTCTCGACCGGATACTGGAGCTCACCGTGAAGGCGAAAAAGTGGCGGTTTACCACACCGGCGGGAGAAGACATCGTTTTCGAAAACTCGACTGATAAAAACCGTGTGTACGGGGCGTCCAGGGGGTATGCGGACGTACCGGGTTCCCATTTTCTGTCCGGTCAAATCGGCTGGACACCGGAATGGGAGACCATCAACGGAACGATCGTATTCGACGGCTCGCTTGTCCCACCCTGCGGGCTCCTCAGGGAGCCTGTGCATTTGGAGATAAAACGCGGTGAGGTTGTCGATATACACGGGGGGAAAGAGGCGCGCGATTTCGAAACCTGGCTGGACAGCTTTGACGACCCCAGGATGCGGATTATCGCCCATGTGTGCTGGGGGTTCAATCCAGGGGCAAAACTCAGCGGAGACATACTCGAGGACGAGCGTATATGGGGGGCAACGGAGTGGGGCCTCGGCAATATCGGTTCTGTGCTTATCGAGCCGGACGGGATACCGGCGGCTTCCCATACGGACGGTATCAGTCTCAATACGTCGGCTTGGCTCGACGGAGAGCAGGTGCTGGGCAGAGGGAAAGTCGTACACAAAGAGATTGTCGAGCTTGCGCGGCAGCTTGGAAAATAGTGCCGTCCGCTCAACGGATGAAATATGGTATTGAAGGTCGGGCTAATTTTCCCTTGACGAGACTTCTAACTTGTTGTAGCCTGTTTGTCGGTTGTTCTCTGCACCTCAAGTGTGTGCACCAGCAGGATGCGAAAATAGGCAGGTGAACCAGTAATTGTAAAATAGTTTGGTCGGTTGAACATTAGATTCTGGTACAAAGGACCAGAATTATAATGAATAAAACCATAGGTAAGTAAACTTGTCAATCTTAGAAGTTGAAAATTATCACTTACCTAATGGTTTTTACCTAAAGTATGTAATATTACGGCAATGTAGTATAATATAGTCATTTGTATTCGAAATTCTGGTACAAAATGCCAGAATTCTAATGAATAAAACCATAAATCAAGTATTTCGAAAGGAGGTACAAGCTTAATGAAGAAACTGTGTCTTGCAGTACTGATTCTTCTTCTGATCCCCGGTTTTGTGCTGTGGGCGGGAGGAGGAAAGGAAAAAGCCGCTCCGGAGAAAAAGCCGGCTTCCGAGGAAAAAGCGGTCGAAAAGGAGAAGGCCGCCCCTGCTGTAAAACGTGAGCTCAGGGTGACCTTTGCATGGCCGACCTACCTTGATCCTGCGGTGGGTTCTGATTTCTCCAGCTCCTCGTCGTTCGTGAACCTGTACGACACCCTTGTCTATCCGACGAAAACCGGGGACGTGGTGCCAGATGTTGCAGAGAGCTGGGAAGCGTCGGCGGATGGTCTGACATGGACCTTCCACCTGAAAAAAGGAGTCAAATTTCACGACGGGTCCGGGCTGACCGCTGAGGATGTGGTCTTCAGTATGAACCGAATCGTTACAATCGGTGAGGGCTACGGCTACCTTTTTGCGGGAAGAATCAAGAAAAGTGAAGCGGTCGATCCGTACACCGTCAGGTTTTTAATGGCGGAACCGTACGGCCCGTTTCTCACCACCCTTGTGAAGCTGTACATTGTAAACAAGGATGATGTAATGGCGCATATCAAGGCCGACGGCACCTACGGTGATTTCGGCGATTACGGGAAAGATTACCTTCTCACCCACGATGCCGGATCAGGCCCCTACAAGGTGAAGGATATGCGGCTTGAGGAGTATCTTCTGATGGAGAGATTCAGCGATTACTGGGGAAAGTTTGCGCCGAATGCCCCGGACGAGGTGAAGTTCATCGGCACGACCGAGCCCATAACGATCAGGACGATGATGTCGCGAAAAGAGCTTGAAATCGCTGATCAGTGGCAGTCTCTCGAAGCCCTGAAATCACTCGATGCAATCGACGGTGTGGATGTTGCCACCATGTACCTGGGCACGATGTTCTACTACATGCTGCATACCAAAAAACCGCCGACGGACGACGTGCACTTCAGGAAAGCAATGTCGTGGGCGATGGATTACAAAACGGTTATCGATGACCTGTTTCCGGGAGCGAGAATGGCACAGGGCCCGATACCTCCGGAATATCCCGGGTTTGATCCGAAATTCACCAAATACACTCGAAACCTCGATAAAGCCCGTGCCGAGTTGAAGCAGTCGAAGTATTACAACAAGCTCGACCAGTACCCTGTCGAGCTTCACTGGATTGCAGAGGTTCCAGACGAAGAGAAAGTTGCCCTGCTCTTCATGTCCAATATGGCGGACATAGGGATAAAGGTCAACGTGGTCAAGGTCCCGTGGCTTTCCGTGGTGGAAGAGATGAGCAACATCGACACGAGCCCCAATATCGTTTCCGTGTTCGTTGCCCCTCATTATGCAGAGGCAGGGTCGCTTCTCGAATCACGGTACCACTCGAACTCGGCGAATACGTGGGAACAGAACGAGTGGCTCCAGAGCCCTGAGATAGACGGGATGATTGAAAAGGCCATCACCACTATTGACAGGGAAGAAAGATTCAAGATCTACCGTGACATTCAGGAGAAGCTAGATCAGATTACCCCTTCCCTGTGCCTGTTCGAGCAGGCGGAGAAACATGCGTATCAGTCCGCCTACGTAGACTGGCCGGCGGCCAGGGGTGAGAGTATTCCTGTTATGGGGTATGATTTTGCCGCGCGGTTTATTCAGGTGTACCCTGAAAAGAAGTAGAGAATCGATAATCAAGAATTAACAAGGAGAGATACTGAGGAGAGGGTTTTTCCCTGCCCTCTTCTCATTTTTTACTACTATGAGGTTACTGAAATTTTTTGCGCGAAGACTTATGCATTCGATATTTGTTTTGCTCGGACTTTCCGTTCTCGTATTCCTCATCGCCCGGGTAATGCCGGGAGATCCCGCCCGTATGGCTCTCGGCCCGCGGGCCCCTGAAAATGTTGTCGAAAAGTTCAGAGAGGACCTTCATCTGAACAAACCTATCTACGTGCAGTACTACTACTGGCTTAAAGGAGCGCTCAGAGGCGATTTCGGCACATCCCTTTTCACGAAACGAAGCGTAGCAGACGATATAAGGGAATTCTTTCCCGCGACCCTCGAATTGATGCTCTTCACCGGTATCGTGATGTCGGTCATGGGGATACTGCTCGGGGTTCTGTCCGCACGGCATGCAAACAAATGGCAGGACAACGTCGTCCGAGTCGTTTCCTACATGGGGGTATGCACGCCTGCCTTTGTGTTTGCCATACTTTTTCTTTTACTGTTCGGGTACGTACTTAACCTGCTCCCCACGATCGGGAGGCTGAGTCCCTGGATCGATCACCCGAGAAAAATAACCGGGTTCATGACAATAGACAGCCTGATTGCCGGAAATTTCGCCGCCTTCTGGGATGCACTGAAGCATTTGATAATGCCGGGCCTGGCACTTGCACTCGGTCCCATGGCGCAGGAGGCGCGGATCACCCGTTCGAGCATGACCGAGAACCTCCAGCGCGATTTCATTGCGCTCGAGAGATCTCAGGCGATACCGGAGAGAAGGATTATGTCCCGCTACCTGATGCGCATCTCGATTATTCCAACTGTATCGGTTCTGGGCCTTGACTTTGCGTCCCAGCTCGGGTGGGCGTTTCTCGTGGAGCTGATCTTCAACTGGCCGGGTATTTCACGGTACGGTATCAATGTGATGCTTCACAAAGATTTGAATGCGATCGTTGCAGTGATCATGATTATCGGACTCATGTTTCTCGTTGTGAATATAATCGTCGACATCATCGTAGCCTGGATAGACCCGCGTATTCGGCTCGGAGCCGAGAGGAGCACGTAATATGGCCGGCATAAAGAAGAAAGACCTGTCGCATACCTGGGAGAAGATCAAGAAGAGCTGGTACAAGTTTTCAAAAAACCCTCTGTCCATTATCGGCGCGACCATCGTGCTCCTTATCATGTGTCTGGCTATTTTTGCTCCCTTTGTCGCCCCTTACCCGGAACACGCGGGCAATTTCGTCGATTTCCGCAATGCGAGCCAGCCGCCGAGCCTGCACCATCTGTTCGGCACGGATGTGTTCGGCAGGGATATACTGAGCAGGGTGTTTTTCGGGTTCAGGTTTTCTCTGGTTATGGGTTTTGTGGTGATTTCGCTGACAGCACCGGTCGGGGTAACGCTAGGACTGATTGCCGGGTACATGAAGGGAACCTGGGTTGATACACTGGTAATGAGGCTTACCGATATTTTTGTCGCAGTTCCTCCCCTTGTGCTCGCATTGGCCGTAACATCAATACTCAAACCGAGTGTCTTCAACGCGATGATGGCCGTTTCACTCATGTGGTGGCCATGGTACTGCAGGCTCGTATACGGTATTGCATCGTCTATAAAGAACGAATTCTTCGTGCAGGCTGCCGAAGTAACAGGCTCCGGAAAGCTCCACATCATTTTCAGCGAGATACTTCCAAACTGCTTAGGCCCTATACTCACCAAGATAAGCCTGGATATGGGCTGGGTAATACTGATTGGATCGGCGTTGAGCTTTGTGGGGCTCGGCGCGCAGCCTCCGACGCCCGACCTGGGGACGATGGTGGCAGACGGCGGCAAGTATATGCCCGATCAGTGGTGGATGGCCGTATTCCCGGCATTTGCCATCATGTTCGTTGTATTCGGGTTCAACATTCTCGGTGACGGGATACGTGATATGCTGGAGGTGGAAGAGGGTTGATGAGACTCCTGGAAATACGGGAATTGCGCGTCGGGTTCAACGTGTATGGAGGCACGCTCAACGTGCTTAACGGTGTGAATCTGCATTTGAACGAGGGTGAGAAGGTCGGCCTCGTCGGAGAAACGGGGTGCGGAAAAACAACTACCGCTAAATCGACACTGAGAATTCTTCCGATGCCGCCAGCAGAGGTATTCGGCGGTGAAATTCTCTTTAACGGCACGGATGTTTTACCGTTGGGGCAGAAGGAAATGAGGAAGATTCATGCAACCGGCATTTCCATGATTTTTCAGGACCCGACCGCATCTCTCAATCCGGTTTTTACAATCGGTGATCAGCTTCGGGATACTATCAGGTATGCAGGCATTGATGGGCATATAACAAAAAAGGAGATACACGAGCGGGCGGTACTGTCACTCCACGATGTGCACCTTCCCGACCCTGAGAGAATGCTGAAAAATTACCCCATTCAGCTCAGCGGCGGAATGCGGCAGCGGATCTGTATTGCAATGGCCCTTGCCACGCAGTCTCAGCTTCTTATTGCGGATGAACCCACAACGTCGCTCGATGTCACCATTCAGGCGCAGGTGCTCCGGCTTCTCGGCGAGCTCGTCGAGCAGAAGGAGACTTCAACGATTCTTATCACCCATTCATTAGGGGTCGTTCGGGAGTGGACGCAGCGGGTGTACGTTATGTATGCAGGCAGTATGGTCGAAACGGCGCAGACCGCCGATCTTTTTCACAATCCGCTCCACCCCTATACCGAGGGACTTATGAAGGCGGTTCCAAGGCTGACGGGCGAGGGTATTGCGGAAGGGATTTCAGGGAGAATACCGGACTATCTGAACCCTCCCGGGGGCTGCAGGTTTCACCCGCGATGCCCGCATGTCATGAAGGTATGCAGGGAGGAGAAGCCGCCCTATTTCACTGTCGATGCGGACCACCAGGTGGCCTGTTTTCTGTTCAAGGGGTAGTTATGACCGACGAGATATTGAAGATCCGGGATTTAAAGAAATATTTTTACACAAAACACGGAGTGGTGAAGGCGGCAGATGGTGTGACCTTTTCAATTCAAAAAAAGGAAACGCTCGGGCTCGTTGGAGAATCAGGATCAGGAAAAAGCACGGTCGCCTACACCATTCTCGGTATATACGGTCCCACAGACGGTAGTATTCAGTTCAAGGGGCAGGATATCTCAAAACCATGGACAAAGCGCCCAAAGTATTTCAAGAAGGATATTCAGATCGTGTTCCAGGACCCGGGCTCCTCACTCAACCCGAGAAGGAGCATACGGCAGATCCTGGAGCTGCCGCTCAAGGTTCACCGTATTGAGGGTAACGGTGGGCGGGAAGAACAGGCCATTCGGCTTCTCGACAAGGTCGGACTGCCTGCTGATTACATGTACAAGTATCCACAGGCCATCGGGGGTGGAGAACGACAGATCGTCGCCATTGCCCGGGCGCTCGCAACGGACCCTTCATTCGTCGTGCTCGATGAGCCGACCTCCGCACTCGATGTATCCGTGCAGGCAAAGATCATAAACCTTCTGATGGGCCTGCAGGATGAATTCGACCTTACCTATCTCTTTATCACCCATGATCTCAGCTTGATGCGTAACATGGCGGCCCGGGTGGCAATCATGTATCTCGGCAAGATATGCGAGATTGCGCCGACTGTCGAGTTCTTTAAAAATCCGCTTCACCCCTATACCCAGATGCTCCTCTCGTCAATACCCGTGGTTTCGGAAAAGGAGGAGGAATATAAACCGAAAAAGATCATTCCCCAGGGAGAAATCCCCTCACCGGTGGATGTGCCTCCAGGTTGCAATTTTCATACGCGCTGCTCCCGGCGGATGGAAATCTGCTCCCGCGTCGATCCTGACATGGTGACGCAGGAGGAAGGCCACCTGGTGCGCTGCCATCTCTACACCGGTGCATAGGTTATTTTTCGTTACGGATTGTACCGGCGGCATAAATTGAACGAAGGATGTTTGAATAAAAATTCGATACACAGGCTGCACTCTTTTTTCTTCAAACCGGAATATGGTATGAAATGACTTGCGTTATACCCTTGTTATAGTAATAATAGGGGATACCGGTTTACAGCGCAGATGTGTACCGGAAGACCAGACCGGAGTGTGCCGAATGGCTTCAAAAATCGACCTTTTAAAAAAAGTTCGAATATTTACTCATCTTGGTGAAGATGAGCTTAAGGTTGTGGCCCGGCTCAGCAGGTACTATACATTCAAAAAGGATGAAGTTATATACAGGGAGGGTAGCAGGAGGGAGGAAATTTTTATCATAAAGGGCGGAGCAGTGCTCATAAGCAGGGAGGATGCAGACGGATCGCAAAACGACCTGGCGTGGTTTATACCGGGGGAGAGTTTCGGTGAGCTCGAGCTTCTCGACAACGAGCCGCGTGTCAACAGGGCCACCGCAGCAGAAAATGCACGTCTTCTTATATTTCCCATGAAAGGCGTTGAATTCAGGCATGTGCTGGCCCGCCACCCCAGAATATTCGCTCTTGTACTGCACGATCTTCTCGCTCTCATCGCTGGAAGAATCAGGTCGACAAACAGGCTTATTTCGGAAAAAAGCCCCTGGGTGCAGGGTCTCAGACGCCAGCTTACCACGGACAAGCTCACCGGGCTGCTGAACCGCACCTTCCTCGATGAGGATTTCCCCTCGCAGCTCGACGAGTACGGATCGGAAATCTGTCTGCTCGTAATCAAGCCGGATAACTTCAAACAGATTAACGATACCTTCGGGCACGAGACAGGAGACCGGGTTCTTCAGATAATCGCTGAAACGATAAAGAATACCGCACGCGAAAGCGATATTCCAGCGCGGTACAGGGGCGATGAGTTTTGTGTCATTCTTCCGGACACCGATTCAAAAACAGCAGATGAAATTGCGCAAAATATGCTTGCTGCATTTGAGCCGCTTGATATAGGACAGATAACCGGAGATAGAATTGATACAATAACGGTGAGTATTGGCGTTTCGCGGTACCCCGGTGATGCTCCCGACTGTGTGAGCCTTATTAAAACTGCGTTTGAAAAGATGCTTACCGTGCGGGAGAGCGGCGGCGGCGGAATATCGGAATAAAAGTCTGAACAGTGTGTGTCTGCAGGGATCAGGGAGAGGGAAAGAGTAATGAATGAAGATAAAGGCGTTTTGCTTTCAGGTGCCACACCGGGAGGACATTTCGCACAAAACAGCCTTTCGACATCTGATTTTTTAAAACAGGTAGATATTTTTTTCCTGCTTTCTTCGAAAGAGATGTCGTTGATAAGCGAGCGGCTGAAACTCATCCATGTCAAAAATGGCGAAACACTATTTAGAGAAGGTGATGAGGGGAATGAGCTCTTCGTGGTGCATTCCGGCAGGGTAGCGATTTCTATTGCGCTTCCTGACAGCACCCAGCGGGTGCTCAGAGAGTTTTCGGCGGGAGAGTTCTTCGGAGAAATGTCAATTTTCGAAAACGAGCCCAGATCTGCAACATGTACGGCGCGGGAAGCAAGCACCCTGTATGCTCTTCATGAGCGTGATTTTTTCGAGCTTATCGAGGCCTCGCCCACAACGGCAATTAAGATTATGTATCAGATGTCCCAAATAACGACCCAACGGCTGAGGAACACGAGTGAATTCCTATCTGATCTCGTCCGCTGGGGTGAGACGGCGAGGAAACGGGCGATCACCGACGAGCTCACAGGTGTGTATAACAGGCATTTTCTTGAAAAATCGATTGAAAACCTCTTTGCATCCTCAAAAAAAAGAAAACGGCCTCTTTCCCTGATTATGGTGGATCTCGATCATTTCAGGAAAATAAACGAATATTACGGCCTTGAAACAGGGGACCGAATCATTCTGGCCGTTGTCGAAGCATTCAAGAAACATCTGCGGAGGCGGGATATAATCGCCCGTTACGGAGGTGACGAGTTTACGGTGGTGCTGCCGCAGACCGGGATGAAAGAAGCTGAGGAGCTCGCCTGGAAAATCTGCCGTGAAGTAAGAAAGCTTACTATTTTGAAAGAACTCGGCGGACCGGTGGATATGATTACGACGAGCCAGGGCATTGCGTCGTACCCTGAAAATACAGAGGATATCAAAGGGCTTCGTGAAAAAGCCGACCAGGCGCTGTACAGGTCGAAGGAGAACGGGAGAAACCAGGTAAGTACCGCCCAATAACGAGAACGGGAGAAACCAGGTAAGTACCACCCAATAATGAGAATTGAAGAAACAAGGTGACTGGTTCAAAATAACGAAACCCCGACACGTTGGCGGAATACCGGCGCCCACGGGGTCTTTGCAGTTTTTCGGCGTATGGTAGCGGTATACAGTGAAGGAGGAATATCAAGACCATGAAAAAGAAAGTGATCGAAACGATCCGTGAAAAAAATGAGATCATCGAAAACATCATCGATGCAATGGTCACAAGGCGGAGTTTTCTCATTTTAGGGCATGAAAATCCTGATGAGGACTGTATCGCATCCATGGTCGCTTTTTCGCTTCTTCTGAGCAAGTTTCAAAAGGGTGTAAAGATCTGCCTGGGAAAAAAAGTGCATGAGCATTACCAGTACCTGCTCAATATTTGCAAGTACAATGCCATACAGGTTTACGATACCTGCGATACCTTTGCCGATGATTTCGACACAATCGTTATATGCGACACGCCGAAGCCGTCTATGGTGGAATTGAGCCCAAGAATAAAACAACTTCTCTTTGACAGCCGGATACTCAAGATAGAGTTCGATCACCACATAGGTGCCGACAGCCGTTATATCGGCGACAAGGGCTATTGCCTTGTTACCGAGGCCACGTCTGCGAGCGAGCTCGTCGGGCACCTGGCATTGAAGATCAGAGGAAAAAAGGAGCTCCTCGCGGAGTACCAGATTGAAGACCCCTTTACGCGGAATCTTGTTCTGGCCATTCTGTCCGGCATTATCGGAGATACGAACATGGGTCAGTACTTGAAATCCAGACGGGAGAAGCGGTACTATAGGCTGTTTAGCTCCATGCTCAACGAGATGCTCGAGGAGACCACGGTAAAGGAGACGAACTTCAAGAGCATCGATGAGGTTTATACTGAACTTCAGAGACTTTCGAGCAAGGAAGACACCTGCTTCAGCTACTTCAACGGCAAGAAACAATTTTCCGGTTCAGTTGGGTACGTAGCACTTGATGAGGAGGATATGGCCTACCTTTTTTCAATATGCGACGAGGAAACGGTGGTAACCGTTGCACGTGCAATTGCGAACGATCTTGCAGAGGAGGGCGGGATGTTCAGCCTGGTGGCATACTATGACAGCCCTGCGCAATCAGATCTGATTCAGTTCAGAGTGAGGAGGAGCCAGGATTTCAAGACGTATGATCTCAGGAACCTGCTCCGGGTCTTCAACATAAAAAACGGGGGAGGGCATGAGGGCGCAATCGGCTTTCGCATACCGCGCAGTCTGATTTCGGATTACCGGGGATATGTGCAGAAACTGATAACAGGACTCGGAAAAGCAGCCGGTTCCAGGGCAGTGTAAAACACCCTGCAAATCAATAGCACAGGAATACGTGAGTGGACGAAAGGAAATTGAAAAGTTTCGAGCGGGATTTGAAAAAGCGGGTGAGGGGAGGTGTATCCTTCGATCCCGTTACCCGTGGCATCTATGCGACGGATGCGAATATCTACCAGCTCACCCCGGTTGCGGTTGTGGAACCGGTCGACGAGGAGGATGTATTCGCTGCAGTGAAAGCCGCCTCGAAGTACGGGGCGAGCATACTGCCGCGAGGCGGCGGTACGAGCCTCAACGCGCGGGTATGCCAATGCGCTTCGACTTGCGATGACGGGTCAGCTGGGTGCAGAAGCCATGGCCGACAAACGGCTTCTCGAACTGCTTGACCACTGCCTCTCATGCAAGGCGTGCAAGTCCGAATGTCCGAGCAATGTCGATATGGCGCAGTTAAAAGGCGAATTCCTCAATTTATGGTTTTATCCATTAAAATTACGATTTTTTGTACCAGAATTTCATGCAAAGCTGACTATCTCTACTGTTACAATTACTTGTAATTACATTCTAGAGGTAAAAACCATTAGGCAAGTGCCGGTTTTAATTGTTAAAGTTTGGAAGTTCACTTGCCTATTTTTTACCGATCGTCGGACTCCGGCAGCGGCCAAAGATAGACGCCGGTTTTTTGAGAGATGCAAAGAAGGAGGGTGAAAAGACACTCCGCAGACTCGAGAGCTTTATTCAGCAGGGTATTCCGGTAGTCGTGTGTGAGCCTGGCTGCTGGTCGGCTCTTGTTGATGACCTTCCGGACCTCATCGAAGATGAAACATTTGCCGCCAGTATAAAGAAGAACGTGGTGATGATTGATGATTTTATTGCAGAAAAAATTAAAAGCGGCAGCATCATCTGCGGATTTAGCTCCCCGTTTGATTCTATCATTATTCATGTGCACAGTCACAGGCAGGCACTTTCCGGAGCCGATTCAATGAAGTATGTGCTCGACCAGGTGCCCGATATGGATGCAGAGCTGTTGGATGCGGGCTGCTGCGGCAATATAGGATTTTACGGGTATGCGCGGGGACACTGCGACCTGTCGATGAAAATCGGCGAGGAGAGGCTTTTTCCTGTAATTCGAAAAAAGCCGCCCGAAACTGCAGTAGTGGCTTGCGGGTTTGACTGCCGCACCCAGATAGCCGATGCAACCGGTGTTGCTGCCGTGCACTGGGTTGACACACTTCGGGGCACCGCGGTATAGAAGTAGGTCAGATAATGGGGAAGGGTGTGAAGAACGGGTTTTTACATGAATTTATACCCGGCGTTTTTCAGGGCGGAAACAGCTCTTTTCAAATTGAGGGCCTTTACGAATATATAGTCCGTATCATAGGTCGAAACCGCCAAAATGCTGATTCTGTATACGGACAAAATCCGTAATACACCAGCCAGAACACCAACCTCGTCGAGGTCGAGCGGCCCGACGATTTTGATACCCGCCCATCCAGTGTTGCACTTGCTTCCCACGAGCACCAATGATGCAGGGCAGACAACCGAAAGCTCTTCATCGGTCCTGCAGACCGCAAAGAAGCCGCTCTTAAAAACTTTTTTTGGAACTTCAGTAGACGGCTCAAAGCGGTGTATTGAAAAATGTTGGTCCAGCACCTCTAGTTTAAGAGACTGCATCCTTTCCCTCCTATTTTCATTTTCAAATTTATACAATATTGTATTGTGTTTTTTTTCACAAGAGTTATGCTATACATCTGTAAATATTTTTGCAAACAGTAAAGGTTGTTAATCGGGTATAGAGAGATACTGTGTAATAGTATAGCTCGGCATTGGATGGGAGGGCAGGGTATGAGCCTACTCGGCCTGGATATCGGGACGACGGGAGCCAAGGCGGTTGTCTTCAAAGAGAACGGGGCTGGCATTCTCGGTCTTAACGGAGGAACAACCGTTATCGCAGGCGGGTTTGACCAGTGCTGCTGTGCGCTCGGTGCAGGACTCCTTGACACTGAAAGTGTGGCGCTATCAGTCGGTACTCTCGAGGGCATTACCGCTATTACCGATACGTACAGGCCGGATTCGGCACTGCTCGAGGGCAATCACGGGCTCGGTTTTTATATTATTGAGGGTCTTTTCAGTACACTTGCCTATGTCACCACATCGGGTGCTATTCTCCGCTGGTACCGGGATACTCTCGGTGCTGTCGAAGAACAGGAAGCGAAATCACAGGGGGGAAGTCCCTATGAAATAATGATAGACTCGACGCCTGACTGCCCTTCAGGCATTTTTGTCATGCCCTACTTTGCAGGCTCCGGCACCCCCTGGCTGGATCCAAACCAGCGGGGAACTGTATTCGGACTGACGCTCGACACGGACCGTTCTGAAATCATAAAGGGGGTCCTCGACTGTATATGCTACGAGGTCAGGGTTAACCTGGAATCTCTTGCTGCTGCGGGTTTTCGAATAAAAAAGCTCCGGGCGGTCGGGGGCGGGGCACGGTCGGAGCGCTGGATGCAGCTTAAGGCGGATATTACGGGACTACCGGTTGAAACGACCGATGTGACGGAAGCGGGGTGCCTGGGTGCTGCATTTCTTGCAGGGCTTGGATCGGGAGTATTTTCGTCATCCGGAGACATCCTCGAAATAACGAAGATACGTCATGTGTATGAGCCGAGAACTGCGATGAAGCAGAGCTATGATGAAGCCTATCGGAAGTTCAGGGAGCTTCGCAGCCGTGTTGAAGGGCTCGTTCTGGATTGAAGCCACTGCTATTTCAGTGAATCTGGTCTCTATGACATACCTGTCGTATATGAACGTGGTGCTAAAACAGGCCTGCTTACGGAAAATAACGTATCCCCTGATTACCAGAGTATATCAACATCATACTTACTGAATGTTTCATTTTTTGTAACGAGCGACATTTTTTCCAGGATGCTCTGTGCAATGAGAATACGGTCAAATGGGTCTCTGTGATGGCGGGGCAGACGAATTGTGTAGAGTGCATGATAAAGTTCTATCGGAAGCTGAGAAAATGCATTTACCCGCAGCTGTTCCGGAACAAACTTTTCTGGACTTTCAGGCAGGGTCAGTCTGTCGATAGACGCCTTTATCGATATTTCCCAACCGGAGGCTGCACTTACATATACCTGGTTTTTTGAGCTGGCTATTGTTTTTCTGGCGTTTTCCGATAACTTTGGACTATCGGTTATCCACCATAAGAAAACATGGGTGTCGATAAGAACTTTCATTTTTCAAAGCCGGTAAGGATTTCTTCGGGAAGAGGTGCATCAAAATTATCTGAAATGATAACCCTATTTTTTGCACTACCGGGAACCCTTTTCGTAATTTTTCTTTCGATGGGTACTATCCGGGCAACGGGTTTTCCTGCTTTTGCAATAGTTATTTCCTCGCCGGTACTGACGCGGTTGATCAAACTGGAAAGATGAGTTTTAGCTTCATGAATATTAACCTGTACAAACATGGTTTTTCTCCCTTGCACATATAATAAACTAAGCTATGGACTAAGTCAATAAAATTTCTGCGCATCGCTGACCGAATGCTTTACCGCTGCTATTCGCAAGGCCCGATATACTGGATTAAGCGACATCGTCTTGAGCAGTGCTGCGGTACATCGAGAGGCCTTACGCATCCCCGGAGAGCAGAACCTCGTCGGTTTCGAAGGTTTTATGGCGTATTTCGTGAAATTTCTTTATCAGTTTTTCTACAGTCAGTCTCTCTTTTTCTTTTCCTTCGACATCGAGAATGATTTCTCCGCTGTCCATCATGAGGAGGCGGTTGCCGTAGGCGATGGCCTGGCTCATGTTGTGTGTTATCATAATGGTGGTCAGTTTGTACTCACCGATGAACCTGGTGGTGAGATCGAGCACGATCTGGGCGTTCTTGGGGTCAAGGGCCGCGGTATGCTCATCAAGGAGGATCAGCTCTGGCCTGGAGAGCACCATCATGAGCAGGGTAAGCGCCTGCCTCTGTCCGCCTGAGAGGAGCATCACGTTTTCCTTCATCCTCTCCTCGAGTCCCATCTCGAGCTGGACAAGCTGCTGTTTGAAGTACCCCCTCATTTTATGGTTGAGGCTTATTTTCAGGCCCTTGAACCCCTTTTTGTAACAGATCATCATGTTGTGCTCCAGGCTCATGTTCGATGCGGTTCCGAGAAGGGGGTCCTGAAAGATACGCCCGATATACTTTGCGCGCCTGTATTCAGGGTGGCGCGTTACGTTCTGGTCTCTGACGAATATCTTTCCCTCTGTCGGGGGAAACGTTCCGGTGATGAGGTTGAACAGGGTCGTCTTTCCCGCTCCGTTGCTGCCGATGATGGTGATATAATCGCCGTCACGCACGTGGAGAGAGATGTTCCTGAGCGCGACCGTTTCGTTCGGGGTTCCCTCATTGAATACCTTTGTTACGTTCTGCAGTTTTATCATAGGAATGTCCGCTTCTTTACCCTGATGCTCCTGAACTTGGTAAGCACCAGTGACAGAATGATGAGCACGCCCGTAATGAGCTTGAGGTCATTGGGAGTCATATGTATGTAGTATCCGTAGTAGCGTCCGGCATACATGATCCCCTTGAAGAGTATCGATCCGAGAATCGCGCGCAGGCCGAGCAAGCCGATCCTGTTCGAGCGTATGAGAAACTCTCCGATCATAACGGAGGCGAGTCCCGAGATAATGATACCCTGACCTAGACTGATATCGGCAAATCCCTGATACTGCGCCGCAAATGCGCCGGATACTGCAACCAGCCCGTTAGATATGCCGACACCGATCATTTTGAGAATCTCAGGATTTGCTCCCTGGGAGATAACCATCTGTTCGTTGTTCCCGAGAGCCCCTAAAGTGAGCCCTAAATCGGTATGGAAGAAAACAATAAATATACCAAGGATAACTACTGTGACAACGATGAAAAAAATAAGTACGGCATACTCGTCCCTGCCGCCTGCTATCGAGGTTACCTTTGTCAGTATTGTTTCCTGCTTGAGCAGGGGGAGGTTCGCCTTGTTGCCTAAAACACGTATGTTGATCGAGTACAGCATGGTCATTGTGAGTATACCGGCGAGGAGGCTTGGTATTTTCAGCTTGTTGTGGATAACGGCGGTTACCACCCCGGCAAGCACCCCTCCCCCGAGGGAGATGAAAAGCGCGAGCCAGAGGTTCGCTCCGTTCGTGATGAGAATGGCCATGATGGCCGCACCGAGGGGGAAAGAGCCGTCAACGGTAAGATCGGGAAAGTCCAGTATTCTGAAAGTAATAAATACCCCTAGCGAGACGATCCCGTATATAAGACCTTCTACGAGTATGCCTTCAATCATGCGAATGCCTTGAGCCCCACCGGGTCGGGAGATAAACTGGAGCTGTCCGGATGCGTTTGGTTTCAATACAGCCGCGTACAGGCGGTATTTTCAAAGCCCCGCCGCTCATACAAAACGACGGGGTTTTAATTGTACAGGTACAAAAACATTATATCCGGCTGCAATTGCCCTGTATCCCGGATTAGGGCCTTTACTTTGTTTTAAGTGTTCCGTTTTCGACAATTTTGCTCGCACTGTCTATTACATCCTGAGGAAAGCTGAGGCCGAGTTTTTTCGCCACATCGAGATTGATGAGCAGGTCGATATCCGACGGGTCAGTCATGAATCGGGTCGGAATATCCTCGGGTTTTGCACCTTCCAAAAGCTCGGCGATCAGGCGGCCTGTCGCGCGTCCCATTTTATAGTAGTCGAATCCCCATGCTGCAAGCACATCGAACTTTTCTGCGGAGCTCGGGTCGGCCGACATAACCGGGACCCCGTTTTCGAGCGCCACTTCGGTGAGCGCCGCAAGCGCTGAAACAACGGTGTTGTCCGTGCTTACGTATATTCCGTCAACCCTGTTTATAATTGCCTGTGTCGCCTGCTTTACCTCCGAAGAGTTGGTGACCGTCGACTCGACGAACTCTATGCCGAGCGCATCGCATGCCTCTTTTGCCATGCCGGCAAGCCGGACAGCATTGGCTTCACTGCTGCTGTACACATGGCCGAGCCTGTTTATCTTTTTGATGCGGTTGAGGAATTCGATTTGATCACGGACCGGTGTCATGTCAGACACGCCGGTGATGTTCTTTCCACCTTTATCGAAAGAGTCGACGAGACCTGCATCGACCGGGTCAGTGACTGCGGAATACACAACGGTAATATCCTTAAGCGCGTTTGCAAGCGCCTGTGCGGTGGGTGTTGCGATGCCGACGGCAATTCTGACATGCTCGGATTTGAACTTGTTTGCTATCGATGCCGCGGTGCTTACCTCGCCGTTCGCATTCTGCAGATCATATTCGAGATCATAGCCCATGTCTTTGAGCTGATCCTGTATTCCCTGTTCGACTGCATCGAGCGCCGGGTGGGAGACGATCTTGGAAATACCGATAATGTCCTTTTTTACCTCCTGCTTCTCCCCGCTTGCGAAAACCCCGGTTGCTGTAAGAAAAGCAAGGGCTAAGAAAATAATTACTGTTTTTTTCATATTCTTCTCCTTAAATATATATTATTTGATACTGGCACTACCGTAAACTGCATAATTGACATAGAATAATTTCAAGAAGAGTAAATGTCAATTGAATTAATGGCGACTGGCTCCCGGAAATTGGGGCGTACATTGTGTCACAAACGGAGGTTGTTATGGACAGTCGGAAGAAACGGGTGGTTGGATTTCTGCAGGAAAATGGGATGTATCATGAGAATATCGATATGGATATGTACTGCAGCAGTTTTATCGATGAAATGGAAAGGGGGCTTTCAGGAAAAGCCAGCAGCCTGCAGATGATCCCTACCTATATCGATGCAGAGAAAGAAATCCCTTTAAACAAACCGGTTATTGCACTCGATGCAGGGGGAACGAATTTCAGGGTTGCGACTGTCTATTTCGACGGGAACGGGCAACCTGTTATTGAAAGATTCAAGAAGTTCAGGATGCCGGGCGTCGAGAGGGAACTCGGTAAACAGGAGTTCTTTCAGACAATTGCCGATTATGTGCGGGATGTTATGGGCTCGAGCAACAGAATCGGCTTCTGTTTCTCCTACCCGGCTGAGATTCTTCCAAACAGGGATGGAAGGCTTACCCATTTTACGAAAGAGGTGAAAGCCGAAGAGGTGGTCGGCGAACTGATCGGAGAGAATCTTCTGGGCGAATTGAGGCGAAGAGGCTTGGCTGAAGAACTGCAACTCGTACTACTCAACGACACCACGGCAACGTTACTTGCCGGTAAATCAGCGACGGCAGGCAGGTTCTTCGACAGTTATATCGGATTCATACTCGGCACAGGCACAAACAGCTGTTATATCGAAAAAAACCGTAATATCACAAAGGTCTATGGTCTCGATCCGGGTAGGAATCAGATAATCAATGTCGAGTCCGGCGGTTTCGGCAGGGGGCCCCGGGGGCGTGTGGATCTCGAGTTCGACAAAACAACGGTGGACCCGGGAGGTGCCACCTTCGAGAAGATGATATCGGGCGCCTATTTCGGGATGCTCACCCTCCACACCATGAGATGTGCTGCAGCAGATGGTGTCTTTACAAAGGAATTCGTCGGAGTACTCGAGGGGATACCGATATTGAACTCCTCTGAAATCACCCGTTTTCTGCGATATCCCTATGAAAAGACGACAGTCCTGGGCGATGGGATTCGGAACGAGGATGACAGGGTGACACTTTTCTACCTCATTGACCAGCTAATAGTACGGGCCGCCAAGCTGACAGCTGTTAACCTGTCCTCCGTTGTTTTAAAGGGGGGCGGGGGAAGCAATCCATGCAGTCCGGTCTGCATTACTGCGGACGGATCCATGTTCCACGGGCTTGTCACACTGAAGGAGAGAATAAATTGTTTTATACGCCGGTTTCTCGTTGATGGTAAGGATAGGTTTTACGAGTTCACGCAAATCGACAACGCGTCATTGATTGGCGCGGCAATCGCGGGACTTACAAATTGACGTCCATACCAGAAAACGGCTGAAATCTACCGGTACCTTTACGCAGCATTATATAATTGAGGCTGAATGGGCCAGCCGACCGGGTTATTCTATTTTCCAGAATAGGCGCGCTCGTATATTGCCACCACATCTTTCTTTTCCATTTTAGCGGGTGTTTCATCAAAAAGGCCGCCCATGGTATAGTATGCATTTTCAGCGAGCTTCGGGAAATCCTCTTTCCTGACGCCGAATGCGGCCAATGTATCTTTTTCGAGTCCTGCGTTTTTTATCAACTTTTTCAATCCCGTAATAAATGCAAATGCCTTCTTCTCCTCTGGCAGGCTCTGCACATCCTCCCCCATGGCAACGGCCATATCGGCGAATCGGGCTGGATTTTTTTTAGCAACCCATGAGAAATAGGCGATTGAAAGTGCGGTAAGCCCCGCGCCGTGCGGCACCTCCGGGTAAAATGCGCTGATCGCGTGCTCGAGTGAATGGTGCGAGATGCACGATGAAAGAGACTCACAGATTCCTGCTTCGGTATTCGCCCACGCAATGCTGGTACGCGCTTCGAGATTACCGGGCTCTTTCACTGCCACAGGCAGGTTTCGCGCAATATGACCGATGGCTTCGAGAGCCAGATGATCGCTTGCAGGCTGGTGGGAAAGGGCGAGGTAGGCCTCAGACGCGTGGAAAAAGGCATCCATTCCAGTGAAACCTGTTGTCTTGGGTGGCACACTGATCATGAGCTCGGGATCAACGATCGAAAGTGAAGGAAAGGTGTAATCGTTTCCCCATCCGATCTTCTCTTTAGTTTCACTTTTTGTGATAACGGTCCAGGGGTCGGCTTCAGTACCGGTGCCTGCTGTTGTGGTGACTGCGACAATCGGGAGCGCGCCGTATGCCACCTCTTTTCCTCCACCGCTACCCGCTCCCAGGTAATCCCAGTAGGTTCCGGGGTTTTTCGCCATAACGGCAATACTCTTTGAGGAATCGATGGTGCTCCCTCCGCCGAGCCCGAGAATAAAATCACATTTCTGTTCCCGCGCAACCGCTGCCCCTTCATCCACGTGTTCTGATACTGGATTCGGTAGAATTTTGTCGTATACAACCGTCTCAACACCGTTTTGTCCGAGATAGCCGAGCACCCGGTCGAGGTAGCCGTGCTTTTTCATAGCTCCGGTGCCGCCGATAACGACAAGCGCTTTTTTACCCGGAAGATGGGGGGTCGTTGCAAGTTCCTTCAAAGTCCCCGGGCCGAACAGTATGCGTGTTGGCATGTAGTAGTTGAATTGCATGTTTATGTTCCCTCCTCATTTGATATTACATAATGTATGGTTTTATTCATTAGAATTCTGGCATTTTGTACCAGAATTTCGAATACAAATGACTATATTATACTACATTGCCGTAATATTACATACTTTAGGTAAAAACCCAGCTCTGACGCATGAATATTTTTTTGGGCATTCAGATAAAAAAATGCCCCTA